>JBDHQH010000140.1:0-9282 GCA_039806935.1 Verrucomicrobiota bacterium
GGACGCCTGGCCCCGGCCCCCGGAGTGAGGTCTCCACAACACCGAAAAGGGCGTTTCGGCGAAACGTCCCTGCCGTTGCAAATTTCCTTACTTTTGTTTGATGTGGGTTCAGCGGTGACATTATACTGAAGCGGTGCTTGAGCGTCCATCATGTCCCAGGATCATCGAATACAGCAGCAACGTTTTGAGTTAAAATACCTGATCGATGAGACCATGGTTCCCCGTCTGCGGGACTTTGTGAGCAGCTATCTGGAGCTCGATGAGTACGGGGCGGGGCGGCCGAATTTCGCCTACGCGGTCCACAGCATTTACCTGGATTCCGGGAATCTCGAGACCTTCCATTCGACCTTCAACGGTACCAAAAACCGGTTCAAACTGCGCCTGCGTTATTACGACGAGCGGCCGGACACGCCGGTGTTTTTTGAAGTCAAGGCGCGGGTGGACGGCTGTATTTTGAAGCAGCGCTGCGGCGTGCGGCGGGAGGCGGTGGCGCCCCTGGCCGCCGGCCAGTTGCCCGAACCGGACCAGATGTTCTCCGGCGACCCGCGCCACCTCGCGGCCCTGCAGCGGTTTCATCTGCTGCAAACCCAGCTTCAGGCCCGGCCCAAGGCGCACAATTGCTACCTGCGCGAGGCCTGGGTCAGCCGCGACGGCAACCCCGTCCGCGTCACCTTCGACCGGCAGATCCGCATCGAGCCCTGCTTCGAGGTCCGGCCGGAACTGGCGATGCGCCATCCCGCGCGGGTGTTTCCCGAGTTCGTCGTTCTGGAATTGAAGTTCACGACGCGTTTTCCTGATTGGCTCAGAATGATGGTGCGGCATTTTCATTTGATGCAGTCTTCCTCGGCCAAGTACGCGGCGGGCGTGCTGATCCTGGGCGAGCACCGCTTTCACGACGGTTTTTCGGCGGTCCGCCACGAGCGGGCGTCTCCTGATTGGATCCGGGACTTCGCCGCGACTTCGCCGCGCCGACCCGCCGGGCTGGAGGAGTTGGGCGATGAGTGATTGGTTTCTGCGCGGGGACTACGGGCCGGCGCCGACGAACTACGCGGCGCTGACGATCGCGCTGCTGCTGGCCTTTGGCTGCGGACACGTGATCGCCTGGACCTACATGCTTACGCATAGCGGCCTCTCCTACTCCCGCTCCTACGTCAACAGCCTGATTCTGCTGCCGGTGATCGTCGCCCTGGTCATGTTGATTCTGGCGAACAACCTGGTCCTGGCGTTTGGGTTGATGGCCATCTTCGCCATGGTGCGCTTTCGCAGCATTCTGCGCGACACGCTGGACACGGCCTATGTGCTGGCGGTCATCGTGATCGGCCTGGCCTGCGGCACGCTGAAATTCACCTCGGCCATCATTGGCTGCCTGGCCACGGCTGGGATCATGTTTTACTTCTGGTTCACAGCCTTCGGCACGCGGCACCGCTACGACCTGATCGTCAATATCCAGTGGACGCGCCCGCCCGCCGAGCTATCCGAGCTCCGCCAAGTCCTCGAGCGGCACAGCCGCCAGACCCAATGCGCCAGCCAGCGCGCCAGCGAGGGCTGCGATGGCATCGACCTTTCCTACCGGCTGCTCTTGCGGGATCCCAGCCGCGGCCAGGAGCTTTTGGAGGCGCTGCGCGGGCTGGCGGGGGTGAAGCGGATCTCGAGCCTCCTCGCCGCCGACGAATCGGAGTTATGAAGCCGGACCGCCTTCCCCCCATCCCCATCCCGCTCAAGCAGCGGTGGCAGGATGCCCGGCTGCGCCTGGCGCCCATCCTGGTGTTTGGCGCGGTGTGGCTCGTGATCGGGCTCTTGTGGAAAGATTATGTGGCGGCGCCCACCATGGTGGGGCAGGCCGAGCCGGTGCTGGCGCAGGTCAGTTCCCACAAGCCGGGGGTGCTGGCCGAGTTGAGGGTCACCCGCTTTCAAACCGTCAAAGCCGGCGACCTGATCGGCCGGGTAATTATCGCCGATCCCAAAATCCTGACCTCCTCGCTGGCGGTGGTCCAGGCCGAGATCGACCTGCTGCGCGCCAACATGGAGCCGATTGCCGCGCAGCAGCAAAGAGCCGTCGTTTATGGCCGGCTTCGACTGGATTGGATGCGCCAGCGGGCTGATCTGGCCGCGGCGCGCGTGGAGCTGCAACTGGCCGAATCCGAGTACGCGCGCAACCAGGAGCTGTTTCAGGACAAAATCCTTTCGCAACAGGCGCTGGATCAGGCCAAAGCCGCCCGCGACGGGCTGCAAGATCAGGTCCATGCGCTCGCCCAATTGGTAACCGAGGCCGAGGGCGGTTTCCAACAAATGCAAATCACCAACCTGGCCGATATTTCCAAGGTCTCGGACACCCCGCTGGTCGCGGCCATCGCGGCCCAGGAATCCAAGCTCCGCCTGGCCGAGGCGGAGTTGAGCCCCATCTCATTGACCGCCCCCATGGACGGCATCGTCAACGTGGTCTATCGCCACGCGGGCGAAGCGGTGGTGCCCGGGGAACCCATCCTCACCATCGCCACCCTCGCCCCGGTGCGGATCGTCGGTTACCTGCGCCCGCCCATCTTCGAGGAGCCGCAAGCGGGCATGCGCGTCCAAATTCGCTCCCGCAATCCGCGCCGCCAGGCCGGCTGGGGCAGCATTGTGAAAGTCGGCTCGCAATTGGAAACCATTCCCCCAACCATGCTCGGACCGGTCCCTTTCGCCGAGGTCATCCAGGGCTTGCCCATCGACATTACCCTGCCCCCGGAGTTGAAGATTCGTCCCGGCGAATTGGTGGACATCTTCCTGACCGATCGCCAGGAGTCGAATGGGAGCGCCCTTTAGCTGCGGCGGCGGCCAGCAGACGGGGATCCGGAGCGTCTGATCGGCAGTCCAGTCGGGTACGGTTATGGCCCTGCTGGCAATCGAGTCGCCCTTACGAACGGGCCGGAGGTTACGCGCCGGCTCGTGAGTTCCATTGCGGCGCTCTCGCAAGTGCTCATGCGCGTGAAGAATGGATTTGGCCTTGGCCTGCTATACGAAACGCCCGGGAACTCGGGCGGTGTTGAGACGGGCACCGGCAACGTGTCACTTGGATCACCGGACAGCACAGTGGCAAGCGCCGGGTTTGGCCTGCCGCTCAGGCGGACGGCGAATCCGCCTCTTCCTTGTTGGCGACGCCGAACTCGTGGAGCTTGTTGCGCAGGGTGCGCACGCTGATCCCCAGCTTTTTCGCCGACTGGGTGCGATTGCCGCCGCACTGTTCCAGCAAGGCCAGAATGTGGCGTTTCTCCAATTCCGCCAGGGTGACAGACTGGCCGTCGGCGGACACGGCGGAGGGCGCTGCGGAGGTCGAGGCCGGAGCGGTTTCCGATGGCGAAAAGCCGAGATGCTCGGGAGCGAGCTCCTCGCCGCCGCTGAGAATCACGGCCCGCTCGATGACGTTTTGCAATTCCCGGACGTTGCCGGGCCAGTCATGCCGCCGCAAGGCCGCCAGGCAGGCGCCCGAAACAGCGCTCCCCGGCACGCCGTGTTTGCGGGCGTAGCGTTGCGCGAAACCCTCCACCAACAGCGGGATGTCCTCTTTGCGCTCCCGCAAGGGGGGCACCAGCACGGGGACGACATTCAGCCGGAAAAACAAATCCTGCCGGAACTCCTTCCGCTCGACGCTCTGCTCGAGGTTCCGGTTGGTGGTGGCGATCACGCGCACATCCACCTGGATGGTGCGGTTGCCGCCGACGCGCTCGAATTCCCGCTCCTGCAGCACGCGCAGCAACTTGGATTGCACGGTGGGCGAGATTTCGCTCACCTCGTCCAGGAGAATAGTGCCGGCATGGGCGAGCTCGAACCGGCCCTCGCGTTTGGCCAGAGCGCCCGTGAACGCCCCCTTTTCATGCCCGAAAAACTCGCTCTCGATCAGGTTCTCGGGAATCGCCGCGCAATTCACCCGGATAAACGGCGAGTTGGCGCGCGGACTCTCCTGAAAGAGCGCCCGGGCCACCAGTTCCTTGCCGGTGCCGCTCTCGCCCTGGATCAACACCGTCGCCTGCGTGCGGCCCACCCGCCGGATCAACTCCCGCAACTGCTCCATCGCCGGGCTGCGCCCGACCAGCTCGAAATTGGCCTCCTCCCCCTTTTCGTGGCTGAGGAAGCGATTGACCTTGATCAGTTGGGTGAAGTCCTCGGCCTTTTTAAGCGTAAATTCCACCTGCTCGGGCGCGAACGGTTTGAACAAATAATCGAACGCTCCCTCGCGCAGGCACTTGACCGCGAAATCCGCCGTGCCGAAACCGGTCATAATCACGACCAGCGGTTTCTGCGGCCGGCTCTGCAGCTCGCGCAGCAACTCGGTGCCCTCGCCATCGGGCAGGCGCAAATCCGTGAAGACCAGATCGAAGGTGTCCCGGGCGAGCATTTCGCGCGCCGCGGCCAGGCTGGTGACGCTGGCCACTTCGTACCGTCGTTGCCGCAACTGATTCTCGAGATTCTTGCGGATGATGACGTCGTCCTCAACCAGCACAATTTTGTCAATCGGCATTAGCCGGAGGCTAAACCCGTCCGCCGGTAAAGGTCAGCAACAAAGTGCGGCTGTTGGCGCGAGGCCGGCGGGAGATGCCGCGCCGGAACGAGCCCGCGGCGCAACAGGAACTGCTCGTTTTCGCGATCCAGCATGAGCGCTCTCATCAGCGCCTCCTGGTTGCGCCGGATCAACGCCGCCGTCTCGGGCCGGCGCGCGCGTTCCGCCGCCGGCAAGGCGCGCCATTCCTCCCGATGGCGGCGCAGGGACGCCAGCGAGGCCTCGAGCCGCGGCAGCAGCCGTTTTCTCCCCTGACAAACGGTGAATTGCGACGGCTGCTCCGGATCCCGCAGATCCAGATTCTCCCGGCCCAGCAACTCGAGCAACTCCTCGCAAAGCGCCAGATGGTTCCGCAAATCGGGTTCCAGGGTGGAAGGCAAGGAGGAGGCGGTCATATTATTTAATTTTCCCGGCTGGTGGAAGCGGACTGGCTGATTTCCTGGTTGGCGGCTTCGGCTTTCGCCTGCCAGCCGAGACGCTCCTGGCGCCAGCGGGCCATCTCCAACACGTTGGCCAGGCTGGCTGGCGGCGCGGTCGCGGCCGCCGTTTTGCCTTCCTCCAGCAGCCGGGTGTAGAGTTCATCCGCCTTGCCGGGCTGGCGCAGCCGTTCGTAGCTCAAGGCCGCCTGGTAAAGCGCTGGACAGCGCCAGCCGGACGCCGGGTTCAATTCGGCCAGCCGCAAGTAAATCTCCAGCGCTCTCAGGAAGTCGCCCTCTTGATAGAACTGGTTGGCCAGCTCGTTCCCGGTACGCTGCCGCCAGTAGGCGATCAACTCCGGATCGGCGTTGGGCGAGGTCTGCTGCTCGCGCAGCAAATCCAGCACCTGCTCGCGCGCCTCTTTTTTGAGATCCAGACGCTTGAGCGCGTCGGCCAGCAGAAAGCGCACCTCATACACTTGCGGGGATTGCGGAAACTGCGCGAGGAACAACCCCGCCTGGGTCCGCGTCTCGGCCGCTTTGCCGGCCGCCGACCAGGAGCGCACCAGCTTGTAGAGAATCTGCTCACGGTTGAGATCCCGCTCGTCGAGTTTAAGCAAGCGGCCGAAGAAATCCGCCGCCTCCTCGAACCGGCCCTCCGCGTAATAGGTTTCCGCGATCTCCGTCTGGGCCTGCAGCACGAGTCGTTGATAATACGCCAACCGGTCGAGCTTGAGGTTCAAGGCCGCGGACATCACGGCATAAAACTTGGTCAACCCCAGCACCGGCGCGCCCATGTCGCGATAGAGCAATCCCTGCCGCAACAACACTTCCGGCACGCTCGGATCCTCGTGAAATTTTTGCAAAAACTGGCTGTAGATCTGTTGCGCGCGACCGTATTGCCTCTGATCCTGCGCCGCCAGCGCCAACTCGAGCATCGCGCCGCGCTGAATCTCCATTGGCGCCTCCTGAGCCAGCAGCGAGGCCAGCGTGCGCTCCGCTTGCGGGAAATCGCGCTCGCGCCGCTGCGCCCGGCCCTGGCTCAAGCGGCTTTGCAAAACCTCGAGTTTGATCCGTTCGATCTCGGTCACTTTCCTCGGCCGCAGGTTGCCGGTGGCCAGCGCTTCGCGAGACTCGCGCAACGCGTCATCGATCTCGGGCGGCGTCTCATCCTCAGCGGCGGCGGTTTCCCGTGCCGCGGCGTCCGCCGACGGCGGGACGGCGGGGGGGCAGGCAGCGGACTTCCCGGCGGGACGCGTGAACGTCTCCGTCAACGCCGCCAGGGGCGCGGCGGGCGCCGGGGACGGGCCCGCGCTCCTGGCCGCGCCCGCGGAAATGACCAGCCCGGCCAGGAGCACGAAACGACATTCGAGCGGGATGAGTCTCACGGCGTCTCAGTGGAATACACCGCGCGGCTGGAGGGCGGTTGCGGCGGCACGAAATCCAGCGGCAGGGACGCCGACGCCGGCGCATTCGTGCCGACGGGAAGCGCGAGGATGCGGGACATTAATTCCGAAATCAGCGCGTCCATGGCCTCTGGAGCTTTCTCCACCTCCGGCGCGGGTGCGTTCCCCGCCGGGTTTTCCATGGGGGCAGGGGTCGCCGGGGCGTTGGTTGGCGCCGGAACCGCCGCCGGACGAGGGTTCAAGGCCGGCAAAACCGCCAGCGCGGCCCAATGCAAAGGCCGCGGTGAATGCCAGCGCAACGGCGCCGGCCCCTCGCGCGGCAGATAACCGCGCGGAGTGGCCGACGCCGACAAAACCAGTCCGAAAACCACGAGAACCCATCGCGCGCGGCGGGAACTGGCGCCCGCCCGGCAAAAGCCACGAGCTCCGCCGCCGCCTGCCCCCGGCAGACGCGCCGGAATCCGCTTCCGCCAAATCGCGATTGAAGGTTTCACAACCCGTTTCATGTATCGGCACGGACCAGGGAAGGCTTTAGCCGGGTTCTGGGCCGAGCCGCCCGGCTGAAAACCTGGAATCGCGAAACAACGCCAGGAGGCGCGCATAAAAAACCGGGCTTTAATCGTTTCCTCATTCGCGTTTATTCGCGTTTATTCGCCTTCATTCGCGGCTGACCAAACCACCCTTTTCCGGTTGCTTCCCGCGTCTTTTCCGCGTAAGTAAACGTTATGCGTTGGCGGGCAGTGGCTCTGGCTTCTCTGAGTTTGAACGCCGGGCTGGCCTTTCTGTGGTGGGGGGGCGGCCGCGGCGCGAACCCCCGCCCGCAGCCGGCTGCCCTCAATCCGGTCACCAACGACAATCCCCGGCCGAACATTGTCGTGCGGCGCCAATTTTTCTCCTGGCATGAGGTCGAATCCCCCGATTATCCGACCTACATCGCCAACCTGCGGGACATTAGCTGCCCCGAGCAGACGATTCGCGACATCATCATCGCCGATGTGAACAGCCTTTACGCCAAACGCCGGGCGCGCGAGTTGATCACCCCCGAGCAGCAGTGGTGGCGTCTCGAACCGGATACCAACGTGCTGCGGGTTGCCGCCGAGAAATCCCGGCAACTCGACGGCGAGCGTCGCGCCCTGCTGGCCCGCCTGCTCGGCGCCAACTGGGAATCCGGCGACCTGGCCGGCCTGCCGCGGCCCTCGCGGCCCGGCGTCAACCTGGACGGGCCCGTTCTGGGCGAAATGTCGGGCGACACCAAGCAGGCCGTGCAGGAACTCAGCACGCGCTCGCAAGATCGCATCCAGGCTTATCTCGAGAGCCGGCAAGCCCAAGGCCAGGAGCCGGATCCGGCTGAACTCGCCCGGTTGCGCCGCCAGACGCGGGAGGAACTCGCGCGCGTGCTTTCACCCGGTCAACTCGAGGAGTTTTTGCTGCGCTACTCCCAAAACGCCGGCGCCCTGCGCACGACCTTTGGCTCGCTCCAATTCTTCAATCCCTCGGCCGACGAGTTTCGCGCCGTCTTCCGGGCCACCGACAGCCTCGATCAGCGAATCGAAGCCCTGGCCGGCGCCACCGATCCCAACTCCATCCAGGCGCGCCAGGCCCTGGAGGCGCAGCGCGAAACCGCGATCAAACTCGCGCTCGGACCGCAACGCTACGAGCAATACCAGAACCTGCAAGATCCGCTCTATCGGGACGCCGTCGCCACCGCCCAGGAGGCGGGCATGCCCGAGACCGCCCGAACCTTGTATGAAGTCAACCTCGCCGCCGTCCAACAGCAGGAAGCCATCCGCACCAACACCTGGCTGACTCCCGAGCAAAAAGCCATCGAGCTAAAACAACTCGAGGTCGATCAAATGCGCGCCAACGCCGTGGCCACCGGAAAGGCTTTGCCGCCCGAGCCGACGCCCCCGCCTCCGCAACAACCCAAACGGCCCTACACCGTCATTTACGGTGATACCGTGGCCGTCCTGTCCGCTCAATTCGGCATCCCCATCAGCGCCATCCGGGACGCGAATCCCAACGTGGATCTGAACAAGGTCAAACCGGGCGACACCATCATGCTCCCCCGCTCATTCCTGACCCCCGCTCAGGAGTAGGAATCTCGCCCTCGGTCAAATCGAGAGCGCCAGGAAGACCATTGCCCAGTTGCCGAAGCAGCATCCTTTCGAGATCAAGTACAACAAGATAACGAAAGTGCCGCGGGAAACCTGCGCCACGGTATTGGCCGCGATCGACCGCAAAAAACATTTTATGAAGGGCTGGGATTAGCCGGGGAGTCGCGGCGGAACAGTGGGAAAAGCACGGGACTTGGATGATCGCAGAGATGCAAAGCATTGGCGAAATCCTTGATGCGCATCAAGGCGGCGCGGACGCGGGTGTGCGAGGCTGAGCGCGTGAATGCGGGAGTCCCCTCACTGACCGCCCCGACGCCGGCTGTGGAGCCGGCGGGCGCAGGGGTATTTTTCGCCGACCGCCGTCTGCGCCGCGAGTGGAGGACCATGACGGCGATGGTCGAGATTTATTGTCGCGGCCGCCATGGTGCGCGCGGGGGCGCTCTTTGTCCGGAATGCGCGGACTTTCTGACCTACGCCGGCCAGCGCCTCCAACGCTGCCGGTTTGGCAGCGCCAAGCCGACTTGCGCCCGCTGTCCTGTCCATTGCTACAACAAAACCCGCCGCGAGCAGGTCAAAACGATCATGCGTTACGCGGGCCCGCGCATGCTCTGGGAGCATCCGTGGCTGAGTCTGCGCCATTGGCTCGATGGCGGCCGCAAAATCCCCGCTTTGACGAGAAACCCGGCCCAGTAGGCTTGGACGCGGCGCATTTCAAGAAGGGCGTTTCGGCGAAACGCCCCGGGGAACGCAGCCTGAAGGCTGCGACTACATGGGGACTCCCGATCAGACACTCCGGATGTAGCCGCAGCCTT
>JBDHQH010000141.1:0-8845 GCA_039806935.1 Verrucomicrobiota bacterium
TTAGGTTGCGTTCCCCGACTGGCGCGGACGCCGACGCAGCCTGAAGGCTGCGACTACATGGGGACTCCCGATCAGACGCTCGGGATGCAGCCGCAGCCTTCAGGCTGCGTTCCCCGGCTGGCGCGGACGCCGACGCAGCCTGAAGGCTGCGGCTACATGGGGATTCCCGATCAGACACTCCGGATGTAGCCGCAGCCTTTAGGCTGCGCTCCCCGCCTGGCCCGGACGCCGACGCAGCCTGAAGGCTGCGACTACATGGGGACTCCTGATCAGACGCTCGGGATGTAGCCGCAGCCTTTAGGCTGCGCTCCCCGCCTGGCGCGGACGCCGACGCAGCCTGAAGGCTGCGACTACATGGGGATTCCCGATCAGACGCTCGGGATGTAGCCGCAGCCTTTAGGCTGCGCTCCCCGCCTCGCCCGGACGCCGACGCGAGGCAAAGACGTTTCGCCGAAACGTCATTCCTCTTGAAGCGCGGACGCCCCATTCGGACGCACGGGCCGGTCGGCCCGGCTTTACACTGGCGGCCCGGCTTCGTACACTCGGGCGCATGTCTTCCAATTACGACGCGACGGAATTCATCGACGGCGATTTCGAGGCTCACAAGTCGCCGTTGGCGGGAACGACGCCGCGCGCGCCCACCCGTGAGGAGGTCGATGCGCGCGTGGCCGAGGCGCAGCAAAAGTTGATGGACTTGCGCCGCGCACAGGAGGGACTCGAGCGCGAGCGCGCCGCCCTCGAGGAAACCCGGCGGCGGCAGGCGGAATTTCACACCGGCCGCGAGGAGATGACGCGCAACCTGACTCGCGGGGTTGGCTTGCTCGAGTCGGCGGAATTCGAGGCCCGCCGCGACGCCGAGCAAATGGCCCGCGCCCTGGCGGCCTTTCGCGAAGGACTCGATAAGCTGACGGGGATCACCGAGGAGAGCTGGACGCGCGAGAATTTTGGCGTCGAGCTGACCCGCGCGCTAACGGTCCTGGAAAACGCGCGCATGGAGTGGAATTCCGCCCGGCTCAAATTTCCGGTGCTGGCCGGATCGGAGGGAGGAGCTGCTCCGGCCTCCGCCGCCGGGCCCGCCGCCCGCCCGCCGACCCTCTTCGAGACGCACAGCTTCGGCGACCTCTGCCGGATCGGCTTCGCCTTCACCTGGCCGGTGGCGGCGGCCGCGCTGGCGGCCGTGGTGCTGCTCTTTATTTTTCTGCTGCGGCACTGAGCGGGGGAGGCATGGGCTGGTTCAACAAAAAGGCGGACCCGATTTCGGAGCGCGCCCGGCGCTTGAATCAGGAGATCGCCGAGCTGGAAAGCCAGATCAAGGAGCTCGATTCCCAGCTTCAGCCCCGGCCCGGCTCCCTCGGAGCCAGCGGGCCGTCCGCGCCGGATTCCGCGCCGGCGGCCGCGGCGCCGTCATGGGATCTGGTTTTGGAAGAGATGGAGGGCGCGCGGGGCGGGTCGCGCGCGGGTGAAAACACCCGCGGCCATTACAACGAGCTCAGCGTCCGCAAATATGACCTGCCGGCGCTGCTGCGACGGATTCGCAATCATTTCCGCGGCCCCGCCGCGACCAATCCGAAGCTGGTGAACTATCTCGCCGCGGGGGGCATTCAGGGGCTGCGTCCGCTTCGCTACGAGCGGCGGGTGGCGCGCAACCGGTTCATCGCGTTGGTAACCGTGCTTTTCCTGATCTTGCTGGGGCTGCTAGTCGTTTTTTTCCATCACCGTTGACCCCGGTTCCTCCACCGTTCCGGCCCGCCGCGCCAGGGGCAGATGCGTCAGGCCATACAGCATCAGGTAGGAGATGAAAATGAACACCCCGTAAAGCGCGGGAAAAACGTAGGGATTGGGTTGGCCGAACGGATCGGCGACCCACCCGCCCAGCCCGCGCCAAAAGACCTTCGGGCGATACACCACATCCCAACTGTTGAATCGCAAAAAGCGCCCGATATAGATCCCGAAACCGCTCAAACCGGCCACCACGGCGACAAAACTCCAGCCGGCCACGCGTCCCGCGAGCCGCGCCACCATCCGCTGCATCAAAAGCAGGGAAACAAACCCCACCACCCATCCGGTCAGGGCGCAGAGCAGAGTCGCGATCAAGGCCACCCAGAAATACGTGTGCGGCCCCGGCCGCAGGTGGGTGAGGTCGGTGAAAATGTAAGGTGAATTGGGAAAAAACAGCAGCCAGGCAATCGCGCAGAGCCACCAACGCCAGTTGCGCGCCGCGCCGCGCTCGAACTGCTCGCTCCCCAGCAACGCCAGCGCCAGCGGCAGCCAGGCCAGAAACAAATTCCAGATCAAGCCGACGTCGCGCCACTTTTTGGTCCAGGCCATCTGCGTCAGCGCCAGGGCCGTGCTGACCAGCGAGGCCAGCACGAGGATCCAAATGGAGGTGGTCAGCCCGCGCCGCCGGATGATGGCAAACAGGTTCATCGCTCCGTCGAGCCTTTCATCCGGCCACCATAACCCAGATCGGCCCCGCGCACACGCCTGGATGCCGCCCCGCCCGGAGGGCCGTTCCTCATGGGGTCTGGTCCTCCCGTCCCTTGCCGGCTTCGGGCAGGACCTCGACCTCGATCCAGGGATATTTGTCCCCCACGACGGGCGCCCAAACCAGGCGCCCCGAGCGTCGCCAGGCGTCCAGCGCCAGCCCTTCAACAAACGGCTGGCCGACGGCGGCAAGCACGACGCAACTATGCTCGCGGCGCGTTTCCAGCCGGGCCGCGCCGCGGTGTAGTTGCAAAGAACGCAGCGGAAGCGCCGCGAGCCTGGCCGACAAATCGTCGGCCCACTGAAAACACAAGCCGCGCTCCCGAATCCCGAGGTTTACCAGCACGTTGTGAAAAATGGCGGGGCGCACGACGCGGTATTCCTCGGCCAGCGCCAGAGAATAGGCGCAGGCGGTTTCCGCGACCGTTTGGGCTTCCACGGGATCCACCGTCGGACTCAAATTCCGGATTTGCGCGGCGAGGGAGGACGCCCGGGAGGGCTCGCCGCGGGGCGCGACGCAACCCGCCAGGAGCGCCAGGCCGGCGGCCAGCCAGAGAGCCGGCGCGGCGCGCGCCCGGCAACCGGGAGGAGGCGCCATGAGCGACATGGGCGGGGCGGCTCCGTCAGCGGTTGACCGACCCGAACACCTGTTGCAGGAGCGCGGTGGTTCGGGCCGCCGGGTTCTGGCGGATGCGGGCTTCCTCGTCGCCGATCACCTTGAACAGGCCGTCGAGGGTCCGGTGAGTGATGTAATCGTCCAGGTCCGCGGACTCGGCGCCGAGCAGGGAGCGGGACAGTGAGCCGAGGGAACCGGCCGTGCCAGCCTTCCCGAGCATCTGTTTATAAGCGGAGGTCACCCCGGCCTGGTCCGTGGCCCGGCCCACGATGGGCCGGAATTGGTCGTAGAGCCGAGACTCGGTGGCGCGCCGAAAATACAGAGTGGCGGAGTTGGTGGCTCCGCCCAGGATGCTTTTGGCGTCGGCAATCGTCAAATCTCTGACGGCCGCGGCGAATACGTCGGCCGCCGCGGGCACCGCTTGCTCGGCCGCGTGGTTCATGGCCGCGACGAAATCGTCAGCCATCCGGTCCTGTTTCAGAAACCGGAGTGATTTCTCCACCGTGCGCAACTGTTCCGGCACGGGAATTTTCACCGCGAGGTTCGTCAGAAACCCGTTGTTGCGGCCCAGGCTGTTCACGGCCTGTTGGACGCCCTGGCCCAACGCCGCTTTCAGGCCGTCGATCGTCTGCTCCTGAGTCAGCCAGCCGGACAAAGGCGTAAACCGCTCTGCTGAATCGCGGGCTGGGGACTTGCCGAGCCCCAGTTTGTCGAGCAGGCCGGCGTGGGTGATGCTGGCGCATCCCAGCGCCGCGGCGATGAGGAACAGGCGCGTTTTCATAAAAATGCCTCGCTGCCCGGGCGGGAGCGCGCTCCGCGCCGGGGTTCAGTACAGTTGCGTCGCCTCATCCTTTTGAACGGGCTTTTGAAACTGGTCGCTGCTGATGAAGACTTTGAACCGGGCGTCGTCGGGCTTCAGGGCTTTGATCGTCACGCGCCAGACGGCTTGTGCTTTGGGCGCCAGCTCGGGCAGCGTGTCCATCACGATCATCCGGCCTTCAACCCGCGCCGGAGCCGGCCCTTCACTCGAGACAAACTCCTGGGATTCCGGGAGGGAACAAGTGACCTTGAGGTGGGTGCCGACGGCCGATCCCTGGTTGGTGACTTTGATCACATACACCACCTCTTTGCCCACCTCGACTGGATCCTCGAGGTCGGCGGTCTCCAGCAGAATGGCGGGAATGCCCGTGGCCAGAGTCTCGCAGCGGGTCTGGCGCGTTTCACCGCCGGCGGGGGCGGCCGCCGCCGTGTAGGACAGCAAACCGGGCTGGCGCGCGAGAAAAGTGGCGCAAACCCGCCGGGCGGCGCCGGGTTCGAGACTGGCGACGGTCCAGGCGGCGTGATCTTCGGCCAAAGCCGGATCCTCTGTGGCGTTGATCAGGCGGGCCTCGGGCGGCGTCTCCAGGCGAAGGTGGATATTGGTTTCGGCGGCGAACCCCTGGTTGGTCAGGACCAGGCAAACCTCGAACCGCCGGCCAACCACGGCCTGGGCCGGGGCGGCGCAGGCGAGCGCGAGGTCCGGCAGCGCCGGGCCGAGATCCACCGTGTAGAAATTGCTGCAAGGTTTAGGGGTGATGCAACGGTAGCGGCGCCCGTTGGAGACCAAGTCGAAGGCATAGGCGCTCACCGGGGCGTCGCCATCCCACAGCACATCGATCAGCGCCACGGGTTTGCCTTCTTTGCGGGAAGACATGTACGGCAGGCGCGAGCCCACCGGCAATTCGATCTCCGCGATCGGGGCGGTGGAGGCCGCCTGGCGCAGGTCCGCCGCCTGGCCGCCCCACCCGGCCTGCCGAAGGATTTCCTCGACATCGGCCCGCAGCTTTTCGTTGGCAAACAACGCCCGCAATTGTTCGGGCTGGCTCAACGGCGGAGCGAATCGGGTCAGCGGATGGCCGAGGCGGACGGCGCGATGCTGCTGGCCGGAGGCGGCGGCGATGGCCAGCAGCGAGGCTGCGGCCAGGGCGCACAATCGGATGCTTCGGTTCACGAGTGGTCAGGTTGGCGGAGGAGACAAGCGGCCAGGCGCCGTCCCGGGCGCGACTTGAACTGCTCCGGGAAAAGCGCCGCCCGGTGCGAACCGGGCGGCGCCATGACTAGCCGGAAGAGCGCCGGGTCGCGGCTCGCTTCCGTGCGGTTTCCGCCATCGATTAATAAACGTGGGTGCTCTCCTCGGCGATGACCGGGCTGCGCAACATGTCCGAGGTCAGCTCGAACCGGGTGCGCCCGTCGCCCGGCTTCACGCCCTTGGCGATGATCTGGTAACTTACCGCATCCTTCGCCGTGAGGCGAGTCACGGTCGGGAAGGTCACGGTTTGGCCGCTGATGACGCCGCCGCCGGTGGCGCTCACCGGGACCAGCTCCGGCGCGATGGTGACCACCATCTTCACATTGTTGTCGTCCGCGCTGCCCTGGTTCGTGATCTTCACGGTGTAGGTCGTGGATTCGCCAATGCTCACCGGATCCGGGTGATCGGCTTTTTCGAGCAGGATCGCCGGCACGCCGACGATGCGCGTGGCGCAGGAGGAGGCGACCAGTTTGGCGCAAGAACCCTTGGCGGCCGGAGCGAACTGGAAGTTGGCCGCGTTGGCGGCCACAAAGGTCGCCGAGACTTTGCGAGAGGCCTGGACCGCGAGCGAGCCGAGGTTCCACGTGATTTTGCCGCTGGCGATCTGTCCGCCGTTGGCCGCCGACTCGGCCTTAAGCCCCTCCGGCACCGGCACTTCGAGGACCGTGTCCGCCGCGGCGGTGTCCCCGCGGTTGCCCACGGTGAAGGAGACTTCAAACGGACGGCCCATGTAGCCTTGACCCGGCGAGCTGCAAGCCACGGTCAGCACCGGCTGGCGCACCACCGTGGTGGCGGCGGCCTCGGCGGTAACGCCCTGGGCGCTGGTAACTTTCGCCTGGTTGTTGAACTCTCCCGGCCGGGAAGCGACAGCGTTAAACTTGTATTCCTTGCTCTCCCCGGGGGCCAGGTTTCCGACCTCGAAGGCCACCGCGCGCTTGCCGTCGCTGCTCAGGCCGTCCGGCAGCGAATCGTTCACCCGCACCGCTGTCAGCGCGCTGCTGCCGCTGTTCCGAACGGTCAGGGTTACCGGTATCGGATCGCAAATGACCACCTCGGCGGGAGCCGATTTGGCCAATTGAATGGCCGGGTTGACCACCTTGGTGGCGGCGCAGGTGCGCGGATCCGCGGACACCGAAGCGCAACTGGCGAGAGTGCCTTCCTGGCTGGCTTTCAGCCAGACTCTGATCTCGCGAACCTCGCCCGCCTCGAGATTGCCCAGGCGCCACGTCAGATTTTTGCCGTCAACCGTCGCCGAAGGCTCGCTGCGCACATATGCGGCGTTGGCGGGCACAGTCTCCCGAACCTCGACATTGGCGACACACGCCTGGGCGGTCAAATGCAGATTTTCCAAAATCTCGGCGCCCAGCATGACCTCCGGCGGCATGGTCTTGGTCATCTTGATCAGCCCTCCGGTCGGATCGCTGCAAGTGGCCCGCGGCGCCGGTGTTTCGGCCGGCTCGACGACGGGCGCAGGCGCCGGAGCGGCGACCGCACGGTACCTGCCGCGTTGTTGTTGTTGCGCGCATCCAGTCAACATCAGGCCGACCAGAGCGGTACTCAGAATCATCAGATTAGTTTTTTTCGGGTTCATTGTGCTTAATAAGATTATGTATGTATCCCGTCGTCCCTATAACATTCCGCCTTTCGGGTGTCAACCCGTTTTTAATCGATTGGAATCGTCCGCGACGACGCGGAAAGCCGGGTTTTAAGCCCAATCTTGGTTGAAAACGCCCCTTTTTTCGGCAATTAGAGGACGGAGGATTTGGAAAACGCCTTCAGGACCACCACGCCGGCGACGATCAAGCCGATGCCGATAAACGCGGGCGAGTCCAGGCGCTGGCCGTAAAGCGCCCAACCCGCCAGGGTGATCAGGGCCACGCCCGCGCCTGACCAGATCGCGTAGGATACCCCGATGGGGATGCTCCGCAGCGTAAGCGACAGGAAGTAGAAGGCGCAGGCGTAGCCCGTCACCACCAGCAACGAGGGGTAAAAACGGGTAAAGCCCCGGGTGGCCTTGAGCGCCGAGGTCGCGACTACTTCGGAGGCAATTGCGATTGCCAGATGGACCCATTGCATGGGGCCATATTGAAGACGCGGGGTTCGGATGGGGACAAGCTCATTATCGCGGGCGCCTCGGATCACCCCGCCGGCGGAGGCGCCTTTTTGCCGTCCGCCGTCAGCCGCAAGGGAGCGTGACGTTGCCCTTTGAATGTCACCTCGTAGGTCACCTGTCCGCCGTGGCTCTCTTTGGTGATCGTATCGATCTCCGCATCCGGGGCCTGAGTCCGAACGGTTTGCAGCGCCGCCCCGGGCAGTTCCGCCAGCGTCAATCCGCCCGCCGCCGCCCCGGTGCTGGCCACCGCGAGATCGGCGGGAGCGCCCAGCGCGACGGTGTCATCCGGGTTGAGCAGGCTGCCGTCGGCGGCCAAGCGCAGAGGCGGATACACCGCCCGATTTTTGAACTCGATTACGTAGATCAGCCCGGCGGAGCCGGGCGCCTGGCGAATCTGGTAAATCTCGGCACTGCCCGCCTGCGCGCGGATGGCGCTCTGCACGGCCGCTGGCAGTTTGGCGAACCGTGTGCCGGGCGAAATGAACGGCTGATGATAGCGAGCCTCAATCTCCGCCTTCGTGGACGAACGGTGCGCGCAGGCGGACATCACGAGCCCCACTGCCGCGCACGCCAATGATTTCTTCAGAAGGCTTTCCATCGTCCCATACCACCTCATCGCTCGAAACCGGAGATTTTTCGATGGGGTGGCTTCCCCCGTGTTTCCGGGCGTCTGGCGCGCGCCGACGGGATAGCCCGCGCTTTCCGGATTTGAATTTCAGCGTGAATGTGGTTTTATTGCCCGCATGAAAGGACCCTATGGGAGAATGAGTTTGCCGCGCCGGCTGTTGGCGGTTTTGCTTCTGGCGGGCGCCAGCGCCCTGCTCTTTGAGGCCTGCACCACTGTCCCGGTCACCGGTCGGCGCGAATTGAATTTTCTTTCCTCCCAGCAGGAAATCCAGCTTGGCCTTGAGAGTTTCCAACAGATCAAACAGGACACGCCGATCAGCAAAAACCCGGCTTACAACACCGAAGTCGAACGGGTCGGCCGCCGCATTGCCGCAGTGGCCTCCCAGGATATGCCCAACGCGCAGTGGGAATTTGTGGTCTTTGACAGTCCGGAAGCCAACGCCTTCTGCCTGCCCGGCGGCAAGGTGGGCATTTACACGGGTATTCTGCCCATCACGCAAAACGACGCCGGCCTGGCCACGGTGATCGCGCATGAGATCGGGCACGCGGTGGCGCATCACGGCGCCTCGCGCATGAGCCAGGCCCAGCTCATCGCCGCCGGCGGACAGGTGCTTGGCTCGACGCTCGCCAACTCCGACGCCCGGCTCCAGAGTCTGGCCATGATCGCCTACGGCGTCGGCAGCAAGGTCGGCGTCGAACTGCCCTACGACCGCAAACAGGAGTCCGAGGCCGACCACATCGGCCTCGTTTACATGGCCCGGGCCGGCTACGACCCGCGCCAGGCCATCGAGTTTTGGAAACGCTTCGCCGCGTACAATAAAAAGCAAGGCGCCGCCTCGACGCCCGAGTTTTTGCGCACGCATCCGGTGGACGAAACCCGCATTCGCCAGCTTCAGGAATGGCTCCCCGAGGCCGAGGCCGACTTTGCCAAAAGCAA
>JBDHQH010000142.1:0-8754 GCA_039806935.1 Verrucomicrobiota bacterium
GGCGAGAGGGGGTGTTGGTCCACCGCCAACCCGGGGAGGGCAGCGCGCGCCGCGGGCCGGCTCTTCTGGAGATCCGCCAGCACCAGATCGACACAGTGCTGATTGTGGTAAATGACTACGCCGTCGAGGGAATCGACGCGCGGCCAGTTGCGGAAATTGTGGTGCCAGCTTCGAAAATTCTTCTTGTAGAGGGCGCGCCAATTGTACTGGGGCGGCAGAATGTGGAGTTGATCAAAGTAAGACGTTTGCACCACCTCGTTTAAAGCGGTCTGATCATCGAACGGCCCGCGGTAATGCGCCCGCCCCCGGTCCACCACCTCCTCGCGAATTGCCCGGCTGGCCGGCAAATTCCAAAAGCTCACCCCGGCATTCAGGAATATCCCCGTAAATCCCTGGCCTAAAATCCGGGCTGGCGGCCTCCACTCGCCCGCCATCGCCAGTTTCGCCCCGCGCAGCAATTGCTCGAAGGGCGGCAAAGGCTGAATGCGAATGGCATCCGTCCCGTCCACGATGAGCGCGTATTCGGCGTCCAATTGATCCGGCAAAGTCCACCGGCGAAATAACGCGTCGCGACGAACGGAAACGAATCGGGAATCCGGCTTCACCAGGTGATATGTCATCCGGGGATGACGATGCCGCGGCAACTCCGGGTTGTACACAAAGACATGCAACTCCGTCTCCGGAACCCCCAAAAAGCTGCCAAACGTTCTTTCGATCGTCTCCGCGACCGGGCCAAAAACGGTGGTCGCGATCACTTGAGACTTCGCCATAATACGGCGGAAGATACAGCAGCCCGGCGCCTCCTCAAGCCAAACCCGGTGGTTCCGTTCGAGCCAGCCCCGGCATCTGGATCAATGATCAGGCAACAGTCCGTTTTTGGCGCCTGGCGACGATCAATACGTTCCGCCGTCGCGAACCCGCGACAGCAGTTCGGCCAGGGCCTCCGCTCGAGCCGGATTCTCTCCGATCAAATTGCGCCGCTCGCCCGGATCCCGCGCCAAGTCGTAGAGTTGTGGAGCTGGGTCGTTTCCCAGTTCGATGTGAGTGGTCTTGCTCCGTTTCGGTCCCGGCGATGGCTCAATGTACTTCCAGTCGCCCTGCCGCACCGCCAGTCCCCGGGCCTGTTCGACAATATGCTGGCGGCCAGCCGACGATTCGCCGAGCAGCGCCGGCAAGACGTTCCGGCTGTCCCGCGCCTCGCCAGGACGGAGCTCCCGTCCGGTCAAAGCGGCGAGGGATGCGGCGAAATCCACCTGGCTGATCAGAGCGTCGCTCACCCCCGGCTTCACCCGGCCCGGCCAGCGCACAATCATCGGCACCCGCGTGCCTCCCTCAAAAATGCTGTACTTTCCGCCGCGGAACGGCCCCGCCGGACGGTGGTCACCGAGCCGGGCCACCGCTCCGTCCTGATAGCCGTCATCCACCACCGGACCGTTGTCGCTCGTCAGTATAACCAGCGTATCGCGGCTCAATTGGAGCCGCTCCAGGACCTCCAGCAATTGCCCCGCCGCCCAGTCGAATTGCACGATCACATCGCCCCGCGGCCCCATGGCCGTCTGCCCGACGAACCGGGCGTGCGGCAGCCGCGGCACGTGGATGTCATGCGTCGCGAAATAAAGAAAAAACGGCCGGTCCCGATTTCGCTCGATGAACTCGACGCCTTTCCGCGTGAAAGTGTCCGCCAGGTCCTCGTCTTTCCACCGCGCGGACGCGCCGCCTTTCATGTAGCCGATCCGCCCCACGCCGTTGATGACCGCCTGATTGTGGCCGTGGCTCCAGTTGAGTTTCAGAACATCGCGCTCGCTCACGCCCGTCGGTTCGCCGGGAAACGGCTTTTCGTAGCTAACCTGGATCGGATCACCGGGATCGAGCCCCACCACCCGTTGGTTTTCCAGGAAAACGCAAGGGACCCGGTCGCCGGTCGCAGCCATGATGAAGGAATAGTCAAAACCCACCTCCCGCGGCCCCGGCTTGATGTCGCTGTTCCAATCCACCTCCTCATTCACCTTGCCCAGCCCCAAATGCCATTTTCCCACCGCGCCAGTGGTGTAGCCCGCTGCTTTCATGATTTTTGGCAGGGTCACGCAGTCGGGTGGAATGATGAGGGCCGCATCGCCGGGCAGAATTCCCGTTCCTTTCTGACGAAACGCGTATCCGCCGGTCAGCAACGAGAAGCGGGAGGGGGTGCAAGTGGCCGAGGAGGAATAAGCGCTCGTGAAGCGCAGCCCTTGCTTTGCCAAACGGTCCACGTTGGGCGTGCGGACGGCCTTGGCCCCGTAGCAGCCCACGTCTCCGTAGCCCAGGTCATCCGCGTAAATGAGCAAAATATTCGGGCGGGATTCGGCCGCGCACACCGCCGCTCCTCCCGCCACCAGGATCAGAAAAACCAACGAAAGTCTCTTCATTTCACAACCCGTGTTGATGTTCAGGGTAGAGCGGAGCGCGGCGAACCGTCCAGCAGCAACTGGGGTGAACCGCTTCGGGTTGCGCCTGCGGGAGCGCCCGCGTACGCTTCTCCGGGATGGAAAAGAACACCATTTTCGGCGAACCAGTGGTCGGCGGCCGGGCTCGCTTCAGGCTTTCCGGCCAACTGGGAACCAATCCCTCGTTGCTGATGCTCGTCCGCGAATTGCGCTCCAGCCTCTCCGGCTGCCGCACCATCCTGGATCTCGGATGCGGCAACGCCTCGCCCCTGCGCTTCGTGCCGCAGGCGCGCCTCACCGGCTTGGACGGCTACCCCCCCGCTTTGGCGGAGGCGCGGCAAACCCGAACCCACGATGAATTGGTTCCGGGCGCCGTGACAGCGGCGGGCGCCCTGTTTTCCGGTCGCAAATTTGACGCTTGCGTGGCTCTGGATGTCATCGAGCACCTCCAGAAAGCGGACGGCTGGAAAATGCTCGAAACCATGGAGCGTCTGGCCCAGCGCCGCGTGATCATTTTCACCCCCAACGGCTTCGTCCCGCAAGCGAGCAAAGACGGAGATTTGCAAGAGCATCTCTCGGGCTGGACGGCGGAGGAAATGCGCGCCCGCGGCTACGAAGTGCTCGGAATGTACGGCCCCAAATCACTCCGGGGGGAGTACCACCGGATCCTCCGGCAACCCCGGCCTGTTTGGCTGCTGATCTCTTTCCTTGGTCATTTTCTCCACACCCGCAGCCGGCCGGAACGCGCCGCGGCCATCTTTTGCGTCAAAGACCTGCCCGCCCGATCTCAGGCCTGATCAAGAAATTTTCTCGTCCGCATACTCGCTCAGCTTTCCCCGGAAGGTTTTCACAAAATAATCCAGTCGCGGCATCCGCAGCACGCGGTCAAATATCTCGCGATCACCGCGCCGCCGCAGGCTGGCCACCAATCGCCGGCGAGCCCGGATTTTCCCGCGCGCGGCCGCGCAGCCAGTCAGGGCGCTCCAGTGCGCCGCCGCCTGCCGCCATTTCCCGGTCAACAGACAGGCCGCCAGACTGGCGAACAGCGCGCCAAAGAAAACCGGCAAAATGCGCATTCGCGAACTCAGCGAAAGATTGCCAAGATGGGCAAACGCCATGTTGCGCAGGTAATGCCTGAGCACAAAGCCGCTCTGCGAATCCCCGGCGGTGCCGCCCATGAAGTGCCGGACTGCCGGGCCGGGCACAAAGTGCGCCTCGTACCCCGCCAGCCACACCCGATGGCAAAAATCCGTCTCTTCGTAATAGCAAAAAAAATCTTCGTCGAAGAGAAACCCTCCGATTTTATCGATGATTTCTCTCCGAAACATCAGGCAGGCTCCCTTGCCGCTGAAGACGGGGTAGCTTTGGGAATACTTCGCTCCATCCGGCTTGAAATAGCCGTAGTGGTAAGGCAAACCCAGCCAGGTGAAAAAAGAGCCGCACACGTCCAGCCGGTTCCCGTGCGCGGGCAGAATCATTTTGCCTTGCGCCACCGCCGCTTCCGGATGCCGCTGAAGATGCCGCACCAGCGGCTCCAGAAAATCGGGAGGCACGATCGTATCATTATTCAACAGCAGCACGAGCGAGCCCCGGCAGTGCGCCAGCCCCAGGTTGTTGCCGCCCGCGAAGCCGGTGTTGCGGTTGTTCCGCACGACGGTAACCGACGGGTATTTCTCCAGTATGCGCAACGAACCGTCGGCGGACGCGTTGTCCACCACCACCAACTCCACGCGCGGCCACGAGACCTTGGCCAGCGAATCCAGGCAGCCGGGCAGCCACTTCGCTCCGTTGAAATTTACGATCAGAATCGAGACCAGCGGGGCCGCCTCCGCAAACGGCGCATCACCCTCTCCGGCCACCGGCTGGATCCGAACCGCGCCCGCCCTCTCCCGGGAGGCCTCTCGATCCGGCCCGCCCATCAGGACGCGACCGCTTTGAGCAACGCCAGTTCCCGCTTCACAACTTCAGCCCGCTCGGCCGCCGGGAATTTGCCGAGTCCTTCGTCTTCGAGGCAAAGATCGCCCCGATAATTCGCCTGGCGCAAGATCGCCGCCACCCGATGGAAATCAATGTCGCCCTCGGTGATCGGGCAGTTGTATTTGCCGTATTCCCAGCCGATCTCGCGCCGGACGTTCTTCTTGTCCTCGGGATACCGAATGCTCTTGCAATGGGTATGCACCACCCGCGGCGCGAATTTTTCATAAAGCCCGTAGAGATCCCGCAGCGGATGCCCCCACCAATAAAAATTCGCGCAATCCAGCGTCAAACCCAGTTTCTCCGAGCCGACCCCGTCGAAAAGCCGCTCCAGAAACTTCGGATCATTCGTAACTTTCCCGTGATTTTCCACCCCGAAGCGGACCGGTGTGCCCTCGGCAAACGCACACATTCGCTTGCAACCCTTGATCGCCACCGGCAGAAACTCCTCGGCGCTGAGTTTGATCGGCACGATATCCAGCCGGATTGCCGGCACCCCGAGCTGCCCGGCCGCCTTGACCAGGCGCTCCGTCCAGGCCATCTCCTCGTCAAAACGCTCCTCCAACCGGTTGCCCATCATGAAAGCCGTGATCTGGCGCCCGCTGGACCGCATGTCGTCTTCCACCGCCTTGATGCCGTCCGCATTTGCCAGCGTGTACTTGCGGCTCGGATGAAACAGGCTCGGGCAGGTCATATCCGGCAGGACGTTTACCTCGGCGCCATCGGCCCCGAGCGCGGTCATCGCGGACCAGCTATCCGGCGCGTCGGCCACCTGGAGATACACATCGCGGCAGGCGACCGCCCAACGCGGCCGATCTGCCGCCAGGGCGGCCAGTCGCGGGGCCAGGAGACCGGCGCCCAGGGCCAGGCGGCCCGTGGTTTGCAGAAAGTCTCGACGAGAATAACTTGGTGTTTTCATGAATGTTGCGTAAAGATTATATTCTTAATTCTGCGGATCCGCGGCCTCCCGCTGGATCAGCCATTTCTCCAGCTCCGCTCGGCCCTGCCGCGGGGCCGGATAACGCCCATCCGGCTCCGGTTTGACGGGCGGCTCAACCTCCCAATCGTAGCGGTCCAGGGCGAACGAGCGCGCCGACTGCTCCACCTGCTCCCAGGCAACCGCCTGGCCGCTGTAAATCGCGATCTGCGCCGCGATCGCCAGCTTCGTGCTCAAGCACATGTAGGACCCGTTGTTAATTGGGCGCCCGCGCCGGATGGAGTCGAACAATGTCTGATGCTCGACATCATACATGCTCGGCCGCGGATTGGGCGCTGCATAGGTCCAGTTTTTGGCGCCGGTGATCGACAATCGGTACTTGCCCGTATCAAAGGAAAATCTCCCCTTGGAGCCGATGACATAATCCGAAGTCTCGCGATGGCAGTCCTCCTGATCGCGCGTGTGCCCGTACACCCGCGCGCCGTCCGCATACTCGAGGACGACCGCCTGATGGTCGAACTGGTCGCCAAACCGCGGCTCGAGACAGGTTTGCCGCCCCCCCAGGCCCCACACCCGGGCCGGCGGCCGATCGCCCAGCGCCCAGGAGGCCTTGTCCAGGCTGTGGATCAGTTGCTGCGCCGTCTGATCGCCCGAGAGCCAGTTGAAATGATACCAGTTGCGAAACTGAAATTCGAGCTCGCTCCAGCCCGGCTGGCGTTCCAGCGCGAAATACGGCGCGCTCAGATAAGTGGACTGCGCCGCGAGCACCTCGCCGATCGCGCCGTCCTGGACGCGTTTCATCGCCTCGCGCAAGCCCGGATCGTAGCGCCAGCACAAGCCCGACACCAGGCTCAGTTGCTTGCGCGCCGCCTCCTCGGCGGCGGCCTCGCAGATCTTCACCCCGGGGATGTCGATCCCGTGCGGCTTTTCGCAGAAGACGTGCTTGCCGGCCTCGACCGCCGCCTGCAAATGCGCGGGGATGAAATGAGACGCCGGCGCGATCAACACCGCGTCCACCCCCGAGTCGAGCAACTGCTGATAAGCCTCGAAACCGATGTGGCAATCGTCCGGCTTCGCCGTGACCTGCGCCGCCTTCCGATTCCTGATCGTTTCCAGCGCGGCCCGGGCCTTGTCCGCAAACAGATCTGCCAGCGCCACGAGGCGCACCTCCGGGCCGGCGTTCAGCGCGTTGAGCGCCGCCGCCGTGCCGCGGCCGCCGCAGCCAATCAGCCCGATTTTGATCGTCCCCGCTCCGGCGGCATGAACCGCGCGCTCGAGCTCAATCGCGCCCAGCAAAGCCGTTCCGGCAAGCGCCCCGGTTTGGCGCAGAAACCCGCGCCGCGTGGTCGGCGCCAGCGGGTGGAGAGGTGGCGGTTGCATAAGCGGCTCCGGTTCAGGCTAACGCGCCGGCAAGGGCGGGAAGGGCCGATGCGGCTCCTTTTGATACCAAAAAGCCACCGAGGCGATGTCATCCTCCAGTTGCAGATAGCGCCCGCCGGATTGCCAGCCCAGCGCCTGGATCGTCACCCGCAAATCCTTCTTGAAGCGAACCGGATCCGTGATATGCCAGCGGTAAAGCCCAAACCGCTGGCCCACCTCGTAAATCTGGTCCGGCGGCAACACCTGCGCCAGGCCGCTGTACGGGGTCGAAAACATCTGATACTTCTTCGTCTCGTGGTTTTCAAAATTGTAGGAACCGCAGAAGTAATCCTCCGTGCCGGTGCCGGCGATCGTCGGAAATTCCTTGTCCCCGTCCAGGTAAAACTTGATTTCTCCCTCGCCCCACCACCCGGGGCTGTGAACCTCCCAGGCCAGATACGTGCCGACATAGTGCCCCTCTCCTTCCACCCCGTCCAAAATCGTGTAAATCCCCTTCTCTTTCAGCGGCTTTTCCTGCCGATACTGCGCGTGAAGATACGCGGCGTTCTTCGGCACGCTCGTGAGCGCATAGTTGATCTGGTAATACAGCACAATGTCCTTCTCCGCCGGATTCTCGACCGTGATCCGCGCGGATTTGCGGAACGGCATCGGCCAATAACAGTTGAAGGCGCTGCCGGGATTCACGCAGACCGCCAGCGAATTGATCTGCGCGTACTTGCCCCAGCCGCACGCGAAAAAGTTGCCGATCGGGCATTCGATCGAAGGCCGCTCCTCGTCATCCCAGTAAAACCGAATGATGGATTTGGTCCAATCGCCCGCCGGCGTCATCCAGATCTGCTGGATCGCGCCGGGCCCCTGGATCGTCCCCAGCGTGAAGGTCTGTTTGGCCTTGATCACCACCGAAGGCGAAATCTTCCAACCCCGTCCCAGGTCCCGCGCCGCATTCTTGCCCGTCCCTTCGGTCGCCATGCCCGCTTTGCCCTTCTCGCCCGTGAAATTCTCGGGGGAAATCGAGCGGCTTTCCGCGTCCGATAATTCGTACAGATTTCCCAGGCTTGGAAACAGGCCGGTGACATCCGCGGCCGATGCCAGGCAGCCGACGCTGGCCGCCAGGGTGGAGAGAAACATCGCGAGGAAACGCTTTGGCATAATAAATGTGGTTCCGGTCTTGATCATTGCTTGAGCCGTGCCCAGGCGCGCGCCTGGGACGTTGCTTAAGCTCCGTTTACCCCATCCTCCCGCGCGCCGCAAGTCAATTGTCCTTCCGCGCAAAAATGGAAAATTGCGCCGCGTCGGCGAAGCAAACGCCGCCGGGATCTATGGTGAATGCCCGTTGCGAGGCTGCGTTCAGAGCGCGACCTGGCCTCATGACGAAAAAGCTTTTAGTGACGCTGGACACCGGCCAGTGCAAGGCATTCCGGATGGAGCAAAGCCCCGAGTTCAGCCAGCCGCGGCTCCGGGCTCTCGAGGACTGGAACACCGAAACCAACGAGCCGATTTCCTCCTTGCGCACCGAGCGATCCGGCCCGTTCCCGCGCGAATCCACAATCCACGCCGCCGCCAATTCCGACGGCGAGCAGCGGAAACGGGAGCTCGAACGCCGGCGCCGCGCCCTCAAGCGCATGGCCTCGAGGATCGCCGAGCTGCTGGGCAGCGAGGAAGTGGACGGTTGCTGCCTGGCGGCCTCCGCCGAAATCAACCGCGGGGTGATCGACGCGCTCGACCCCGCCACTCGGGAGCGCGTCGAAAAAAACGTCCAGGCAAACCTCACCCGCCTGAACGCTCCCGACATCCTCCAGCAATTCAGCAAGTGACACAGGATCGCCGAGGGGTCACCGATCAACGGACGCAAATTATCCGGTCCCGAACCCGGAGTGTTCGCAGCCATTAGCCGGTGGTTGAGGAGCGCCAGCGGCGATACCACCGGCAAACGGCCCCCAAAAACCATCCGCATCCGGGAGGGATGCCAGCCGCGGGCTGCGGCCCCTCCGGGATGGGGCTTTCCGGCCGGGTCGGGCGTCGCGGGCCGTGCGTCCGGCC
>JBDHQH010000143.1:0-8632 GCA_039806935.1 Verrucomicrobiota bacterium
CTCGATCCAAACAAGAGTCGCTGGTACCAGGCGATCAAGGCCGGGCCGGCGAAAATGTAAAGAGCCGTGCCCAACGCGAGGTAAGGGCCGTAGGGCAACCGGGAGGACAATTCCCGCCGCCTGGCGGCGACCAGGCTGATGCCGATCAGGGCTCCGACCAGCGAGCTGACGACGAGGGCGAACAAAACCGCCTGCCAGCCGAGAAAGGCTCCGATGGCCCCCATGAATTTGACATCGCCCAGCCCCATCGCCTCCCGCGGCAGCACCACTTCCGAGCAAATCGCCTCCATCCAGGGCACGGTCTCGGGATCGATCCGCTCTTCGCCAATTCGCAAGACCTTTGGGCTCAAGCGCACCGTGACCTCCCGATAGCAGCGATCCACCAACTCCAACCGCCGGGCCCGCAGCACGATGGTGTCTGATTTTCTATAAAACACCTCGTCAAAAGCGACGGTCCGGCCCGGCAACTCCATCCCGCTTTCGCCGAAGGCAATCGTGGTTTCTCCGGTCAACTGAAGCCGCTGCCTGCCAAAGAACAATTTCCCGGCGCGCAAAATCAGATACACAACCCCGGCGCCAACCCAAAGGCCCAACAAGCTTTGCTTCATCGAGACCGCGATCGATTCCACGCCGTGCAACGCCGGAACCAGGGCGGAGCTAAGGAAGCCGGCCGCCATCCCGCCCAGAGTGATTTCATCCGGGATAATGAAGTGCTCAAAATCGATAAACGTGGCGACGATCAACCCGGAGAGGACGAGGCAATAGACCAGGGCCAACGCCGGGGAAGCGGCGCCAACCCGCAGCCAGGCGCCGGCAAAGAGAATGGCGGTGAACAATTCGACGAGAAAATAGCGGGCGGGGATGGGCGCGTCGCAATTCCGGCAGCGTCCGCCCAGGTAGAGCCAGGTAACCAGCGGAATATTGAGATACCAGGGAATGGAGCACTTGCAACGCGGGCAATGCGAAGGGGGCGAAATCACGCTTTGGCCCAAAGGCAGGCGGTAGATGCAGACGTTGAGAAAACTGCCTGCCACCGCCCCGAAGGCGAAGAAGATCAACGTCCAAAAATGGAAGGGCACCGCGGCCCAGTTATTGGCGTCAAAGATGGATCGTATCACCATGAACCAGGGTGTTTATCCGTACACGTTTTGCTTCAAAGCCTGGCGCATGGTTTCGACCGGCGCGGGCTGGCCGGTCCAGATTTCCAGAGCCCGCGTCCCCTGGTGCAGCAGCATTCCCAGACCGTTGGCGGTCTTGCACCCGGCCCGGGCGGCGGCTTTCAGCAGCGGGGTTTCCGCCGGCCGATAGATCATATCAAACACCGCCCCGGCGCGCTCGAGCGCGAAGCGCGCAGTCTCGAAGGGCAACCATGCCTCGGATTGCAAGCCGACCGAAGTGGCGTTCACGACCAGGTCCACCGTACCCGCCGGATAGCCCGCTTCCACCCGCGTCGCCGGATAACGCTCCGCGATCTCGCGCGCCAACTCCCGCGCCCGGGCCTCGGTTCGGTTCACCAGGTACAGTTCGCTGGCGCCCTCCCAGGCGGCGCGCAACGCGGCCGTTCGCCCTGCCCCGCCGGCGCCCAGCAGCAAAACCCGCGCGCGGCGCAGGTCGATGCCCAAATCTTCCCGGATGGCGCGCGGGATGGCCTCGGCATCGGTATTGAAGCCCACCGCGCGCGTATTTACCGGAGCTGCGCCAAACTCGCGCAGGGGCCGCCAACGGCCATCTTCGGTCTGGCCTTCAAAGGCCACCGTGTTGATCGCGCCCCAGATCCGCACCGCCTCCTCGCCCGCCTGGACCAACTCCATCGCCAGCACTTTATGCGGCACGGTGAGGTTCAAACCCATGAAGCCCATCCGCCGCGCGCCGGCGAGCGCCTCGCTCAACCGCTCAGGGCGCACGTCGAAAGCAAGATACCGCCAATTCAGCCCGAGAGCGGCCAAACCCGCATTTTGCATCGCCGGAGAAGCGGAGTGGCTGATTGGATGCCCGAAAACCGCGCAATAGCGCGTTCGGGCGTCAATCTGGTTCAAAGCCGGCTCAAGCACCGGTGGTTTATAGGCAAAAAACCGGAGAGTTCAAAGTGTAAACCAAACGGCGAGCGCGGTCGCGCGCCGGACCGCGATGGCCCCCGCCGTTGCCGGGCGAAAGAAAAAGGCCCGGCGCGAACCGGGCCTTCTCGCAGTTTTGGGAAAATTATTAGTAGCGCTCCCGGCGGCCACCGCCGCCGCCGCCACCGTATTCGCGGCGCCCGCCACCGCCACCGCCGACCGGACGCTCTTCGCGCGGGCGAGCGATGTTCACCGTCAGGGCCCGGCCCTGCAATTCCTTTCCGTTCATTGCCTGAATGGCCTTCTGAGCTTCCTCGGGCGTACTCATGGTGATGAACGCGAAGCCGCGCGGGCGGCCCGTCGCTCGATCCATCATCAGGTTTGCCTCCAGCACCGTCCCATGCGCGGCAAAGGCATCCTGCAGTTCGTTTTCAGTGATGTTGAAACTGAGGTTTCCAACAAACAGTTTTGCACTCATCTATCTCTTTTCCGTCCTGATCCGCTCTCCGCAGTTCCTGGCTGTTCCCGACTGTCGGGTTTCGGGTCATCACTGAACGTGAGGTCCACCTGATAACTCACCATGCCTGGCGCACAAGCGCATCTGACAGATGCCTGAGACACTGCGCTTTTTTGCAGGAATAGCAAGCTTAATATAACACTTGATAATAAGGTGAGCACCCCACCCTCCACGCCCGGCTCACCTGCCGCCCTCAATCAACGCAAATGCCTGCACATCAGCGGGATCAAACCGTCCTCGCGAGAACTCCACCCCCTCCCCCGCGATACGGGTTTGCAGCGCGTGGGCAATTCCAGGCGTGATGAAAGCCAGGTCTCCCGCGCGGAGAGGGATCTTTTCCCGGCTCGCCGGGTCGGTCACATCCTGTACCACCAGGTCCACTTCGCCGCGGATAATATACAGGTATTCCCGCTTCCGCTGATGCAGATGATTGCCGCGGATGCCGCCGGGTAGAAACTCGAGAAAAGCCAGATACTCAATCCCGCCATCCTCTCCATCATAAAAATGGGCCAGTTCACCTTGCCCCAGTTGGAGGCGCTTGGGTCCCGAAGGCGGTTTTGGTTGCAAGCTGGAGTAGGTCGGCAAGGTGCTTCGGGTGACTCGACCATCCAGCCAGGTGCGCGTTTCCATACCGCTTTATAACTCCAGTGCGGGATGAACCCAAGCTGGAACAAAAAACTTTTCCGGCTGATCTCATTGGCGTACCAATCAGCCTCGATGATTCTTTGCCTCGGCACAACCCCGGCGGTTCAGCGAGTGATGGTTTTTGGCGGCCTGGAGCGCAACCGGGTGAATCGGGCCGAGTGGACCTTGGACGGACCCTCGGGCAAATGCGTGAACGTCGCCAAAGCGCTTCGAGCCTTGGGGGCGAACGCCAGCGTGGTGACCGTTCTGGGGGGGCCGCGAGGCGCAATGATCACTGATACACTGCAAGCTCTCGGGATTACGCTGCTCGCGAACCCGGTGGCTTCGCCCACTCGCCAATGCGTCACAGTCGTTGACCAGAGTACGGGCGAAGTGACCGAACTGGTCGAAGAGAGCAGCCCGGTTTCCGCGGCGGAGGCCGAGGCATTCCTGGCCACGGTGGACCGGGCGCTGCCCACCGCTGAAGCCGTGGTGATGTCGGGTTCGCTGGCGCCGGGAATGCCGACAGACCTGTACAGGCGTTATGCCCAGCGCGCCCGGGAGACGGGAGTGCTCGCGATCGTAGATGCTCAGGGCCCGTCCTTGCTGAGCGCCCTGGAGGCGCGGCCGGGGTTGGTGAAGCCAAACCGCGCCGAAGCGGCGGCCACCCTGCGGATTACTTTGACGGATGAACTCTCAGCCCGCCTGGCGGCGCGGGAGTTGTGCGAGCGCGGCTCCGAACGCGTGGTGATGACCGCCGGCGCCGATCCCATCCTGGCCACGGATGGCCGACGGTCCTGGCGCATCGCTCCGGCGCCTATTCAGCCGTTGAACCCCATCGGCTCGGGCGACGCTTTCACTGCGGCGGTCTGTCAGGCTTTGCTGCGCGGGGACGATCTGGGCGAGGCCTGTCGATGGGGGGCAGCCGCGGGTGCGGCCAACGCGCTTTCCTGGATGCCTGGCGAATTAGCCTGGGGCGAGGTTCAGCGGCTGTATTCCGCCATCGCCGCGGAACGATGGTTGGATTAAACGGTGTCGCCCGCGTTCCTCAATCGCGGTCGAGACGCACGCCCAGCGCGTTGGCCACCGCCCGCTCCTGGCCGTCGGTCGGTTCGTTGAGAATCCGCAACCGGCCCGACGACCGGTCGCGAATCGCCAGCATGGAACTTCCCCCGCCGTCCAGGTTCAACGCCTGCCAGCAGCCCAATCGAAGCATCTCCGCCGCCAGCTCGTCGTAGTTCATCCCGAGAGCCACGTTCGGCCTGCGCCCGTCCACCACCAAAAGCACCAACCGTTTGCCGGCGGCATCGATGCCCGCCACCGTCCTTGGGTGTCGCACCTTATTTGTGTTGGGGACAGCCGCGCCGTCCACCACCAACATCGTGTTCCCGGCGATCACTTGCCACAGTTTGGCCGAAGGCCGGCTGACGTTCTGGATGCTCACTCGTTGTTGCTGCTTCTCCTCGCGGCGCGCGCGTTCCGCCGGCGACTGGCCAGAACGCCCGAGCGGCTGCTTTTCCACCACCAGGCAGGGAAGCGGCTGCTTTGAGGTGGACCACACCTTGCCATCGGAAACCGCCGGTCCCAGAACCGCCGCCCAACGCTGCTCCCGCATTCTCGAGGGAACGCCATCCACCGTCCGAGGCGGCAGATGGAAGAAATCTCCGTTCACCACAACATCAAAAGCCTCGCGTTCGCCGATCCGGGTCGGCGTCATCAGCGTCGTTTGCCAGGGTCCTGAACCGTCGGGATCCGGCCCACCGGGTGCCACCCGCACGCGCGCCCCTGGCCGGCTCAAATCGATGATGGCCGCATACAGCCGTTGGGGCGGCTCTTTGCGGGTTTCCAGGATGCACACCACGCCGGGCAACGGCGTGTTCGTCACGCATTCGCCCCGGGCGGAGGTCAGCGCCCCGGCCCCGGCCAGCCATATCGCCAGCAGCGCGCCAGGCCATCTCGATTTTGATCTTAGGTTCATCGACTTCGAGGACCTCAGGTTCACGCGTTCAAAAAGCTTTCATTGTCTCGAGCACGGCGCGGATCCGCGGCACTTCATGCGTCCGAAACAAATTTGCCTTTCCGAGCGCCGCCAGCACGCAAAAAAATGCCTCGGCGCTCCGCACTTCCTCGCCGAAATACTCGAAGGCATGGGGCAGCGCGTGACACAGCGGCCAGCCCAGCGAGCGGAGTCGGAACGTGTTGAGAAACACGCGCATCTGGCGCCGCACCCGGGCGGTGCCATCCTGCAGGTTGCGGTAGTAGAAACCCAGCCCCGGATCGAGCAGGATTTTCTCGACCCCGCACTTGACGGCCAACGTGATCTCGCGGTCGAAATACTCGGTCATCAACTCCATCGGGTCGCGGCTTTGATCGCAATCACCCGTCGCGCGCACATGCGGCCCCTGGACATGGCAGATGATCACCGCCGCGTTATACTCGGCCACCAGCCGGTAATGCTCGAGGCCGTGTTCGTTCCCGGTAAGGTTTAACACCCGCGCGCCGGCCTCCAGACAAGCTCGTGTCACCGCCGGCGAATAGCTCTCAATGGATACCAGCGCGCCCGCCTCGCGCAGTCCGCGAATAACCGGCAACAGCCTGTCCCGCTGTGCCGCCTCACCCACCCGCGCGGCGTGCGCCAGCGTGGACTCGGCGCCCAGATCGATGATCGCCGCCCCCTGTTCCGCCAGGACTCTTCCCCGGCGCACCGCGCTTTCCACGGTCAAGCACACACTTTCGCGGTACCAGGAGTCGGGCGAGAGGTTCACCACTCCCATGATCGACGGCTGGGTGTTAAATGGAAACTCGCGGCCGCCAATCTCAAATTCGCGAACCTCGCGCGCCGCCGCCTGCGAATCGCGCGCCAGGATCGCGGCCAGATTTTCCAGGCTCAGCATACAAGGAGGACTGCCGGCGCGCGAGAATCCCGGAGCACCCGCGTTACCGCCCGGGCGAACGGAAGGGGATCATCACAACCCGAATTCCTTTCCATTCTGTTCGCAGGAAACCAGTGCCCGGCTGTCCTTCAGCCGGCTCTTGAGCAACGCCTGTTCATCGGCCGGAACGCTTAGTGGCAAGGCCACCTGTCCGCCCTGAGCCGCGCTGCGCTGGAGAGCCAGCATCACTTCGGCTCCGAGCGCGGCATGCGCGAAGTTGCATTGATGTGTCCGGCGGCCGTCCAGCCAGTCCGCCATTTCTTGAATATAGGGCGGCATGTCCAAATCGTAGCTCATGGCGCCCTCGCCCGACTGAAAACCTCCCGTTCGAGTCACCGCGCGCCAACCGCCGTTGGTCAGCACCTCGGCGAAACCTTCCGTGCCCTGCGCGCCGATGCGGTTCTTGCCCCACCATTTGGCCACCTCGGGCTGGTCCGGAGCGCCGACCCCGCATTCATAAATGCCGCGCACCCCGTTGGCGTACTGGACAAAGCCGGCGATGTAATCGGGCGAGGGATGATTATCGCTCAGTTTCGCGCTCCCGGCGGCCTGAGCCATGGCCCAGGCGCCTGGCGCATAGTCGTTGAACCAGCAGGTGTAATCGATCAAATGCGAAAGCATGTGGGTCATCCAGCCGGTGGCGCTGCCGTACACCGTATGCACGCGCCCCAGCGCGCCGCTGGCCACAATCTCTTTGATCTTTTGATAATGTCGCCCATAACGGTGTTGGTGGCTGACCACCGCGCGCGCGCCGGATTGCTCCAACAGATTTCTGATCTGAAACAACTCATGGCTGGTGAGCGCCACCGGTTTCTCGAACGCGATCAGCTTCGCCCCCCCGTCAATCGCGGCCCGTATGAAAGGGAGCCGCAAATGGGGCATGGTGCAGAAGCAGAAGACGTCCGGTTTCACCGCTTTGGCCAGCGCGGCCGCGTCCGTGCCTATTTCGGGGTGGCCCAGCTTTGCGGCGGCGTCCTCGAGCCGTTTGGCGTCAATATCGCAGATGCCGGTGACTTGAAAACAGGGATTGGCGTTGAACGCGGTGGCATGATGCATGCCGCGTTTCCCCATTCCCACCACAAGAACAGAATACTTGGACATAAATTGTTTAGTGCATTGAAGATTAACGGCCAAGACGAAGGCCGTCCACGGAACTCCGCGAACGCTTTTTAGGGCGGAAGGACGGGGCCGGCGGGCCCCGTCCCTCGGCCAGAATGGCTATCAGGTTACTGAATCTGGGATGCGTGCTGTTGATCCCACTCCTTCACTTTGGCAACGACGTAATCCACCTCTTCGGCCTTCAACTCGGGGAACATCGGCAGACTGACGCACGTGGCGGCATTCCATTCGGCGTTTTTCACCGAGCCGACAAGGCGCGCTCCCTTGCCCCATGGGTACCCCGCTTGCTGATGAATGGCGATCGAGTAATGGGTCTTGGCGTCCACCCCATTCTTGACCAGGAAATCCACGAGCTGGTCACGCCATTCGGCTTTTTTGGTTTCGATCACATACAAATGAAACACGTGCCGGTATCCCGGCAATTCGACCGGCAGAGTAAATGTCTTGCAATCCTTCAAGCCGGCGGTGTACCGGGCGGCCCATTTGCGCCGGTCGTCGTTATACTGATCAATATGCTTGAGCTTGGCGCTCAGAATGCCCGCGTGCAGGTCATCCAACCGACTATTGAAACCGAAACTGTGAACGTTGCGCGCGTTTGAACCATGGTTGCGCAGCTTGCGAACCTTGGCGTCAATCTCAGCATTGTTGGTCACCAGAGCGCCACTGTCGCCAAACGTGCCCAGATTCTTCTGAATGATGAAACTGGTCGAGGCGGCGTCGCTGAGTTCGGAAATTTTGAAATTCGGCCCCTTGGCCCCGATGGCCTGGGCGTTATCTTCGATCACATACAAGTGATGCCGCTTCGCGATCTGGCTGATCGCTGCCATATCCGCGCATTGCCCGTAGAGATGCACGGGGATGATGGCCTTCGTCTTCGGCGTGATCGCCGCCTCGATCAACTTCGGATCGATGCACTTGGTGCGCGGATCGCAATCCACAAACACCGCCGTCGCCCCGACGATCCAGATCGCCTCCGCGGTGGCGAAGAACGTGTTCGGATGAGTGATCACTTCGTCCCCCGGGCCCACGCCCAGGGCCATCAGCGCCAGCCAGATGGAATCGGTGCCGTTGCCGGTGCCGATCGCAAATTTCGTCCCGTGATACGCCGCCAGTTCCGTCTCGAACTGCTTGAGCATCGGGCCCATGACGTATTGACCGCTCTCCAAAACCTTGTGGATATTCGCGTCAATCTCGGACTTCAGGTTGTGATATTGTCGCACGTGGCCGTAAAATTCTACTTTCATAAGCCTGCTACCGTACTGAAGCCGCGCTTCAACACAAGCTTTAAGTTTTATTGACTGCTTATGCTCCAGGGCGTTTGGCTGGCGGTTAGAGAAAGGCCGTAGAAATGGGAAAAAAAGAAAACGCTAGACACGGAGCGACGA
>JBDHQH010000016.1:0-43087 GCA_039806935.1 Verrucomicrobiota bacterium
GCGCAAGCGGTCAGGCGAAGACCAGCCTTCGCTCCGACGGCCTTCAAACATCGCAAATTCGCACCGCTTGCTTCAGCGAGGCGAGCGGGTCAGCGCGTTTGGGGATGAATTCCTGGGCGACGAATCCCTTAAAGCCGGTGGCCACGATAGCTTCCATGATTCTCGGATAGTAAAGCTCCTGAGTCTCATCGATCTCGTTGCGGCCGGGCACGCCGCCGGTGTGGTAATGTCCGATGAAAGGATGGTTTTCGCGGATCGTATCGACCACGTCGCCCTCCATGATCTGCATGTGGTAAATATCGTAAAGCAGCTTGAACCGCTCGGAACCAACTCGCTTGCATAGTGCTACGCCCCAGGCGGTGTGGTCGCACATGTAATCATGGTGATCTCGTTTGCTGTTGAGCAATTCCATGCAGAGGGTGACTTTGTGCTTTTCAGCGATCGGCATAATCCTCCGCAACCCCCGGGCGCAGTTTTCCAGTCCTTCTTCATCGCTCATTCCCTTGCGGTTGCCGGAGAAGCAAATCAGGTTGGGAAAGCCCTGTTCGGCAACTTGTGGCGCGGTCCGCTCAAAGAACTCGACGATCTGGTCGTGGTTTTCCGTCCGGTTCAGACCCCTGGTGATACCTCCGGGCACCCCGGTGACCATTCCACACGCCAGCCCGTGCTTTTGGAGGATCGGAAAATCCCTCACCTCGAGCAAATCAACGGCAGCCAGGCCAATTTCCCTCGCCGCCTGGCAAAAGGTCTCCAGCGGGATTTTGCCGTAACACCATTTGCAGGCGGAGTGTTGAATGCGGCCTTTGAGTTTGGCCGAGGAGGCGGTGTCAGCGGCGCGCAGGCCAGCCCTGATTTGAGCGGCGGCCAGGGCGGCGGCGCCCGCCGCGGTTTTCGCGAGCGCGGACCGCCGGGACATCACGTTTTGCATGCCGCCAAATTACCCGAACGGTGCGCGTGCGCACGTCAATTCACAGCCGCCGGTTCCCCGAGGACGGCGATTTTGTCGAGCACACGCCGGTGCGCGCTCGGGAAGGGCAGCGCGCGCAATTGATCGAGTGTCCGCCAAACCCCGGCGCCGTTGCGGGCCGCTTTGCAGCCGCTGGCTGGCGCGGCCCAAAATATCCGCAGCGTGATCCGGTAACGCGTGATCGTGTGTTTCACCACACCGAAGGGTCGCAAGCTAAACTCCCCGCCCAGAGCCTGGCGGCTGGCGGACGCGAGCGTCCTGCCGGCGGGCATTTCCGCATTGGGGAATTCCCAGAGGTGAGCGTTTACCACCCCGGCGGGTCGTTGGCGCGCGAGGTAGCGCCCGGCCTGCCGGCAAATAAACGCGGCGAAATGTTTGGTCTGTGGTTTCGGGCGCTTCGCTCGTTCCGGCAACTCGTTCGTCCGCCCTTCTCTGGCGGCCACACAAAACCGGCGCACCGGGCAGGCGCCGCACCTGGGCGTAGCCGGCAGACAGATCAGGGATCCCAGCTCCATCAACGCCTGGTTCAGCTCGCCACAAGCGCCCGCTGGCTCCGCCGCTTGCGTCAAATGTTCGGCATGTCGCCAGAGGATGGAGTTGGTTTGCTTCTCGCAAAGGTTCCCCTCGACCGCCAGCAGCCTCGCCAGAACTCGCATGACATTGCCATCCACAGCGGGCCGCGGTTGTCCGAAGGCGATGCTGGCGACTGCGCCCGCGGTGTAACGCCCGATTCCAGGCAAAGCCAGGATTTCATCAAAGGCGGAGGGGAATCGGACTGGCGCCTTTGGGGCGCCGGCGCGCGCGGCCCGGACAATCTGTTGCGCCGCCCGGTGCAAATTTCGCGCCCGGCGATAATAGCCCAGGCCAGCCCAGAGCCTATGGATTCTCTCCTGCCGCGCCCGCGCCAAAGCCTCGATGGTGGGCAGGTGCTTCATCCAGCGCTCCCAATAAGGAATGACCGCAGCCACCCGGGTTTGCTGGAGCATGATTTCCGAGATCCAGATGGCGTAAGGATCACGGGTGCGGCGCCAGGGCAGGTCGCGAGCCTGGCTGGAAAACCAGGCGAGCAACGCCTTGACGATAGCTGGCATGCTCCGCGCGTATGGGTTGGCTGGCTTCATTTTGGGCGCCTGTCCGAAACCGGCAAGCGGCTCAACGCGCAGTACAAAAAATCCCCGGCTGAAGTGCAACCGCAAAGCGATCCGAAGCGCGCTCAATCCGGAGTTCGCCTCCGCCAATCGGATCGTACTGCTATTGACGCGAGCGGCGGGGTTCTGCAAGCCTTTGGGCAACCCGAGGAAAGCGGGTTTGCCTCCGTGGAAATCAAGAAAGCTATTATTACGGCCGCTGGACCAACGCAGCGCACCTTGCCGCTGCAAACCTTGGTTGATCGAGACGGAAAAGCGAAAACCGCCCTGCAGATTTTGCTCGAGGAAATTGGCGCGGCGGGAATTGAGGATATTTGCGTGGTGGTCGGTTCCGGGGATGCCTCGGCCTTCGCCGCGGCGGCGGGAGAGGGCGGCGCGCGGCGGTTGACGTTTGTCGAGCAGCGCGAGCCGCTGGGCTATGGGCACGCGGTGCATTGCGCCCGGGAGTTCGCCGCCGGGCAGCCGGTGCTGCTGTTGGTAGGCGACCACCTTTACGTGAGCGGCGGCCCGCGGCGCTGCGCCCAACAACTGGTCGAGGCGGCTGAAGCGGAGGACTGCTGCGTCTCGGCGGTGCAGGCGACCCACGAGAGCAAGCTGCCCTATTACGGCGCGGTGGGCGGCAGCCTGGTTCCGGGCCGGACAGGGATGTACCTGGTTTCCCAGGTTTTGGAAAAACCCACTCCGACGCAGGCGGAGCAGGAGTTGATCGTCCCCGGGCTCCGAGCCGGTCATTATCTTTGTTTTTTCGGCATGCATGCGCTGACCCCGGCGGTGATGGAGTTGCTCGGCGAACAGCTTTCAGAGGCTGACCCGGGACGCACCCATCTCAGCCAGGCGCTGGCGCGGGTCGCGCGGCGGGAACGTTATTTAGCCTGCGAACTGCGCGGTCGTCGATATGACATCGGCGTCAAGTATGGCCTGCTAGCGGCGCAACTGGCGCTGGCGCTGGACGGGGATGATCGCGACGAGATCCTCTCGTCCCTAGTTGAGTTGCTCGCGCGGCGCGGGCGGGGATGATGCGGGGATTCCCATGGCAAAGCTGCTGCAGCTGATCACCTCGTCCGAGCCTGGGCTGCGCGACCGCGCGCTGGCCGACGCCTGCGCGGGAATGACGGCGACGGAATTGCTGGGGGAATGCGCGGAGCTGGACCAGTTTCGGCGTCGCGCCGAAAACCTGTATGAGCGCGCGCGGGCGTTGTTCTTTCTTTACGCGATTCACCGATTTCATCTTCCCGACGCGCTTTCTCCGGCTGGGCGGAAGGGCGGGCGGATCCCCTTTTCAGGGTACCAACACCTGCTGCGGCGCCGCTTCGAGGAGGCGATTGACCGGTTTCTGGCGGCGCAGGCGGCGGAGGGGCCGAACGACGCCATTTCGAGCGCCCTGGCCGCCGCCTATCACCGGCTCGCCTTCCAGACGCTGGCGGACCAGGTGCGGCGCAGTGTCCGTTCCGTGCGCGGAAATCAATGGATGTTTCGCATGGGTCACCCGGCCGATCAACCGCTGCGGGTGCGCCCGGAATTGTTGCGCCCCTCCCCCGAGGACGGCGCCTTTCCGATTCTGAGAGAGTGCGCGCCGGTGCGCATGGATCTGACTCATTGCGGGTGGAGCGACATTTTCTTTCTCGGCATGGATTACCCCGAGGGCGCAAAGGTCCTCAACGTGTCGATCGATCTGGGCGTGCATGGCCGGGACGCCGGGACGCGCCCGCCGGTCGAGGCCTATCTGCGGGTCATCGAGGAGCCGGTGCTGCGGCTGGCCAGTGTGGATCTGGGCGTCAGCGCCGACCTGGCGAGCCTGGCTGAGGTGTTTGATTTCGCCAAGGATTACCTGGGCCTGCTCAAGGCGGCGGTGATCGCCGCCGGGGTGGTTCCCCCGGGCATCGAAGGCTCGGGCCAGAGCCTGGCCGAACTGCTGGCGCGCATGGCCGGCCCGGGGCGAGGGCTGGAACTGGTCAGCCGCGTGAATGACATCCCGAAGGGCTCGCGCCTGGCGGTCTCGACCACGCTGCTGGCGGCCCTGGTGAGCGTATGCATGCGGGCCACCGGGCAGGCGGCTTCGTTAACCGGCCCCTTGCTCGAGGCCGAGCGCCGCCTGGTGCTGGCGCGCGCGCTGCTGGGCGAGTGGCTCGGCGGCTCGGGCGGCGGATGGCAGGATTCCGGCGGAATCTGGCCCGGCATGAAACTGATCGAGGGCGTTGCGGCCGGCGCGGGCGACCCCGAGCACGGCATCAGCCGCGGACGCCTGCTGCCGCGGCATCGCATCCTCGGGACGGACGAAGCGCCGCCCGAGACCCGGCGGCGTCTGCAGGACAGCCTGGTGTTGGTTCATGGCGGGATGGCACAGAACGTTGGGCCGATTCTCGAGATGGTGACGGAGAAGTATTTGCTGCGGTGCCATTCCGAGTGGGAGGCCCGGCAGAGCATGCTCGGGATTCTGGGGGAGATTCTCGAGGCCTTGAAGGCCGGAGACATCCGCGGCATCGGCGCCGCCACCACCCGGAATTTTCAAGGCCCGATCCAAACGATCATTCCCTGGGCCACCAACCTGTTCACGGAAACCCTGATTGAAAGGGTGCGAGCGGAGTTTCATCACGATTTTCAGGGATTCTGGATGCTTGGCGGGATGTCGGGCGGGGGCATGGGATTCATCTTCTCGCCTCCGGTGAAGGCGAGGGCGCAGGCGCGGCTGCGGGAGATCATGTCGGAGGCTAAACGGAGTCTGCAACACGCGCTGCCCTTCGCGATGGAACCGGTGGTTTATGACTTTGCCATCAACGAGCACGGAACTCGCGCCGAATTGCTCGAAGGCGAGGCGGCGCTCATGCCGCCGGGATATTATCCGCTCAGCGTGCCGGCCCTATTGCGGCAGGAACGGCGCTCGCTGCCGCCGGGCCGGCGCGCGGAATTGGACAAGTTCGCCGCCGCCTGCCGGACCCGCCCGGAGCTGGGCGGGATGGTGCGGACGCTGTTCGATCTGATGTTGCCCCGCGCTCCGGCCGGCGCGGAGGAGGCGGGGTCGCTGGCTGCCCTGCTGGAGGCCCACGGCTTCGATGAGGTCCAGCACGAGCAAATTCGAGCTGACCTCAAAGCCGGGCGGATCGGCCTCTCGCAGAATCGGCTGCCGGCCAGCGCCACGCTCGAGGACGCGCGGCCGGAGGACGTCGCCGAGTTGGACGCCTCGCGGCGCGCCGCCTGCGCGGAGACCGGGCTGGCCGCGCTGCGGCGGGGCGAGGCCGCGGTGTTCACACTGGCCGCGGGCGCCGGCAGCCGGTGGACCCAGGGGGCGGGCGTGGTCAAGGCTTTGCATCCGTTCTGCCGGCTGGGTGGACGCCATCGGACGTTTATCGAAACGCACCTGGCCAAAACCCTTCGCCTCAGCCGACGGGCGGGTGTGGAGGTGCCGCATCTTTTCAGCACGAGCTATCTGACGCACGCGCCGATCGAGGAATTCCTCCGTGCCCGCGGTGGCCTGGGCCATCCGGGGCCGGTGTTGCTTTCCCCCGGACGATCCATCGGAATGCGGTTGATCCCCACCGCGCGGGATTTGCGCTTCCTTTGGGAGGAGATGCCGCAGCAGGTGTTGGATGAGCAGCAACAAAAGGTGCGGGACAGTCTTCGCCAGGCGTTGATCGGGTGGGCCCGGTCCGCCGGGGAGGGCGCCGATTATACCGATAACCTGCCGGGGCAATGCCTGCATCCGGTCGGCCACTGGTATGAGTTTCCCAACCTGCTGCGCAACGGTGTTTTGCTCCGCCTGCTGGAACTGCGCCCGGCTTTGAAATACCTCTTGCTGCATAACATCGACACGCTGGGCGCGGAGCTGGATCCCGCGCTGCTGGGCTGGCACATGGAATCGGGCCGCGGGTTGAACTTCGAGGTCATCACGCGCCGATTGGAGGACCGCGGCGGAGGTCTGGCGCGGGTGAACGGCCAGCTTCGCCTGGTCGAGGGCCTGGCCCTGCCGCGCGAGGAGGTCGAGTTTGGACTGACCTACTATAATACCAACACCTGCTGGATCAACCTGGATGTTGTATTGCGCGCGTTTGGGCTGAACCGGGACGAGTTGGGAGACGAGGATAAAGTCACGCGGGCCACTCGCGCGCTGGCGTTTAAAATGCCGGCCTACATCACCCTGAAGGAAGTGAAGAAACGGTGGGGTCAGGGACAGGAGGATATCTATCCCGTGGCGCAATTCGAGAAGCTCTGGGTCGATATGACCGCGCTGCCCGGGCTGAGCTGCGGCTTTCTGTCGGTGCCGCGGTGGCGCGGGCAGCAACTCAAGGATCAAGCCCAGTTGGATGGCTGGTTGCGGGACGGTTCGGCGGATTACGTGGAGAGTCTTTGCGAGTGGCCTCCGGACCGCTAACTCGCACCTAAGATCAGGCCGGGGGACCCCGATGAGAAACCTACGCCTGGGGGCGGGACTTATTTTTTATCATTATTTTTCATCTAATACCCTTGACATGTTTCCATAACTGGGCAGATTGCGAGGAATGAACTTGATAACTCATTTGACTCCGCAACAACTCCGGCAGGCGGCTGACCTACAGGAAAGGATCGCCGAACTCCAGCGCGAGCTCGCCGAGCTCCTGGGCGCAGTCCTGGAACCCGCTCCGGCGACCTCCGTCGCCACGGAGACTCAGGCTCCGGCGCGGCGGCGCAAGATCAGCGCGGCCGGCATCGCTCGCATTCGCGCCGCGCAAAAGGCCCGCTGGGCCAAGAACCGGGCGTCGGCGCCCGCTCCGGCGGCCAAGCCCGCCTCCGGCAGGCGCAAGATGACGCCGGCTGGCCGGGCTCGTCTGGCGGCGCTGGCTCGCGAGCGCTGGGCCAAGGTCCGGGCCGAAGGCGGTTCCAGGCTCTAAGGTTGCCTCTTTTACGCCGGCCCGGCTCCCCGCCGGGCCGGAGCTTTTTTACTCCCCGCGCGCCCGGTTAAGCCGGCCGGAGTGCTGCGCGGTGGCTGCCAGCCATGGCTCAACGCCGTCTTTCGCCTGTCTCCCTGCTGGTCTTGCTGACCGGCCTGAACCTGGTTAACTACGTCGATCGCTCCGTACTGATGGCGGTGCGAACCCCGCTGGCCGCTGACTTTGGGCTCAATTACGGCGACTCGGGGCGGGTAGCCACCGCCTTCATGATCGGCTATTTTCTGACCTCGCCCTTTTTCGGCTTTCTCGGGGATCGGTTTAGTCGCAAATGGCTGATTGCGCTCGGGATTTTTGTGTGGAGCCTGGGCACCGTGCTGACGGGCTATGCCACCGGCTTTGGGATGCTGCTTGCGTATCGCGTCCTGGTGGGCGTTGGGGAGGCGAGCTATGCGACGATCAGCCCCAGCCTGATTTCGGACGCCTTCACCTCCACCAGGCGTAATACCGCGCTGACCATTTTCTATGTGGCCATCCCGGTGGGATCGGCGCTGGGCTACCTGTTGGGGGGGGAAGTTTACGCGCGCTGGGGTTGGCGGCATGCTTTCATTTTCGCGGGTGCGCCCGGTCTTTTCCTGGCGTTGGTAATGCTGCCCTTCGCTGAGCCGCGGCGGGGTGAAGCCGACCTGGCCGCGGGGCAAACGGTGGAGCGGCCGAGGTGGAGCGATTATGTCAGCCTTTGGCGCAACCCATCCTACCAACTGGTTGTCTGGGGGTATGTTGCCTACACCTTTGCCCTGGGCGCCTTTGCTTTCTGGGGGCCGAGTTTTCTCGAACAGATTCATGATTTGCGCACGGAGCAGGCGGATCGGTTCTTCGGGCTGGCCTTGGTAGGCACCGGCTTGACAGGCACATTGCTAGGCGGGCTCATGGCGAGTTCCTGGCGTAAACGCTCGTCGGCGGCCTATGCCTGGGTGCTGTTCGGTTCAGTGCTGCTCGCGATTCCCGTGTGCTTCGGCGCCTTCCTCTCAGGGAATCTCACCCAGGCCAAAGCCATGCTGATCGCCTCCATGTTTCTGCTGTTTCTGCCGACCGGCCCGGTCAATACCTTGATCCTCGAGACGGTGCCCGTCAACTTGCGGGCCAGCGCCATGGCGCTTTCCATTTTTCTCATCCATTTGTTCGGCGATATGTGGTCGCCCGAGTTGGTGGGCCGCGCCGCCGATTTCTTCGGACATGATTTGCGGCGGGGCGTGCTCGTCCTGCCGGCCATGCTGGTCTTGTGCGCGACGCTCTGGCTGGTGCTGGCTCTGCGTGCGCCGCGCGTGGAGAATCAGTCCCAGGCCGCGGAATTGGCGAAGAGCGGATGAGGAGAAAAGTGATCGCCTCGAAGGTGCGGTGCTTTCAAACGAAGATCGATTTATGATTCTCTTGATGAACACCGGAGGCGTAGCCTCCACGAATTGCTATCTGATTGCCGATGAAACCACCCGCCAGGCGGTGCTGTTTGACGCACCGGACCATACGGTCACGCCGCTGCTCGAGGAAGCCGCCCGACGGGATTGGGAGGTGATCGGGCTCTGGCTGACGCACGGGCATTTCGATCATTTGGCAGATCATGCGGTCGTGACGCGGCGCTTTCCGAACGCCCGGGTTCTGATCCACGCCGATGACGAGGCCAAGTTGGAGCATCCCGGGCGCCAGCTTCGGCTTTTCGGGCTGCCCTTGGATATCCCGCCACGCAAGGCGGACGCCTTCGTCCGCGATGGCCAGCAACTGGCCATTGGCGCCCTGGAGGTCAAGGTCATCCACACCCCCGGCCACGCGCCAGGCCATGTAGCCTATCATTTGCCGCAGGAGCGGGTTTTGGTGGGTGGAGATCTGATCATCGGCGGTTCGGTGGGGCGAACCGATTTGCCGGACTCGAACCATGCGGATCTGGAGGCCTCAATCCGCCGGGTCATGGCCCTGCCTCCGGAGACGCGGTTGCTCGGGGGCCACGGCTCCCCGAGCACGCTGGGCGAGGAACTCGCGGATAATCCTTTCGTGCAACAAGCATTGGCCGCGGGGTGAACCTTTTTTGTATCCAGGCGGGTCTCGCGTCCGTCTGGTTTGGGGAATGCCAGTCTTGAAACGGATCGGGCGGGCGTGGATGTTCGCGCTGGGAATGGCGGCGCTGCCGCTCTCGGCGGCTCCAGCCTCCCTGACTTCGCCGGAGGCCTCGGGCAATCCTTACGCTGGCCCCGCGGCTGCCGAACCTCAAAACGAGATTGATCGTTTGGTCTTCACCCGTCTCGAGCGCTCGGGGCGGAAACCTGCCGCGCTCTGTTCCGACCCGGTGTTTGTGCGCCGCGCTTATCTGGACCTCATCGGGACCCTGCCGACGGCGCGGGAAGCGAGCGATTTTATTGCGAGCCGGTCGCCGAACAAACGCGCCGCGCTGATTGACCGCCTGCTTGCCCGGGATGAATTCGCTGATTATTGGGCGATGAAATGGAGCGATCTGCTCCGGATCAAGGCGGAGTTCCCGGTCAATCTCTGGCCGAATGCCGCGCAAGCCTATCACCGCTGGGTCCGCACCGCCCTCCGGGACAATTTGCCCTATGACCAGTTTGTCCGCGAGCTGCTGACGGCCAACGGCAGCAATTTTCGCGTTCCACAGGTGAACTTCTATCGCGCCATGCAGAATCGGGAACCCGCCGGGGTGGCGCAAACCGTGGCCCTCACCTTCATGGGCGCGCGCGCCAACCAATGGCCGCAGGAGCGCCTGGACGGCATGGCGCGATTTTTTTCAAATATCGGTTTCAAGGAGACCGCCGAGTGGAAGGAGGAGATCGTGTACTTCGATCCCGCCAGGACCAACGGCATTTCCGGCCAGTGCTCCGCGCGGTTTCCCGATGGCACGAAAGTCACCCTCGGGTTGGAGCGTGATCCGCGTGAGATTTTCGCCGACTGGCTGCTCGCCCCGGGGAACCCGTGGTTTGCCCGCAGCCTGGCGAACCGGGCCTGGGCCTGGCTCCTTGGCCGCGGCATCATTCATGAGCCGGACGACCTGCGCCCGGATAATCCGCCCTCGAATCCCGAGCTGCTGGCCTGGTTGGAGCAAGAGTTTGTCGCCTCCCGCTACGATATCAAGCATCTGTTTCGAGTGATCCTTGGCTCGGCCACCTGGCAATTATCCTCGCTTCCCAACGGCCCGTCGGACGAGGCTGACTTCGCGCGCTACCCGCTCCGCCGGCTTGACGCCGAAGTGCTGGCCGATGCCCTGTGTCAGCTCACCGGCACGGCCGAGCAATATACCAGCGCCATTCCCGAGCCGTTTACCTTCGTTCCCGAGAGCGTCCGCTCGATCGCCCTGCCGGATGGCAGCATCAGCAGCCCGTTCCTTGAAATGTTCGGGCGCCCACCCCGCGACACGGGCCTCGAGGCCGAGCGCAACAACCGCCCCAGCGCCGCTCAATCGCTGCACCTCCTCAACTCGAGCCATATTCAAAAGAAAATCGAGCGGAGCCCCAGGCTGCGGCCGCTGCTCGATTCAAAAAACCATCCCCGCGAAGCCATCTCCGGCCTTTATCTGGCAATCCTCTCCCGTTATCCGACCGAGGAGGAGCAGGGGACCATCGCCGCCTATTTCAAGAACGCGGCCAATCGCCGCGAGGCCGCCGTGGATGTCGTCTGGGCCTTGCTCAACAGCGCGGAATTCCAGTATCGGCATTGAGTTTGTCCAAGCGGCGTCCGCCAGCCATTTTGCGCAGCCGGATCCGCCAGGGTTAAATGGCCGGACCGCTGCCCCCGAGCGAGAGGAGGAGGTCGAATGGCGCGAATTTGCTGGCATGCGAGGTGCTAAAACTATGATTGCAGGTTCCTTGCCTGCGTCCTCCTGAGTGGGGGCGGTGCCGCGACGACTCTGGTGCCGCCCTCCCTCTCAGGGGAAGAGGGTTCGGGGTTTGGACGGCCCGGCGGTGAGTAGCCGCCGGGCTGTCTTATTCCGGAGAGACTGTCTCGGATCTGGGCAAGGTGCCCTCCCGCATCTACGGTTTGGCGGCTACCATTCGCGCGCGGGAGTCCTCTATTTCGGCGGCCCTGAGTATCACGAATGGAGATTTGGTTTGCCCGATTTGGGATTGGTTCGTACGGTTTTTTTGCCAATGGATTGGCGAGAACTCCGATTTGAACGAATCTTAAGACAGCTTATGACGAAACAGCCGCTTACGAGCGAAGAAGTGACAACCTTGAGCGCCGGATTGCACCGGGTAGCGCAGAATTTATGGTGGACCTGGGACGAGGAGGCGCAGGAGATTTTTTATGATCTCTCCGCGCGCGGTTGGCAGAACCTGTACCACAACGCGGTGGCGATTCTTCACGAGGTCTCGGAACAGGAGTTGCGGGCGCGCTTGCAGGATTTGGATTTCGCCGAACGCGTGCGCAACGTAATCGCCTCCTTTGACAACTACATGGCCGAGGCGGACACTTGGGGTCGCGCCCATGCGGACGGTTTACGGGAGCGTCCGGTGGCTTATTTTTCGGCGGAGTTCGGTTTTCACGAGACCTTGCCGATCGCCGCCGGCGGCCTGGGCATGCTGGCCGGAGATCATACCAAATCCGCCAGCGATCTCGGTTTGGGTTTCGTGGGGATCAGCCTCTTTTACCGGGAGGGATATTTCCAACAGAGCATCGACGCCAACAATTGGCAGACCGAGTACTACACCTTGCTGAACCCGAAAAACCTGCCAATGGAGCCGGTGCTCGACAGCCAGGGCAAGCCGGTGGTTTGCCAGGTGGAGATTGGGATGCATCAAGTCAGCTTCCAGGCCTGGCGCGTCAAGGTGGGCCGGGTGCCCGTGTATCTGCTGGATACGAACCGGCCCGAGAATGAGCAGCATTTCCGCGATTTAACCCTGCGGGTTTACGGCGGCGACGGCACTACCCGCATCATGCAGGAAATCCTGCTGGGCATCGGCGGGGTGCGATTGTTGCGCGCGCTGGGCGTCCAGCCTTCAGTCTTCCATATGAACGAGGGGCACGCGGCGTTTCTGACGATCGAGTTGATCCGCGAGCGGATGGCCGCCGGGCAGTCGTTCCAGCAGGCGCTCGAGGCCACCCGCGCGGAATGCATCTTTACCACGCACACGCCGGTGGAGGCGGGGCACGACCGCTTCAGCCCGGATTTGATGGACTATGCCTTGCACTTGTTTCGCGCCCAGTTTCCAGCGCCGTTCGCAGATCTGATGGCTCTCGGGCGGGTGAATCCGCAAAATGCCCAGGAGCCTTTCTGCATGACCGTGCTGGCGCTCAAAATCTCCCGCGCCGCCAACGCGGTCAGCGAATTGCACGGCCGCGTCAGCCGGCACATGTGGCACTCGCTCTACCCGGACAAACCGGTGGATCAGGTGCCGATCGGCCATGTCACCAACGGAGTGCATCTGCTGGGATGGATGAAAGGCACGGCGCGGCGCGCGTTGCGGCGCAAGCTCACGGGCCGGTCCCTCAATTCCTTTCCACCGGAAATTCGCGCCAGTCTCTGGGATTGGGAAAAGCGCCTGGTCCACCCCGAGTTTTGGGGGCGTCTGGCCGATCCCGGTTATGTCTCCGACGAGGAAATCTGGGCCTTGCGGTATAAGCTCCGGCGCGAGTTGATCGAGTTCGCCCGCCGGCGACTGCTGATTCAGGGCCGGGGCTTGAAGCAAGGGGATTTCATCGCCTTTGACCAGTTGCTGAATCCTGATGCCCTGACCATCGGATTTGCCCGGCGCTTTGCCACCTACAAGCGCGCCCCGCTCATCTTCCAGCAGTTCGACAACATCGTGCGGCTCGCCCGCGACCGCGAGCGCCCGGTGCAGTTCATCTTCGCCGGCAAGGCGCACCCGCGTGATGACGACGGCAAACGCTACATTCAGCATATCATTCACCTCAGCAAGCACAGCGATTTGCAGGGTTACCTGGTGTTCTTGGAAAATTACGACATGCACATCGCCCGTCAGATGGTCGCGGGCTGCGACGTTTGGCTGAACAACCCGCGGCGTCCGCTCGAGGCCTCCGGCACCAGCGGCATGAAAGCCGGCAGCCACGGCTGCCTCAACCTCAGCATCCTGGATGGCTGGTGGCGCGAGGGCTACGACGGCACGAACGGCTTCGCGATTGGCGAGGATTCCCATCCGGTCTCCGTCGAGGAACAGGACCGGCAGGATAGCGCCAATCTCTACCGCGCCCTCACCGAGCAGGTCGTGCCGTTGTTTTACGACCGGGACGAGAAGGGCGTCCCCCGCAAATGGATCCAGCGGATTCGCCGCGCCCTGACCACGCTGGTTCCCCAATTCACCACCGATCGGATGGTGAAGGAATACACCGAAAAATATTACCTCGCCGGAAAGTGAGCGGACCGGTCAGCGGTGGTTTTAAGGAGGGCACGGATTGAGTGATGCCGGATATTAAATCCCTCACCCGGGAGGAGTTGCGCGAACGGTTGAGCGCCTGGGGCGAACCGGCGTACCGCGCCGACCAGGTGCTCGAATGGGTGTACGGGCGCAGCGTCACCGGCTGGGAGCGGATGACCAATCTTCCCCGGACGTTGCGTGAGCGGTTGAGCCGGGAGTTCAGCTTCACCGCGTTGACCCTGGTGCGGCTTCAGGGCGCGCGCGACACCACCCAAAAATTTCTGTGGCAGCTCAAGGATCATGCGCTGATCGAGAGCGTGCTCCTCCCCGCCAACCCGGCGTTGTACGGCGAAGCGAGCGACCGGCATACCTTGTGTGTTTCGACGCAGGTGGGGTGCGCCTACGGCTGCAAGTTTTGCGCGAGCGGACTGGAGGGATGGAAACGAAATCTCGGAGCCGAGGAAATCGTGGACCAGGTGCTGGCGGTCGAGCGGGCGGATCCCGAAGGCGCTTCCAATCCGGAGAACAGCGGGCGGCTGGTGAGCAACCTTGTGATCATGGGGATGGGCGAGCCGCTGGCCAATTACGATCATTTGATGAAAGCCCTGCAAATCCTCAACGCGTCCTGGGGCCGGGGAATTGGCGCGCGCAAAATCACCATCAGCACCAGCGGCCTGGCGCCGCAAATTCGCCGGCTGGCGGAGGAACCGGCCCAATACCGCCTGGCCATCTCGCTGCACGGCGCCACGGACGAAATCCGCGGTCAAATCATGCCCGTGAACTGCAAGCATCCGCTGAAGGAGTTGACCGCCGCCTGCGAATACTACCAAGAGCGCAAAGGCCGGATGATCACGCTGGAATACATTCTGATCGCCGGGGTCAATGATGGTTTGGACCAGGCCAAACCGCTCGCCGCGCTGGCGCGGCGGCTCCACGCCAAAGTCAATTTGATTCCCTACAATCAGGTCGACGGCCTGGCCTGGGAACGGCCCGACGAAGCCGCGCAAGAGCGCTTCTGGCGGGCGCTGGAAAGGGAGAAGGTCTCCGCCACCCTTCGCCGCGAAAAAGGCCACGATATCGACGCCGCCTGTGGTCAACTGCGGCTCCAGACCGAACGTGAGCAGTCCGGGCGCGCTTGACGGCCTCAGGCCTCGTCGGGAGCCTCCTCGGGATTCGCTTCCGGGGCGGCGGGCGCCTCTTCGGTCTGTTTTTCCCGGGCGGATTCATTGGCCTCGCTGAGTTTCATCGCCCCCACAAACAAGCCGGTGAACAGCCCTCCGCTCAGCAGCGTGTTGCGGAAGAATTCCCAGGTGTGCGGCCAGCCCGAGGCGCCGATCGTCAGCGCGCGAATCCAACTGTCAAAGGTTTTGGTGTATTCGGGATTGCCGAAGGGATTGAAAAACCAGGAAGCGGTGTTGGTGACAAAATAAAAGAGCAGGGCGCCCAGGATTCCGCCGCCCAGCAGCGCCAGGAACGAGGCTCTGGGCGTGAAGCGCCGCCCGAGCAGGATCAAGCCGAGGTAGGCTGCGTAGGTGAACAACTGGTGCTTGAGCGCCGGGATCTCAAAGACATTCCAGCCCAGATAGAGCCAGTAATACAGATCCAGACCGAGGTCGGTCACCAGCAGAATGCTCAATGGAAACCACCAGGCCATGCCCCGCGGAAAATAAACGCCGGCGCAAAACGCCAGCGCGTAGGCGGCGCTGAAGTTCGGCGGCAGCATGCCGGGGACGCGCGACAGCGCAAAGACCACCATCAACGCGAGCGGCAAAAGCAGCTTCCCTTTCATCAACCCGAGCATACGCCCGCCCTTCCGAATGACAAGCTCGGGCGCGGGAGCCCATCCTCCCCGCCGGAGGGATCCCCGTCCGCGGCGGGCATCCCTCCGGGATGCGGAATGTTTTGGGGGATCGCCGACCGGTGGTGTCGTCGTTGCGCTCCGTAATCACCGGCCATGACTGCGAACCCTCTGGGTTCGGGCAGGGAAGGGCGGCCATTAGCCGGGAGTTGCGCGAGGAACGGGCGCCACCCCCGTCAATTGCCTGGCTTCCTCCGGGGTGGCGAGGGGCCGTTGTAATTCGGCGGCAATGCGGACGACGCGCTCGATCAATTCGCGGTTGGTTGCCAGCCGTTCCTTGCCGTAATCAAAAAAGATCGCATCCTCGAGCCCGACGCGGACGTGGCCGCCCGCGACGATGGCCGCCGCGTTCATCGGAAGTTGGAATTGCCCCAGGCCGGCGCCTGCCCAGACCGAATTCTCCGGCAGAGCCGCCGCCAGAGCGGCGAGACTGCCTACAGTGGCCGGGGCGGTGTTCAGGTTTCCGAGCAACAGGTTGAAATACTTGCGCCCGCCGATCACCCCGTTTCGCTCCAGATATTTCGCCAGGTTGATCATGCCGTGATCGAATACCTCCAACTCGGGCCGGACGCCCTGTTCCTTCATCGTCATGGCGAGTTGTTCGACCATTTCGATCGAGTTGACGCTGGGGTTGGTCAAAAAGTTCAGCGAACCGAGCGTCAGGCTGGCCATTTCCGGCCGGGCCGGCGGATCAAGGTGGAGCACCGCGGCGCGCCGCTCGAAATCGGACCAGTTGCGGCCCGAGGTGGTGGCGCAGCAGATCATGCCTGGTCTTTCCCGGCGAATGCCACGAATGATTTTGTCGTAGATGGCCGGGTCGGGCGTGGGGGCGCCCCGCTCATCCCGAGCGTGCAGATGCGCGAGGCGGGCGCCTGCGTCGTAGGCCTCGATGGCGGCCGCGATGATCTCATCCGGCGCCAGGGGCACATGCGGCGTCTGCGACCGGGTCGGGATCATCCCGGTGAGGCACACGTTGATGATCAGGGGCGGGTAGGCCGCCAGCGGGTGGGCGTCGTGGCGGGCGATATATTCGGCGCGTCGGCGCACCCGCTCCGGATGGCTGGAAAAGTAATCGTCCAGATCGGTTCGCAGGGTCGTCCAATGATCCACCGTCTCCAGGCCAAACGAACAGAGCTTTTTCAATCGGCCCACAGTTTGGTAGCCGAAGTGTTTTTTGTACCAAAGAATGGTGTCGGGCCGGTCGGCGTTCGTCGTCAGCTTCGCTATCCCCTGGCGGCGCATCTCCTCCATCCGGCGGTGCTGGAGATCCTTGCCAATGCCCAGACCGCTGAACTCCGGCAGGACGCCAAGCAGCGTAGTCTTCGCCTCTCCGGGGCCGAGCAGCTTGTAACCAGCGGCCCCGACAATCCGTCCGTTCATGCGCGCGATAAAAAATCGAGCGAGATCCAGCTCCTCCATTTCCACGGAGGGCACATGATGCATATTGAAGGGGCGCATCACTTCCAAAATCGCGGCTCGGTCGCCGGTTTGGGCCGGCTCAATCGTATAGGTCATCGCGCGCAGCGTAGCCGCGGCGCGGGAATTTCATCAAGCGCGTGTTTGTGAAGGTGCTGCCCGCGTCCAGGGGAAATCGGGGCGGGACGTCCACCGAGAGGCGGGGGGGTGCCGGTAGCAGGGGAACCAACTGGCGGGCGCCAGGGAGGACTTGCGATTTCGCGGCTGATTCCGCATCTTTGGACATCTAAATGACAGTGAATCTTTCATGGCTGGCGGTTTTGCTCGGGCTGGGGTTTGGTCTGCCACAGATCTACGGGTTGACCCATCCACGGGAGTTTGCCTCGGCCATGCGGAAATTCCCGCGCTCGCCGGCCTGGGGTTACGGCCTGATGCTGTTGGGCACGGCGTGGTTTTTGTACTACTTGAGCCAGGAGTCCATTTCGGACTTCGCCGCGTACAAGAACGTTTTGTTCGCCGGGTTCGCTGCGGTTGGGGTCGGGAGTTGTATTTTTGTGCGGGATTTTCTGGCCGTTCGCGGTCTGGCGGTGGTGTTGTTGCTGCTGGCCCGGTTGATGGTGGATACCGGACGGCCGTACTTGTCAGGCACGCCCACGGTGCTGGTGTTTCAAGGCTGGGCGTATCTGCTTGTGATCCTGGGGATCTGGCTGACCATCTCTCCGTGGCGGCTGCGGGATTGGCTCCAGTGGGCGATGGCGACGGATCGGCGGGTTCGGGTTGGCAGCGGGGCGCGTCTGGCGTTCGGGCTGGCGATCGCGCTGCTGGGCTTCACGAGCTACGCCGCGCGTCCGTGAGCTCGGCCGCGGGCAAGATTCTGGTCATCCGCGGCGGCGCCATTGGCGATTTCATTCTGACGTTGCCGGCGATTGCGGCGCTGCGGCGCCAGTTTCCCAAGGCGCATCTGGAAGTGCTGGGCTATCCGCATATTGTTCAACTGGCAATCACCGGCGGACTGGCAGATTGCGCCCGCTCGATCGAGGCCCGTCCGCTGGCGGGGTTTTTCGCCCGGCAGGGCGAGTTGGCCCCCGATTGGGTGGATTATTTTTCCGAGTTCGACCTGATTGTGTCTTACCTGTACGACCCGGATGAAATCTTTCAAACCAACGTCCATCGCTGCGGCATCGCGCAATTCATTGCGGGTCCCCATCGGCCGGACGAACGCCAGGGGATTCACGCGGCGCTCGCGTATCTGAAGCCGTTGGAGCGGTTGGCGATTTTTGACGCGGATCCGGTGCCCTGGCTGCAATTCGGCCGGGTGGAGGAGCGCCCGCACCCGGTGGCTCTGCATTGCGGCAGCGGCGCGGAGCGGAAGAATTGGCCGGAGGCCCGTTGGGCATCCTTGTTGGATTTACTGGTGCGGCAAACCGATTTTGATCTGCTGCTGGTGGGAGGAGAGGCCGAGGTGGAGCGGCTCCAGCGATTGGGCGCAGCGTTGCCGCCGGCGCGCGCCCGAGTGGCCCAGAGCCTGCCCTTGCCCGCGCTGGCGGCGCTGCTGGCCAACTGTTCGGCGTTTGTGGGGCACGACTCGGGCATTTCCCATTTGGCGGCGGCGGTCGGGCTTCCTGGCCTCGTGCTCTGGGGGGAAACTCTCGAGCAGGTTTGGCGACCCCCGAGCGACCGCATCAAGATTATGCGCAACCCCGGAGGGCTTCCGCGTTTGGCAGCGGAGGAGGTTTTCGGGGTCTTGCTGGGGCAACTCCGGCCGTGAGGCTTTCGGGCAAGGAATCTGCTGTCGCTGTGGCGGCATCGGAATTAGAATCCGGGCTGCGATGCCCGCCGCTGGACGGTCGGACCGTTTCCAGCGAGATGTTCCAATTGGAGTCAAGACGGGCGTTTTGCTGACCGGCGCGGCGCGCCTGCGGGCAGAAGGCGAATGAAAAAAATTCTCGTAATCGATGATGAAGACCAGTTGCGAGACATGGTCCAGGTGGCACTGAGCCAAAAAGGCTACGAGGTGCTGCAAGCGGTGAACGGAGTCGAGGGGGTGCAAATCGCCCGGGAGGCGCTGCCGGATCTGATTCTCTGTGATGTGAACATGGAGAAGATGGACGGCTATTTGACGCTTTCCTCACTGCGTAACGACGCGCCGACGGCTTCCATCCCGTTCATTTTGATGACTGGGTTGGCCGACAACGCGGGGATGCGCTACGGCATGGAGCTGGGCGCTGACGATTATCTGGCCAAGCCGTTCTCGGTCGAGGCGCTCTACGCCGCGGTGAACGCCCGGCTCAAGAAGGCCATGGTGCTGCGCGAGCAAGCGGAGCAGAAACTGGCGGATCTGCGGGACAACCTCAGTTTGATGCTGCCGCATGAGTTGCGCACTCCGCTGAATGGCATTCTCGCCTACGGGGAAATCCTGATGACCGACGCCGCCACCCTGCGGCCTTCCGAGATTGCCGAGATGGGGCAGGTGATCAATGAATCCGGCAGGCGCCTCCAGCGGTTGATCGAAAATTTCCTCATCCACGCGCAACTGGAGGTGATCGGCGGGGACGCGCAAAAAGTGGCCGGCCTCCGGGGACGGCAGACGGTCCGCGCGCGGCGGGTGATCGAGGACCAGGCGCGGCTGCAAGCGGAGATCGCCTCGCGCAGCGACGATTTGAGACTGGAGTTGGCGGATGTGGAGTTGGCGATTTCGGAGGAGTATCTCAGCCGCATTGTGAGTGAACTGGCGCAAAACGCTTTTAAGTTTTCCAGCGCCGGCGCGCCGGTGCTGATTTCCTTTGCCGAGGAGGGGTCGTATGGCGTGCTGATGATTCGGGACCAGGGGCGCGGATTTTCCACGGAACAACTCAGCCGCATCGGGGCTTACATGCAGTTTGAGCGGCGGGTGCATGAGCAGCAGGGGCTGGGGCTGGGGCTGGCCATTGTCCGGCGGCTCAGCGAGATCCACGGCGGCTCGGTGGCCATCTCGGGACGCAAGGGCGCCGGGGCGGAAGCCACCGTGCGGTTGCCCAAAGCCCGGTGAGGGCAGCGGCCGACGCGTCCGGCCACTCCTCCGATCGCCGGGACAGCCCAAAGCTTCACGGAGGCCGTCACACCGGCCACAGCGCCATCCGCAGGGAGGGGGAGATCGCCCACAACGTTCGCGGCAGCCAATGGAGAAGGAAAAAGACCAGCCCCACGCCCAGCACGGGGGTGAAATCCAGGCGCGCCACCCGCAACGGCAGCCAGCGGAGCGGGGCCAGAAGCCTCCCGGAGGTGATCGTCACGTAATCCCAGAAGGAGCTTCCGCCCAGATAGACATAGCTGGTGACCAGATGCAGGAATAAGAAGGCGCCGAAGAGGTATTTGAGGGTGAAGACCAAGCCGCCGGCCACCACCGCCGCCTGCCGGGCCAGGCCGGCGGCGCCGGGACTCGGGCCCACCACCCCGAGCCAGGCCAGCAACGGCTGCATGGCCGCCCAGCATAAGGCCGCGAGCGCGAACGGCGCGAGGAGCCGCGCGGCGGCAGGCCAGGCGTCGGCTCCGCCGAGCTGCATGCGTATGAGCCGTTGTGCGGGCTGGCCTGCGGCCGCGCGGCGATTCAACACCGAGAGGGCGAGCAGCCAGAAATAAAAGATCAGGCAGGCGCGCCAAAAACTTAGCAGAGAAAATACCACGGTCGAGAGCAGCGCCTCGCCCGGGAAAGCGAGCACCACCACCCCGAGATCCAGCTTGGGCGTCCAGTCCGCCGGCGGGCCGACCACCCAGTACAGCCCGCCGCGCAGCAACAGCAGCAGGACCAGGCCGGCGAGCGGGCCTCCGGCAGGCCAGCGCCGGCCCGAGGTTGGCCGGAGGGCTCCGGCCAGGGTGGCGGGCAGGCGGCGTTTGAGCGGATCAAAATGTCGCAACCGCCAATTCGCCAGCAACAGGAGGCCTGCGACATTCAGAATGAAGTCGAGGAAACCCATGAGCGGGAAAACGGCGCCGCTACATCATGCGCAGCAGCGTATCCGCCATTTCCGAAGGGGTGGACGCGAGGCCGATTCCGGCGGCTTTGAACGCCTCGATTTTGGCCGCGGCGGTGCCTTTGCCGCCGCTCACGATGGCTCCGGCGTGGCCCATGCGCCGTCCGGGCGGGGCGGTGGCGCCGGCAATGAACCCCGCCACCGGCTTTTTGCAGTGGAGCCGAATCCACTCGGCCGCCTCTTCCTCGGCCGAGCCGCCGATTTCTCCGATCATGATAATCCCGTCCGTCTCGGGATCGTCATTGAACAGTTTCAAAATATCCAGGTGCGAGGAGCCATTCACCGGATCGCCGCCGATGCCGACGCAGGTGGACTGGCCGACCCCGCGCGAGGTGAGTTGCCAGACGGCCTCGTAGGTGAGCGTCCCGCTGCGCGAGATGACGCCGATGTTTCCCTTTTTATGAATGTAGGCGGGGGAAATGCCGATGCGGCAGCCGCCCTGGGAACCTTTGCCCTCGCCGGGAGTCACCACTCCGGGACAATTGGGGCCGATCAGCCGCGTCCGGGCGCCGGCCATCAGGCGCTTGACGCGGATCATGTCCCGCACGGGGATGCCCTCGGTGATGCAGACGACAAGTTCCAATCCGGCGTCCACGCCCTCGAGGATGGCGTCGGCGGCGAAAGGTGGAGGGACAAAGATGGCGGAGGCGGTGGCGCCGGTTTGCCTCACGGCCTCGGCCACGGTGTCAAAGACGGGGACTGTGTTTTCAAACATCTGACCGCCTTTTCCGGGGGTGACGCCGGCGACAATCCGGGTGCCGTAGGCGAGGCTGAGCTGGCTATGCCGGGCGCCGAAAGCGCCGGTGATGCCCTGGACCAGCACGCGAGTTTGGGGGGTGACCAGAATCATATCAAAGGACAGGGTTGCGGCCCGCCGCGGTCTGATTCACGGCTTCGACCACTTTCCGCGCGGCCTCGGCCATGGAGCCAGCGCTGATGATGGTCAGGCCCGAGCCGGCGAGCGTCGCCTTGCCGGCTTGCACATTGTTGCCTTCGAGCCGCACCACCAGCGGCAGGCTCAAACCGGTTTCGCGCACGGCGGCAATGATGCCCTCGGCGATCACATTGCAATCCATGATGCCGCCGAAAATATTCACCAGAATGCCCTGAACATGGGGATCTTTGAGGATGATCCGGAACGCCGCGGTCACCTGCTCGCGGCTGGCGCCGCCGCCGACGTCCAGGAAGTTGGCCGGCTGACCGCCGAAATGCTGGATGATGTCCATGGTCGCCATGGCCAGGCCGGCTCCGTTGACCAGGCAGGCGATGCTGCCGTCCAGCTTGATATAGTTCAGATTATGCTGGCTGGCTTCGATTTCCAGCGGCGCCTCCTCGGCCAGGTCCCGCATTTCCTGAAGTTGCGGATGGCGATGAAGGCTGTTGTCGTCCAGGGAAATCTTCGCGTCCACCGCCTGGAGCGCCAGTTTGCCATCGGTTCGGCGGATGACGCAGAGCGGGTTGATCTCCACCAGGGTGGCGTCGTTCTCCCACCAGGTGTTGTAAATACCGAGCAACATCCGGACGGCGGCGGGGATCAGCTCGCCCCGCAGGCCGAGCAGAACGGCCAGTTTGCGCGCCTGGTAGGGCATCATGCCGATGGCTGGATCGATGCTTTCCCGGTGAATTTTCTCCGGGGTTTTGGCCGCCACCTCCTCGATGTCCATGCCGCCTTCGGTGCTGGCCATGACCACCGGCCGGCCGCTCGCGCGATCCAGCAGCACCGCCACGTACAACTCCCGCTGGATATTCGGAGCGCCGGCGATCAGCAGCTTGCTGACGAGCCGGCCTTCGGCGCCGGTTTGTTTCGTCACCAACACCTGGCCCAACATCGCCCCGGCCTTTTCAAACACGTCGCCGGCCGTCGGGCACAATTTTACGCCGCCCTGGAAGCCGCTTTTGAAAGTGCCTTTGCCGCGGCCGCCGGAATGAATCTGCGACTTGACGGCGACCAGATTCTCTCCGGCGGCGAAGAGGTTTTCAGCGATGGCGCGCGCTCGCTCGGGGCTGTCGCAGACGTCGCCGGCCGGGAGGGCCACGCCTTTGGCTCCGAGCAGTTGCTTGGCCTGGTATTCGTGGAGGTTCATGGGAGGGATGGGTGGTTTTCCGCCGCGGACCCGCTCCCGCCGGAGCTGGCGCGCGGCGGGCGGCATCGCAGGGGCGCGCCTCGCGTCGCGGGGCGGGCTGGCGCGCCCGTCACTTGCGTTCCTTGATGGCCGTGTAGTGGTGGAGCGTCGGCCCGGTGTAAATCTGGCGCGGACGATAAATGCGGGTGGGCGCCTCCATCACCTCGCGGTAGTTGGCGATCCAGCCGGGCATGCGGCCGATGGCGAAAATCACCGTGAACATTTCGAGCGGGATGCCAATCGCCCGCATGATGATTCCGCTGTAGAAATCGACGTTGGGATAAAGCTTGCGCTCGACAAAGTAAGCGTCGCGCAGGGCGGCGTCCTCGAGCTTTTTCGCGATGTCCAGGAGCGGATCGGTGATCTGCAGTTTATCAAGCAGCTCATCGCAGGCGCGTTTGATGATTTTGGCCCGGGGATCGTAATGTTTGTACACCCGGTGGCCGAAGCCCATCAGGCGCTTGCCGCTGTTTTTGTCCTTGGCGGCCTCGATGAACTTCGAGCCGTCGTCGCCGGATTGGTGGATGTCGCGCAACATCTCGAGCACCGCCTGGTTGGCGCCGCCGTGCAGCGGCCCCCAAAGGGCGCACACGCCGGCGGCGGCGCTGGCGAACAGGTTCGCCCGGCTCGAGGCCACCATGCGGACCGTTGCCGTCGAGCAGTTTTGCTCATGATCCGCGTGCAGCAGGAAAATCAAATCCAATGCCTTCACCGCCTCGGGTTTCAAGTCGTAATCCTGGTAGGGCAGCGAGAACATCATGTGGAGGAAGTTCGCGGTGTACTTGAACTCCGGTTTGGGATAAATGATGGGCAGGCCGCGGGATTTGCGGTAGGCGAAGGCGGCGATGGTGCGCACTTGCGAGAGCAGGCGCGCCGCGGCCACCTCGAAATGCTCGTGCTGCTCGCCGTTGAGCAGTTCCGGGTAGAAACAACTCGCCGCGTTGATCATCGAGGAGAGGATCGCCATCGGATGGGCATGCGTCGGAAACCCCTCGAAATGGTGTTTCATCGCCTCATGCAGCAGCTCGTTGTCGGTCAGCAGGTCGGAGAACCGCCGCAACTCGGCATGAGTCGGCAGCCGGCCCATGATGATGAGATGGGCCACCTCGATGAACGTGGATTTCTCGGCCAGATCCTCGATCGGGATGCCGCGATAGCGGAGGATGCCTTTTTCCCCGTCAATGAAAGTCACGCTGCTTTTGCAGGAGCCGGTGTTGGCGTAGCCGTCGTCGAGGGTGATGTAACCGGTGTCGGAGCGCAGCGCCGAGATGTCGATGCCCCGCTCGTTCTCCGTCCCTTCGACAATCGGGAGTTGGTATCCCTTGCCTTCCAGTTTTAATTCCGCCGTGTTTTCCATAGCTGTTCAGGTGGCTCTTGCGACTGCAATAACGCTGCAAACTAGGTCATGGAGAAATACGAGGCAACGTTAATCTTGAACTTGCGCGCCCGGGTTTGCAAACTTCGCCTCGTGGCGGCAGGCCGGATGATTTTATGGTGGTGCTGGCTGCTGGCGGTCCTGGCGCCGCCGGCAGCCGGAGCGGCGGTGACCATTGGCGGAAACCAGTACCAGGCCTTGTCCGGGTGGTGCCGCGAGGCGGGTTACAAGGTCGCCTGGATTCAGCGCGGCAAGACCCTGCAAGTCTCGGGGCGTGGGGGAAGCGCCCGGCTGACCATCGATTCCCGCGAGGCCAGTTTCGAGGGCGCTCAGCTTTGGCTGCTGCTGCCGGCGGTCGCCAAAGGCGATGCGGCCTATCTCTCCAGTCTGGATCTGGACGCGACGCTCAAACCATTGCTCTCCCCACCCTCCGCCCGGCCGGGCCGCAAGCTCCGAACCATCTGTCTGGATCCCGGACATGGCGGCAAAGATCCCGGCAACCGGGTGAGCGGCCAGCAGGAGAAAACTCACGCGCTGCTCCTGGCCCGGGAACTGAGGGAAGCTTTGAAACGCGCGGGGTTTAAAGTGATTCTGACCCGCAGCACGGATGCCTACGTCGATCTGCCCATCCGCCCGGAATTGGCCCGGCGCCGCGACGCGGATTTGTTTATCAGTTTGCATTATAATTCTGCCGCGCGGAAAAGCGCCCAGGGCGCCGAGGTGTACTGCCTGACCCCGGCCGGCGCGGCCTCCACCAATGCCGGAGGCGAGGTGGGCAGCGGCCGTGCCTGCCCGGGCAACCGCTGGGACAGCGAGAATTTGCAGCTCGCGTTTCGAGTGCAGAAAGCCCTGATCACCGGACTGGGCGCCGAGGATCGGGGCATCCGGCGCGCCCGGTTCGCCGTGCTGCGCGACGCCACCATGCCCGCCGTGCTGGTTGAGGCCGGTTTCATGTCGCACGCCGCCGAGGGGAAAAAGGTTTTCTCGACCGCTTACCGCAAACAGATCGCCCGCGCGATCACCGCCGGGGTGCTGGCCTATCGGAAGACCGTCGAGGACCGGAAAAGCTGAGCTCCGGCTTCCCGGTCAATCCAGTCCGCGGTCCAACAGGTCATCCTCATCCAGCCCGAGGTAATGTCCCAGTTCGTGAAGGTAGGTGGTGCGGACTTCTTCCTGAAACAATTCCTCGTCTTGTTCGGCGTACTCCCAAAGATTCTGCAAGAACAGGATGATTTGCGGCGGGATCGGCAGCGCGGTCGTCTCTTCGCAGGCAAACTCGGGTCCCACGAAGAGTCCCAGAGTATCTTCGGCGATTCCGTCTCGCTGTTGCGCGGAGTTGGGCCGCCATTCAAAAGTAACCGGCAAAGGGGCGGCCTTTTCCCGTAATGCCGCCGGCAGCGCCGACAGGATATCGTCGATCGTTTCGGCGGCCAGTTCTCGCAGTTTTTCGGGGGGCGCTCCCATGCTGCTCGAATATGGCGGAGGCGGGCGGGCAAAAGCCATGCAAACCTTTTCGGAGCTCCCTTTCCTCCGTGGCTACGAGGAGGGGAGTGACGCCCGACGGACGAATCTCCTCTTTCCCAAAACCGTTTCGCACTCCGACCCCCTCTCCTGGCGGAACGGATTAGTTTGGGCTGTCGCGGCCCGCTTGCATTTGGACGCTCTTTCGCCAGAATACGGTTGTGTTCCGCCGCTGTTTACTGAGGCACTTGGGTCGCCGGCCGATCTCGAGGAGGTGGCTGGTCCTTGGACTCGTAACTGGAACGTTGGCCGCCGGCGCGGCGGGCTTGCCCGGTCCGGAACCGGCTTGGGAGGTTTGGCCCATCGAGCAGGGCTGGGAGGCCACCACCGTGACCGCCCTGGTGCAGGCGCAAAATGGCTATCTTTGGCTGGGCACCTATCACGGCCTGGCCCGGTTTGATGGCGCGCGTTTTGTGGTGTTCGATTCGAGCAACGAGCCGGGGTTGCCGAATGGGCTGATCACCAGCCTGTACGAGGACGCTGCGGGAACCCTTTGGATCGGGCACGAAACCGGCCATCTAACCCGGTGCGTGGACGGACGTTTTCAGCCGGTTCAACTCGGCGCGGGCTGGCCGGGGGGAACGATCGTCAGCATCGGCGCGGACGAACGTGAGGATCTCTGGATCGTGAACGATTCCGGCCTGCTCTTTCGCCCGCGCGATGGCGTTTCCCAACCCAGCCCCGGCGGCGTGACCGCTCCGAGTCGGCGAGGGGCGCTGGCGCGCGCGAGCGACGGTCATCTGCTGCTGGTTGCCAATGACCGGGTGGCGAGGTTGGAAAAGGGCGTTTTGGAGCCATTTCAACTGGTGCCCGGCCTGACCAATCCTCCTTGTCGGCGAGTTGCGTCCGCGGCGAACGGCGCGCTTTGGGTGCTGGCCGAGGGGCGTCTGCGCAAATGGTCGGACGGGCGGTGGCTGGACGAGGTCACCGGGGTTCCGACGGGAGATGACGCCATTAGTGTGTTATTCGAGACGCGAGCCGGGGCGCTGCTGGTAGGCACGATTCGGGATGGCCTTTTTGTCGCGAGAGCGGGAGCCGAAACGCGGCGGTTTTGCCGCGCCAACCGCCTCTCCCATGACTGGGTGCGGGCGCTTTGCGAAGACCACGAAGGCAACATTTGGATTGGCACCGGCTCGGGGCTGGATTGTCTGAAGCCCAGGAAGGTCCGGATGCTGAACCCACCGGATGGCTGGCGCGGATGCGCGGTGACTTCGCTCTCCGTAGATCCGCGAGGCAACGCCTGGATCGGGACTGAGGGGGCGGGTTTGTATCGATTGGCGGACGGTCAATGGCGCGTTTTCCAGCCCTCCGGCGGGCCGACCAATTCTTTTGTCTGGTCAGTGCTCGAGACCCGGGCCGGGCAGGTCTATGCCGGCACCTGGGGTGGCGGGCTGCTGCGGGCGCGCGGCGATGTGCTGGAGCGAGCGCCCGAGTTCAGCGGCATAACCGCGCCCGTGGTGGCCCTGTACGAGGATCATCACGGGACGGTATGGATTGGCACTACCACGGGACTCCTGCGCTACACCGCTGGACGCGTGGAGTGGGTCGCGGGAAAAGATCGGCTCGCACTGCCGGATGTGCGGGCCATCACGGAGAGCGCGGACGGCTCGCTCTGGCTGGGGATGTCGGGCGGTGGCTTGGGTCGGTTGCATGATGGCGAGTTGCAACAATTTCGAAAGGGCGATGGATTGGGCAGTGACTTCATCGTCGCCCTGCTCGCGGATGCAGACGGAGCGCTCTGGATCGGCAGCTCGGATAACGGCTTGATCCGACTGAAGAACGGCAAATTCTCGCGGATCGGCAAGGCGCAGGGGCTGCCCAACTTGATCCTTTGCCACCTGGTGGACGATCAGCAGGGCCAAATCTGGATCAGCGCGCACGGGGGAATTCTCCGCGCCCGCAAGGACGACCTCAACGCGTGCGCCGATGGTTTTATCCCCCAGGTGCGCTTTCTCGCTTACGCACAGGCCGAGGGGCTTGCCACCACCGCTTGCTCGGGGGGATTTCAACCGGGCGCGTGCCTGGCCGCTGATGGCCGGCTCTGGTTTCCCACCGCTCGGGGTTTGGCGCTGGTCGATCCTGCGGAGGCTGGCACGAACGCGGTGGCGCCCCCGGTGGTGATCGAGGAGTTGCTGGTGGATGGCCGGACGGTGGATCGGCCCGTGACTCCGTCTGTGGCCGAGTGGGCGAAGGGATTGGAAATCCCGCCTGGCCGCCAACGATTCGAGGTGCGTTACACCGGATTGAGTTTCGTCGCGCCGAACAAAGTGCGCTTTCGTCATCGGTTGCGCGGGTTGGAAGCGGGGTGGATCGAGGCCGGCGCCGCCCGTTCGGTTCAATACAGTTATCTGCGGCCCGGGGCTTATACTTTCGAAGTCACCGCCTGCAACAATGACGGGGTTTGGAGCGCGACTCCCGCGAGTCTCGCGTTCACCGTGCGGCCTTTGGTCTGGCAGACCTGGTGGTTCCAAACCGGTTCGTTTCTCGCGGGCGCCGGAGTGGTGGGCGCGTTGTTGGTGGGGATCAGCCGGTCGCGCGTGCGGCGCCGGTTGGAGAGCCTCGAACGTCAGCGCTTGCTCGAGCGCGAGCGCACCCGGATCGCCCGCGACATCCATGATGATCTGGGGGCCAGCCTTACTCGCATTACGATGCTTAGTCAGGGCGTGCGCGCGGGGGTCGAGCCGGGATCTCCGGCGGCCGCGGATCTCGATCGGATCTACGGCACTGCCCGGGAGTTGACCCGGGCGATGGACGAAATCGTGTGGGCGGTGAACCCCCAACATGACACCCTCGACAGTCTGGTTACCTACCTGGGCCGTTTCGCCCAGCAGTTTCTGAGTGCCGCGGGGATTCGCTGCCGCCTCGATGTCCCCATGAATCTGCCCGTTTGGGCGCTCAGCTCCGAAACGCGCCACCACGTTTTTCTCGCGTTCAAAGAAGCGTTGAACAACATCGTGAAGCACGCCCAAGCCACCGAGGCGCGCCTCTCCCTCGAGGTTGCGCCGGAGGGGATTCTTCTCACGCTCGCCGACAACGGCCGCGGTTTTGCCCCGCACTCCGGAGAATCCATCTCCTCACCCGACACGAGTCGGGTGGCCGGTGGCAATGGCCTGGCGAACATGCGCCGCCGCATGGAAGCCATTGGCGGCGCCTGCGCCTGGGACACCGCCCCCGGAGAAGGCACGCGGGTGAGGCTCGAATTGCCGAGGCATCGTCATTAAAACAAACGACATTCCTTCGCGCTCGCGATGAGTTATAAGCAAACCATGCCAGTGTCGGTTGGCCTCGTGGAAGATGACGGACAAACCCGCAAAATCTTGTCGGGCTGGATCCAGCGCGCCGCAAGCTTCCGCTTGACGGGAGAGTGGTGCAGCGCGGAGAGCGCCCTGCACTCACTGGTGGAAAAGAAGCCGGATGTCGTGCTCATGGACATCAATCTGCCCGGCATGAGCGGCGTCCAGGCGGTGCGCCAGCTCAAGCCGCGGCTGCCAGACACTCAATTTGTGATGCTGACGGTGTACGAGGACGCCAATCATATTTTTGACGCCCTCGCCTCGGGAGCCACAGGCTATCTGCTCAAGCAGACTCCGCGGGAGGAGTTGCTGGCCGCGCTCGAGGACGTGCATCGGGGCGGCTCGCCGATGACCAGCAACATTGCGCGCAAAATTGTCCAATCCTTCCGCCGTTCGCCCGCGGCGCCCGCCACCCCGGGCGGCGAATTGTCCCCGCGCGAGCAGGAGGTGCTCGATCTGCTCGCCCGCGGTTACCTCTACAAGGAGATCGCCGAACGCCTCAATATCAGCGTGCCCACGGTCAATACCTACGTCCGGCGCATGTACGAAAAACTGCACGTGCGCTCCCGCGCCCAGGCAGTGGCGAAGTACGCCCGCCTGGCTGAGGACCAGCCGCGCGCCGGCCAGGCCTGATGAAACTTGCGCGGCCCGGCGGGAGATCTCAGGTGGCGGGCGCCAAAAACAGGACCATGTCGGCGGGTGGCTCTGTCATTTAAATTATTGACGTGCGCCATCGTGACGGTCTGGCTATACTCTGGAAAATTAGACACCGCAGATGAACTCGAGCATTCGCCAGTCTGATGCCGCGCCGGCTTTCGCAGCTCCGCCGGCGGGTCTGATTTTCCAGGCTTTTGAGGTCAGTTTAACCCCGAACAGAAAACCAAAGCACATGAACAAACACATTCTGCAGCAGCGGATGGCTTCGGCCTTGCTGGGACTCGCGCTGATGGGCTCCGCCGGTTCCGCGCTGGCCGTCTCCGACCACGTCTTCGCGACGTTTGATACCGATTTGACTGGCGCAGCCGACGGAGGCGGCGTTGCCAAAACCTTGTCCTGGTCCGCGTACAACGCGAGCGGCGGCGCGCCGGGGAGCGGATCGCTTTACGCCGCAATCAACTGGGCGAACGCCGCGGGCTGGCAGGATTCCAAGATCAACTTTGCGTTGGCCTGGCCGGGAATCGAGACCGCGCCCTACGTGAATATCGAATTTGACGTGCTGGTGAACACGACCAACCAGCCGGCGGCCGTGAACGGCACCTATGGGGGTATCCAGGTCGTGGTGCAAGGCTGGAGCGGGTGGGGATCCAACGGCACCAACTCCTACAACTGGGATTCCCTCGGAACTGTGGTGCTCGGGGCCACCAACACGTGGCAGCATTACAAGATTTCGATTGCGAACTGGGGTCACAACTTGGCCAATCTGGTCTTGAATCCATTTGTCAACCCGGGCACCAATCATGTCGGCCTGTGGATTGACAATGTGATGTTGACGGCGCCGCCCCAGCCCCCGCCGGTGATGTCGCTCAAAGCGAATACCTCGCCGCCGGGTCTGCAAATCATTGCCGGTCCCAGCGGCGATTATAACCGCCAGAACATCCGCACCTACCCCACCAACGAAATGACGTGGGTGGGCCGCCCTGGCACTGTCACTTACTCGATGACTTTGGGCGCCTTCCCCGCCTTTCCCGCCTACTCAGGCTTTCAAGCGCACATGATGCTGGTTCCCAACCCGGCAGCCTCGACTTCGCCGGATTGGGATTACGCGAATGCTTTGTGCCTGTTCGTGGTAAATGATCCGGCGGCGAACGGCCAGGGGGTTGGCGCATTGCGGTTCAAGACCAATTCGCCGGCCGCGAACGCGATGTACTTCCAGGGCCCGAACGACCAGGGATTGCCGGTCGGTTACCCCACGAACGTCCATGCGGCCAGCCCGGTCGGCACCTGGTCGCTCTCCTTCTCGCAGGACACCAACATCACCATCACCGGCCCTGGCGGGGTGATCGCCACCGCCACGCTCACCGCTGACCAGGCGGCGCTTTTCGCCAGCGGTGTGACCTTTTATGTCGGGGATCAGCCGAATGGCGCGGCCAAAAACGGCCAATCCATTACGCTGACCAGCGTGGACATCACCGGCACCGCCGCCGGCCCGATTCATGATACTTTCACCAGTTTCAACGCCGAGCGCTGGGACAATTCCACCGCGTCCTCCAAGGCCGGGTTCGTGATCATCGGCCCGAACGACCGGTACGTGCTCTCCTGGACGACACCGGACAAAGGATTTTCCGAATTGCTGACCAGCAGCAACCTTGTGAATTGGGTCAGTTCACCACTGATCGAGCATACGTTCCTGGCCGGCACGGATCGGAAGGTGGTCGTCCAAACGGCGGATATGCCGGATGCGAACCATGGTTATTTCCGGCTGCTCAAGCGCATGGCGACCCGGCTGCAAATTCTGCTTCCGGGCGAGACCAGCGCGCCTTACACGCCTTCCGGCAAGAGCGGCGCGCCTATCCCGATGGATATGATGGCGATGGAAGCGCACAACATCGTGGTCAATGCTTGCGATGATAATTGGGTGATTGTCACCAGCGTGACCGATCAGGTCCAACTCAGCACGTCGGGCGGTTTCCCCATTTGGACGGATGACCCCGAGGGCAAGATCAATCTGGTAAATGGCACGGGCACGGCCCACGCGATCTGGAACGATACCGGTTCGTTTACCATCACGGCCACGGATCTCTCCGATCCCGCCAAGACTCCGGGAACCGCCGCCGCACAGGTCGTCGCTCCCTAGGACAGGCGAGTCTGGGAAAAGTCCGAATTTGCGCAAGGCGCCACGCAGTCGCGGCGCCTTGCGTCCGTTCCGGCTCGCATTGACAGCCCAAAACCGTTTGAGTAGCTTGCGCGGGATCGGATCCGTTATGATCTCGTTGCTGAATCAGCATGTTTTGGTGCTGAATCGCTTCTGGCAGGCGGTTAATGTATGCACCGCGCGGCGAGCGCTGACCCTTTTGTTTCAGGGTCACGCGGAAGTTGTGCTCGGACGCGGCGATGGCTCGTTCGAGACTTTCAACTTCAACGAATGGCACGACTTCTCGGCGCGGGAGCCAAGCGCGGAATCCATTCCCACCGTCTCGTTCCGCATCCGCCTGCCGCGCGTGATCCTGCTGTTGGTGTATGACCGCCTGCCGAAAAAAGAGGTCAAGTTCACGCGCCACAACATTTTTGAGCGCGATAAGAACACCTGCCAGTATTGCGGACGCATCTGTGACCGCCGGGATCTTAATCTGGACCATGTGATCCCGCGCGACCGCGGAGGGCCAACGAATTGGGAGAACATTGTCTGCTCGTGCATCGAGTGCAACACCGCCAAGTCCAACCGGACCCCGCAGCAGGCGGGTATGCGTCTCGTGCGGAAGCCCAAGCGTCCGAAATGGCGCCCCTTCGTGCAGATCAATTTCAGCATGTGCCAGCACGATAGCTGGAAGCACTTCATCGACCTCGCCTACTGGAACGTCGAGTTGGGCGAGGACGTCGGCTGAACCGGGCTTGCACAGTCCTTTCCCAGACGGTTGCTCGATCTCCGGTGCTCGGGTGGCGCCGCGGCAATCATTTCGTTTAACTCGGGACTTGGTTTATTCCCGCCGCGGCGGCGTTCGATTTTCGGCTCTTCTTGGGGGCAAAATTATTGTCATTTTGTCGTTGACTTTCCCGGGCGGTTCGCCGACAAATGGGGATATAACAGAACTGGCAGGCGAAACCGATTATGAACCTTAAGCTTTATTTTGGGATTTCCACCCTCGTAGCTTTCACGGCGCAGGCGCAGGTGACTATCGCTCCAATGACTACTTTTAGCCCCGACCATGATGGTTGGTGGGCACCCGGCGAGGGCGGTCAAACGTACCTGGGTACGGGCGGTCTGGAACGGGGAATCACGTTCAACCCAGCTACGGGGCATCTGCTGCTCGCCAGCCGGAACGGGGGCAACGTTATTCGCATACTGGATGGCAGCACCGGGGCGGATCTAGGTGCGATGAACACGGCGGGGATCTCGGGCGGCACGTATGCGATCAACATGATTGGTGCGGCGAATGACGGCGCGATTTACCTTGGAAATTTAACTACCGCCAGTGGCACCACCGCCTTTAAACTATATCGTTATGCCAACGAGGGGGCGACCGCGACCGTTGCCTATTCCGGAGCTGCCGGTTTGGCCGCGCGCGTGGGCGACACCCTCTCGGTTTTCGGCTCCGGCAGCGCGACCCGGGTGGCTGTGGGTTACGGCAGCGGAAGCCTTGGATACGGCATAATTGATCCGACCGCCGGCACCGCGGTGGGCGTGACAAATTGGGGCGCCCCCCCAAATCCGGGCACGGGCGATTTTCGCCTGGGTATTGCCATGGCCAGCGACACCGAGGTGTGGGGGTCCCAGGGGAGCCCCGGAGCGAGATACACGACCTTTTCTGGCGATAAAGGAACCCTGCAGGGCACCTTGACTCCCTTCAGCGTGTCCGAGCGATTGATGGATTACACCGTGCTGAACGGACACGCGCTGCTGGCGATGCAGAGCACTGGGGACAGCCATGTTTCGATCTACGACGTCACGAATCCGCTGAATCCAGTGAATGTGGGTTACGGCTTGAATATTCCAAACGGAACGAGCTTGACTGCCAATGCGAACGCCTCCGGAGATGTGGTCTGGGGCAACGCGATTGATAATGGCGACGGCACTTGGAGCCAGCCACTGTACGCCATGAGCTCGAATCAGGGCATTCAGGCGTTTATCGTCACAGTGCCCGAGCCCTCCAGCCTGGCTTTACTAGCCCTGGGCGCGTTGGCGTTCCTGCGGCGCGGCGGCAAGTAAGGATCCTGCCCGCGCCCTCCTACCGCGGGCCCTGCCTTTCGATATACTCAAGTTGCGGGAGGACGGTCTGTCGAGCGTGTTCGAGGGACTTGGCGAGCAGGTGGAAAAATAATCCCGCGAGGGCGAAAAAGAGAATCGCGGTCGTCCAGTGTCGCGGACGATACTGCGCCAAGGACGGGCCATAAGCGAACAGCCCGAGGCCGGAGCCGATCACGGTCACGGCATCCCAACTCGCGCGCTGCCAGTAGCTGCCGCCGAGATGGAGCCACATGCCGAACTCGTCAAAGGTCAACGCCAGGCCGGCGCCGTAGAGCAACGCCAACCATTGCCGATTGGGGTTTCGCCGGAGCAGCAGCCAGCCACCGACTCCCGCCAGCAGGAAGATTCCGTAATTCAGGTGATGAACATGCGTGCCCTGGAGATGCAGAAACAGGTCGGGGATCTTATGTTCCATGATCAGCAGCACGAGCACGCGAGCCCCGAGAAAGGTGGCCAGGAACGCGAAAAAGATGCGGCGCGCGATGGCGCGCCGGACGGCGCGATCAGAGGACAGCCCGCCGATCGTGGCGGTTTGGATCGGAACGTTTTGCACACGGGCAAAGTCGCCAATGCTTTACGCTAATGCAAGGAGGCTAGAATCTGCTCGGCGGCCGCGCGAGGTTGGGGGGCGGCGCAAATGGGCCGGCCGATGACCAGCCAGTTGGCGCCGGCGGCGAGCGCCTGGCGGGGCGAGAGGGTGCGGCTTTGGTCGTCGGAGGACTCCTGGCCAGTGCGAATTCCGGGAGTGACCAGTTGGATTTCGACAGGAAGAATCTGGCGCAGGGCCGTGATTTCCAACGGCGAGCACACCAGTCCGCGTAATCCCGCCCGCAGCGCGAGTTGGGCGAGGCGCTCGACTTGACGGGCGACGTTCTCCCCCGCGCCTGTCTCCGCCAGAGCCCGGCTGTCCATGCTGGTCAGAACGGTGACGCCCAAAACCAGCGGAGGCGCGGTGGGCGCGGCGCGGCGCGCCGATTCCTCCGCCGCCCGCATCATGGCCAGGCCGCCCGAGGTGTGGATCGTCAGCATTTGCGCGCCGAGCCGGGTCGCGGCGGCCACACTCCGGGCCACGGTGTTCGGGATATCATGGAACTTCAAATCCAGAAACACGGGCCGTTCCAGGGCGCGTATCCGTGGGACAATGTCAGGGCCGGCGCTGGTGAATAGTTCGGCGCCGATTTTGAAGCCGCCAACCACCGGCGCCAATTCACTGGCCAGCTTCCAAGCGGCGACCGCATCGGGCACATCCAACGCCACGAGGATCGGATTTCGGGTGGTCTCTTTCATAGGGGGCGGTCCGTGGCCGTTTTAGAGCCCGATCGGGTGCCAGGCCGTTTTGAACTCGACCGTGTCGAGGATCCAATAGGGATTTTCGGCTTTGGAGGTGAACCACTCTTTTGGCTCGAGGCTATGGCGGCAATAGCGTTTGAGGTTGAGGGCGGTGCCGGCTTGCAGGCGGGCGCCCAATCCAGGCTCTCCAACTCCGTCCACCAGGGCGTTAATATCCATGTGTTCCGCCAGGTGGCTGACCAGCTCGGCGCGCTGGCCGGTCAGCAGGTTAACCACTCCCGCCGGCAAATCGCTGGTGGCCAGGATCTCGGCGAAAGTGGCCGCCGGCAGCGGGTGCCGCTCCGAAGCGATCACCACCGTCGCGTTGCCGCTGAGCACTGCTGAAGCGAGGAGCGACACCAGCGGAGCCAGGGTCGGCATGTCCGGCGCCAGAACAGCGACCACTCCAGTGGGGTCAGGCGTGGTAAAGTTGAAATGCGAGCTGGCGACCGGGTTTACGCTGCCAAAGAGCTGGCTGTATTTATCCGTCCAACCCGCGAAATAGACCAGCCGGTCGATGGCCAGGCTGACCTCCGCAGCCGCCTCGTCCTCCGAGATCCCGGTGGAACGGGCTACTTCCCGCCGCAACTCGGAGCAGCGCATTTGCAGCATCTCGGCGGCCCGGTAGAGGATTTGCCCGCGCAGGTAAGCCGTCTTTTTGGCCCAGCCGCCGAACGCCTTGCGGGCTGCCCCCACCGCCTCCCGCAGATCCTTGCGCGAAGCGTGACAGACGTTTTCGAGCGGCGCGCCGGCGGCATCCCGAGCCGGCAAATAGCGCCCGCTTTCGGAGCGGACGAACTGCCCGCCGATGTAGAGCTTGTAGGTTTTGCGAACGTCCAATCGAGTGGCCATAAAGCGTTCTGAGGAGGAGATTAGCAGCCGCGTCCAACCGAGGCAACCGGTTCCCGGGGTTCGACGATCCATTCCAGAATCTGCTCCGCGGATTGCCGCGCGCCGGTGGCCAGAACGTTATGATCCGCTCGCCACACGATTTTGTGGGCGCGCAGGGCGGGGCAATTTCGCCGGAGCCAGCGCCGCACCGGCCACCAGGGCACCACTGGGTCCAACATTCCGGTCAGGACGTGGATGGGCGCCTGGGTGCGGCTGGCGACGGCTCGCGCATCCGCGTCGAGGATCAACCGCAGCCGATGCACCGCGGCGCGACGATCAAGGTCGGTCCGGCGGGCGATAAATTCTTCGACCCCCGCCAGCACTTCGGGCGAATGTCTGAACCGCCAGCGCGCCGCCCAGGCGTAGCCGAACAGGCAGCGGGTGATCAGCCGCAGAGGAAGCGCGCCGCCCAGGCGCTCGGCCCCCCGGACCAGGCCGCGCGCGGGATGGCGTACAAAACCGCCGGCCAAAATCGCGCCTTGATACCGCAGGCGGCGCCGTTCCAGCAAGGCCCACATCACCTGCGAGCCGAAGGACTCGCCCAACAGCCAGACTTGCCCGGCTCCCTGGCGACGCAGCGCGGTCTCGATGGCTTCGGCATAATCCGCCAGCGACCAGGCCAAGGTGCGTGGATAGATAAGTTCGATCAGATGGATTCGGCCCGCGACCGCCTGGCGAAAGCCTCCCAGCAGTGTCCAATCACCGTGCAAGCCCGGCAGATAAACGAGCTTGGGGAGCGAAGGATCGCCATGCGCCCGCCATTGGAGTTGCTCTTCCATAATGCAATCCATGTTGGCCGGATTAATTAATCGTATAAAATTTGTTTGGCATCGCCTGATTTCAAGGTTATCATGACGGCGGCAAAACGAGCTGAGGGATGCCGCATTCCGGTTGATCGGCATCTGGCAGCGGAAAACACAAGTAAACACGGATCCCAAGATGAAGCAAACCCGCATTTCTTCCGCGCCGCAACGGCGGCGCGGCAGCCGTCTGGCCATGGCGCTGGCGGCGGCCTGGCTAATGGGCAGCAGCGCTTCTCAAGCTCAAACCCAGGTCTATTACGAGGATTTCGACACCGATGCCTCGGCCAATTTCATCGTCAACACGACTGGCTCGGGCGACAGTTCGGCCAATGCATTTTTCGACTATAGCGCCGTTGGAATACCTTCCGCGCCGAACTCGACCGGAGGCACGACGCGCGGGCTGAAGCTTTGGGCCAATATCGGCGCTGGCGGCGTGTTCCCCGCCGGCGTGAGCGTCTCGCCACTGAACTTCGGCATCACCGAAAACTTCGAGATGCGATTTGATATGTGGTTAAACTATAACAAGAGCGGCAATGGCTCGACGGAGGTGGGCGGCGCTGGATACGGGACCGCGGGCATCACCCCGCAGGTGGCGGGCGCAACCGTGGATAGCGTATTCATTGGCGCCACTCTGGATGGCGGCTCTCCCGCGGATTATCGAGTGTATTCGCCGGCGCACGGAATCAGCTATCAGGACGCGGATCGGCAAATCGCGGAGGATCCGTCCTCCGGTCTAGTGTACTTTGCCGGCTCGCGCAACAACACGGCAAGCCACTATGTCACCAACTTCCCCGCGACGCCCGTTCCGGAGGCGCAAGCCGCCCTTTTCCCTAGCCAGGCCGGGACCGTTTCTCCCGCCGGGGCCATTGCGTTCAAGTGGCATGACGTCTCCCTCAAAAAGGTGGGCAAGACGATTACCTATCGGATCGATGGTGTAATCATCGCGACCGTCAACTCGGACGATGCCGGCGCACTGGGCGGGAACAACATCCTGTTTAATGTCTACGACACCAATCAGGGCGGTTCCACCGATCCCGACGCTCCCAACGTGCTCTTCGCGCTGTTTGACAACGTCCGCATCACCAATTTCCCCGACGTCGTGAGCATCCAGGCAACCCAACCCAACGCTTCCGAAGCCGGTCCCATCCCCGGCATCTTCACCGTGACTCGCACCTCCGTCGGCGCTCCCTTGACCGTCAACTACACTATCAGTGGCACCGCGATCAACGGCGTGGATTATCAGACGTTGGCGGGTTCGGTGACCTTTGGCGTCAATGACACCACCGCGGACATCGTCGTTACGCCTATCGATGATAATCTCTCGGAACTTACCGAGACCGTGATTCTGACGCTGGCCGAAGGCCCCGGCTACGTCGCCGATGGCAGCGCCACCGTGACGATTCAGGACAATGACATCCCGACGATCGACATTTCGCTCGTGCGTGGGTCGATGTACGAACGGCTCACCAACGATTACGCTCGATTTCGTTTGACCCGTCGCGGGGACATCTACGCTTACGTCGAGACCCGGATTGCCTACGGCGGCGATGCCGTCGCCGGAGTGGATTTCGAGCCGAACAATCCCGTTTTCCTGAACTCGGGCGATCTGAGCGCTACTTTTGATGTTCATCCGATAGACAATTCCCGTTTGGACGGTGATCGAACCTTCACCGTTTCGGTGGCGCCGGGCAACGGGTACGCCATCGGCACCAACACTCCGCTCACGGCCACCATCGTGGATGACGAGCGGCCGCCGGAGACGGTGCTCTGGTCCGACAATCTGCAAGCGGATACGTCCGCGAATTGGACCCTGTTGTTTGGCTCGACCAATCCGGCGTCGATGGATTACACCGCCAGTTGGGCGGTGGACTACAGCGCCATCCAGTGGCCGCCGATTCCTCCCGCGCCGCACTCCGGCAGTGACACGCACGGACTTCAATTGACGGTTAACAAGAATGGTTCCACGACCGCGGCGGGGCTCAATTTGTACCCCAAAGGTCAGAGTTTCAGCGGTAATTACGCGTTGCGTTTCGACATGTACTTGATCGAGGGCACGATCGGCACCACTGAATACGCTTTGTTTGGCATCAACCATTCCGGCGCCCGGACCAACTGGTTCCGCAACAGCACTGGGGGAGTGGGGACAGGCTGGCTCTTCGACGGCATCTTTTTTGATGTTGAATCCGATGGCGCCGCCCTGGGCGATTACGCGATTTACGGCGGTCCTGGGACGGGCAGTAATCCGACACCGCTGAATAATGGGCGCTCGGCCTCGACCCTGACCGGCGTCTTCAAATCCCCGCCCTGGACACCCGGCGCGGTTGGCGGCGGCGTTCCGGCGAATCTTATGGGAACCCAGACTCCGTCTTGGGCGGATGTCGAGGTCAGCCAGATTGGGAACCAGGTTACGCTGACGATTAATAAGACGGTGATTTTCACTTACACGAACACCACCCCTGACATCAGCGGCAATATCATGCTCGGGTATGATGACGCCTACGATTCGCTCGGCTCCTACGAGGCTTCGGTCATCTATGCCAACGCCCGCGTGATCAGTCTGGCCGCCCCAGCCCTGAGCCGGCTGCGGGTCAGCGACGGCAACGCCCAAATTGACTTCAGCGCGAACTCGGGAGACGTGGCGGGCCAGTTTATTCTGCAATCCGCCGCGGCGGTGACCGGCCCGTACGCCGACGTTGTGGCGAGCATCAGCGCTCTGGGCGGAGGGAATTTCCGCGCTACCAAAGCCGTGAGCGGCAACGCGGAATTCTATCGCGTCCGCCGGATCTACTGATCAAATCCCCGGATTGTCATCGCGGGGCGTCCGCCGCCGGCGGGCGCCCCGTTTGCGTTTCCATGGCTTGATCTTCACGGCCGAGAAAGGTATATGAAGCTGGCGACGCCAGTTTAGCTCAGTGGTAGAGCAACGGTTTTGTAAACCGTCGGTCGTCGGTTCAAATCCGACAACTGGCTCCAGCTTTCTCGCGCCTGAATGGGAGGTGGAATTTTCCGTGGGCGGGAGCTGAAAAATCACGTTGACCGGCGCACCCGGCGGACCGCCTGGACGGCGGTGTGGCTGCGGGCTTGGATCTCGAGCCAATGGGCGCCCGCCACATCCTCGCGTTTAGCCAGCCAGGTGCCGCCAACCGCCGCCACGCGCGGGTTCGCCAGGTAGTCTTCCAGGTTTTCGGGGGTCACTCCGCCGGTGGGCATGAATTTCACTCCGGTGTGCCCGTAGGGCGCGGCCAGGGCGTTGATCATCGGCAAGCCGCCGAGCAATTCGGCGGGGAAGAATTTCAACAGCCGGCATTCCAGCGCCAGAGCCTGCTCGATCTCGCCCGCGGTGGCCACGCCCGGAATGAAGGGCAGGCCCAGATCCTGCGCGTGCCGGACAATTTCGGCATTCAACCCCGGAGCCACGGCAAAGGCGGCGCCGGCGGCCATGGCGGCGTGCAGGTTATCGCGCGTTAACACCGTGCCGGCTCCCACCATTATTTGCGGGCGCGAGCGGCTGATGGTTTGGATCACCTTGGCGGCGGCGGCGGTGCGAAAGGTGATCTCAATCACCGGGAGGCCGCCGGCCAGCAAGGCATCCGCCAGCGGCAGGGCCCCGGCCGGATCTTCGATGGCGATGACGGGCACAATCCCCGAATCCGTGATGCGCTGGTAAATTTCCGACTTCATCGCCAAGGAGTGTGGGTGGCGCGCGCGGGACGTCAACTCGCATCTGCCAGGCGGGGTTGCGTCCGGGGGCTAACCAGTGCTCTTCATTCCGGAGGCGATCCCGCTGACCGTGAGCGCGAGCAGGCGGCGCAAGCCCTCGGGGCGCCGGTTCTCGTCCAAGCCGCGCCAGAGCGATAAAAAGCGGATTTGCAGCAGGCTCAGCGGATCGACGTAAGGATTCCGCAAATGAATGGAGCCAGCCAGCGTAGGCTGGCTTTCGAGCAGGCGCGAGCGCTGGGTTACAGCGAGGACCATGCGGACGGACAATTCATACTCGGCCTGGACCAGCGCGAAGATTTTGTCGCGCACCGCTTCTGATTGCACAAGTTCGGCGTAGAGCCGGGCGATTCCGAGATCCGTCTTGGCCAGGGAGACCTCGGCGTTATCGAGCAGCGCCTGGAAAAACGGCCACCCGGCGTACATTTGGCGGAGGCGTTCGAGGCCATTCGGCGTCTGGGCGGCGAACTCACCCAAGGCATGTCCCACGCCATACCAGGCGGAGAGCAGATGCCGCGATTGCGTCCAGGCGAATACCCAGGGGATGGCGCGAAGCTGGCGGATATCCGTGGTCGCCTTGCGGCGGGAGGGCCGCGAGGCGATGCGGATATGTTCGAGCAGATCAATGGGGGTGGCCTGCCAGAAATATTCCGTGAACTCGGGGGTGTGATAAACCAACGCCTGATAAAACTCGAAGGAAAGTTGAGCCATGCGGGCGAGCTCCCTCTCCCATTGCCTGACCCGGGCGTTGCGCCGATGGCTGAGACACTGGGCGGCAATTACCGCCGCGGTGAGTTGCTCGAGGTTGCGCTGGGCGATGGCGGGATTCGAGTATTTGAGCGAGATCACCTCGCCCTGCTCGGTGATCCGGATGCGGGCGCCATGCGCGGCATGGGGCTGGGCGCGCAAACTGCGGTGGCTGACGCCGCCGCCCCGGTCGATGCTGCCGCCTTTGCCGTGAAAAAGGCGCAGCTTGACACCGGCGCGATCCGCCGCGCGCGCGATTTCATTCTGGGCCTGATAAAGGAACCAATTCGCGGCTAAATAGCCGCCGTCTTTGTTGGAGTCGGAGTATCCGACCATCACCTCCTGCAAATCACCCCGGCGGCGGAGGTGAGCGCGATAGGCCCGATCGGCCCAGAGCCGTTCGAGCAACTCCGGCGCCCGCTCCAGATCCTGGATGGTCTCCAGCAGCGGCACGAGGTCCACTCGCTGGAGCGAGGCCTGGCGGGCCAGCCGCAACAGCCGCAGGATGTCCCCCTCGCCGCGCGTCATGCTCAGCACGAACCGGTTCGTGGCCGCCTCTCCATGCGCCCGCTGGATTTCCCGCATCGAGCGAAACTCCGCGAGGATCTCCTCCGCGGCGGTGTCGAGTTTGCCGCTATGATCGCGAAAATCCAGTTCGGCCAAATGGGTGCCAAACACCTGCGCCTGGGTGATCAGACGCTGGAGGCGGCCGCGGGCGGCCCGCGGGGCTTTTTGGGCCAGCAGGCTTTTTTGCGCGGCCAGAAGCGCGCGCAGGATTTCCGGCAACTCCGCCTCGCCGGAGGCCAGTTGGCGGCGCAGTTTTGCCAGTCGGGCTCGCAAGGCCTCGTACGGCTGGTAAGGGCTCAAATCCTCGCCGGGCCGGGCTTCGCTGGCGTGGGTGATCTCCTCGACGAGCTTCGCGCACTCCCGTTCATAAAAGGCCTTCGCCACGCAGGTATGCCATTGCGCGGTCGTCTGGCTCACCTCGGGGGTGACAAAAGGATTGCCGTCGCGGTCGCCGCCCACCCAGCTCGCGAAAGTCAAGAAGGCGCGCGAACGCCTGAGCCGCGGATAGGCGGCGTTAAGCTCGGCATCGAAGCTGGCGTAAAAATTCGCCGCCGTCTCGAAAATGGAATGGTCAAAGTAAAAGACCGTGCTTTCGACCTCTTGCAGCGGGCCGATGCGCCGCTCGCGGATTTCGCGCGTTTGCCAGAGGGCTTCGAGGGCTTCATCCGGCTGCTCGAAATTCCGGGCCACCCGCTGCATTTGGTTGAGCACGGCCCGGCGTTTGGCTTCGGTGGGATGCGCCGTCAGCACCGGCTGCACCTCGAGGTTATCCAGGCAGCGTTGCAGGCGCGCGCCCGGGACGCCGGCAGCTTTGAGCTCCTGAAAAATGCGGCGCAAGGACATGGGCGGGGCGGATTCCCGCGCCAGATGCCGCACCCGGGCGCGTTCCTCGCACAGATTTACCAGTTGGAAGTACAGGCTGAAGGCGTGGGCGATTTGGTGTCCCTCCTCCAATTCCAGGCGGTTGATCAATGCCCGCCCGCCGCCCAGGCGCTGGTTGTCGGTGAAAAGGCCCTGGATTTGCTGGAAATGCCGGAAGACGGTTTCGCCGGCCTGTTCGCGGATGATCGCGGACAGCCGGCCAGTCAAATGTTCAATTTCCCGAAGGAGTATATCGCTCAATTTCGGCTGAAATTATTCCACCCGGGCGATTTTGCAACTATAGCGCCGCGGCCCGACGGTGCGG
>JBDHQH010000144.1:0-8583 GCA_039806935.1 Verrucomicrobiota bacterium
ATGCCAGCCGCGGGCTGCGGCCCCTCCGGGATGGGGCTTTCCGGCCGGGTCGGGCGTCGCGGGCCGTGCGTCCGGCCTTTTCCATTGCGACGGAACGTCTGGTTCTCTACTGTCCTGCCGCTTTGAAGTTGCAATTATGAGCGTGCTAATCGTTGGTTCGACGGCTTTGGATTCCATCAAAACTCCCCAAGCGGAAAATCCGCGGCTGTTGGGCGGCTCGGCCAGCCACGCCGCGGTGGCGGCGAGTTTTTTTTCTCCCACCCAACTGGTTGGAGTGGTGGGCAAGGATTTTCCCAAGCGATACCTCGATCTCTATCGGCGGCATAAAGTGGATCTCAAGGGATTGCAAATGCTGGAGGGCAAAACCTTCCACTGGTCCGGGGAATACGAGGCCAACATGAACCACCGCCGGACCTTGCTGACGGAGCTCGGGGTATTCGAGACGTTCACCCCGGTTTTGCCCGAGCGCTATCGGCGGACGGAATTCGTGCTGCTGGCCAACATTGCCCCCGGCCTGCAACTGCATGTGCTGGAGCAGATGCGCAAACCCCGGTTCGTGGTGGCCGACACGATGGATCTCTGGCTGAACATCGCCCTGCCGGAGCTCCGCAAATTAATCCGGCGCCTGGATGGCTTTGTACTTAATGACAGCGAGGCGCGCCAGCTCACCGAAGAGGAGAATGGGGTTAAAGCGCTCAAGAAAATCCATCAAATGGGGCCAAAATTTGTCATCATCAAAAAGGGTTCCCATGGTTCGATCCTCTCCGGCCCGGGCGGCTGCTTCCTCTGCCCGGCTTACCCACTGGCCAAAGTCGTTGATCCCACCGGCGCGGGGGATTCCTTCGCCGGCGCCATGATGGGGTTTCTCGCCTCCGCCAAAGGACCGGTCGAGCGAAACCTGCGCCGCGCGATGGTGTACGGCAGCGTGGTCGCCGCGTTCTGTTGCGAGGGTTTCGGGCTGACGCGCACCACCCGGATCACCCGCCCGCAGATTGAGGCCCGGGTGCGCGAGTTGGAGCGGCTGACCGAATTTTAACGGCGAAGCCGCCTCAACCCTCGGCCGGCAAACCGGCCCAAAAACTATTTAACACCGTGTGCCGGGCGGTCCGGCGCGCCTGCGCGATGGCTCCGGTGATGAATTCCTTCGCCCGGCAGACCGCCGCCGGCAACGCCAGTCCCCGGGCCAGCCCGGCCGTGATCGCCGCTGAATAGGCGCAGCCGGTCCCGTGCGTGTCCACCCGGGGCACGAACGGCGCCTCGAGCAACAACTCTTCCCGGGCATCGCGATAAATGTCCACCGCCTGGCGCAAGCCGCGCAAATGCCCCCCTTTGACCAGCACCGCGCAGCCCAGCAATCCGTGCAACTCGCGCGCCGCTTTGCGCATGTCCTCGACGGAGCTGATTCGCTGCCCCGCCAGGATTTCCGCCTCGTCCAGGTTCGGCGTGATCAGAGCCGCGCGCGCCAGCAGGTCGCTCATGAGCAGCTTCACCGCCGCCGGATGCAACAGCCGGGCGCCGCTCGTCGCCACCATCACCGGATCCACCACCAGAGGCAAATTGGGCCGGCGATCGAAAAATCCGGCGACCGTCTTGATGATCGGCCCGGAGTAAAGCATGCCGGTCTTGGCCGCCGCCGGCTTGAGTTCGTCAAAGACTGCCTCCAATTGCAGCCGCACCATCTCGGGCGGACAGGCGTGAATGCCGCGCACCGCTTTCGGATTTTGCGCGGTCAGACAGGTGATCGCCGAGGCGCCATGCACCCCCAGCGCGGCAAACGTCTTCAGATCCGCTTGAATTCCAGCCCCGCCGCCGCTATCCGATCCGGCGACGGTGATCGCGCAGGGCATTTTTCGATTTCCCATGGCCGCAGGATAAACCCCGCGCCGGTCGGTGCAAGGCCGGGCAATCGGGGAGAAGCCCGGGCCAGGCCGAGGCGGCGGCGCCGAGAAGCCGATTTAGATTTGACCCACCTGGCGCATCCAGCCAAACTCAACGAGAGCTTCCGCGGTATCCCCGCCCGGGGCGGTGGCCGAGGTGGCTGAAATTCAAACTGCCTGATGACGTTATGAAAGCAAACCTCGCTGCAATTCTTCTGCTCGGTTCGGCCCTCGCCGCCGCCGCTCAATTTGTTCCCGGAAACCTGGCCGTGCTCCGGTTGGGCGATGGCTCGCAGGCGCTGGCGAATACCGGCAATACGGTGTTCCTGGATGAGTACAACCCACAGGGCGGGCTGGCAAGCAGCCGGCAAATTCCCGATAGCGGGGCCGCCGCGTTGATTATCAGCGGGTCCGCGACCTCGGAGGGAGGGCTGAGCCGGTCGCCGGACGGCCAGTACCTGACCTTCGCCGGCTACCATACGCCGCTGCCCTACGGCAGCAGTCTGGCCAATTCGACCGCGGCGGCGGTGCCGCGCGCGGTGGGAATGGTCGATGCCCTCGGCGTTTTCTCACTCGCGGCCACGACCACCAGTCAATATAGCGGAAACAACCTGCGCGGGGCGGCGACCGACGGAGCGGGCAACTTCTGGGGGGCGGGCGCCAACAGCGGCACCTATTATTTTGGGAATGCCAGCCCCGGCGCCACAGTGCAAACCACGGTCGCCAACACCCGCGTCATTCAGAATCTCGGCGGCAACCTTTATTTCTCGACCAGTTCGGGTTCACACCGCGGGATCTGGGAAATCTCCGGCACGCTCACCGGGCCGAGCACCGCGCTGGTGTTGCTGGACACCGGCGCCACCGGCAGCGCTTATGATTTCGCCTTCAACAGCTTGATGACTATCGCTTACGTGGCGGACGATTCGACCTCGGCCGCCGGGGGCATCCAACGCTGGGATTTCAACGGCGCCGCCTGGGCGCTCACCTACACTCTGGGGACGGGGGTGGACAAAATCGGCGCGCGCGGGCTGGCGGTGGATTTCAGCGGCGGCGATCCGATCATTTACGCCACCACGGGCGAGGCCACGGCCAACCGGTTGATTGCCATCACGGATACGGGTGCGGGATCGGCCGCCATCACCCTGGCCACGGCCTCGGCGAATGAAATTTTTCGGGGCCTGGACTTCGTTCCGGTGCCCGAGCCGTCGGTTTTGACTCTGGCGGGCCTGGGAGCGCTGCTCCTGATCCGAGGATGGCGAAAAGCCCGATAAGACGTCCGTAGAAATCGGACGCGGACAAGAGCTTCGGTTGCCTTAAATCATGGTATCTTTGCCGCGTCGAGGCTAAGAAAACCTCCTCTCCGCCCGGCGCCTGGCGGAGACGAGGACGGCCACGTTTTTTGACGGCAGGCGCTTACGATTATGTTTGAACGAGAATTCTCCTGGCGGCTGATGACCGTCGGGTTGGCGGTTTGGCTGGCGGCGCTGACGGTTGGCGCCGGCACGTTAATCGCCCCCGACAGCACCTGGCGCTACCGGAAGGGAACCTCGGAGGCTTCGACCCCTTCGAGCAACTGGCGTCAGATCGGATTCAACGATTCGTCGTGGGCGACAGGCCCGGCGGCGTTTTATTACGAGAACCAGCCGACCAGCCGGGACGCTTACACCGGCAACACGGCGTTGACGGATATGTACGGCAATTACACCTGCGTCTTTCTGCGCCAGACGTTTGTGGTGACCAATATTTACGACTTCACGGAGCTCCAGATGGCCGCGCTGAGCGATGATGGGTTCATTGCCTGGATCAATGGACAGGAGGTCGCGCGCTTCAACATGCCCAGCGGCAATATCCGGTATAACGGAGTCTCGAGCCCGGCTTTGCCGGAGCCGATTCCCTGGTGGACCAACCGGCTTGCGGACTTTCAGACCTACCTCGTTCCCGGCGTCAATGTCCTGGCCGTCCAGGCCTTCAATTCCTCGAAAGGCAGCAGCGCGGACTTCATCATCAATCCCGCCCTCTACTTCACCCCGCGGCTGGAGCTCCCCGCCGTCACCCTGCTTTATCCCTCCGCCGGAGGCGCGCTGCGGCGACTGACCGAAATCGAGGTGGGGTTCAACGTCCCGGTGGCCGGAGTGGATGCGGCGGATCTGCTGATCAATGGCCAGCCAGCCACCGAACTCGAGGCGATTTCGCCCTCGCAATACGTCTTCGGCTTTGCCCAGCCCGCGACCGGAGTGGTGCAGGTGGCCTGGGCGCCCGGCCACGGAATTCATGACCTCAGCAGCGCGACCAATCTTTTCACGGGCGACGGCTGGAGCTACCTGCTGAATCCCGCAGCGCCGCTTCACGGCGTGCTGATTTCGGAGTTCATGGCCAGCAACAGCGGCAAGCAGCCGGATTCGGTCCGCGATGAACTTGGCAATGCCCCCGATTGGATCGAACTGCACAATAACACCGGCGAACCCGTGGATCTGACCGGTTGGTCGTTGACCGATGACGCGGCCAAGCCGCGCAAATGGATCTTCCCGCCCGCCGGCCTGTCCGCCAACGGCTATCTCGTGATCTTCGCCTCGGGCCGGAACACCAACGTCAACGGCCAGCTTCATGCCAGCTTTAAACTCTCCGCCGCACCATCCTTTCTGGGTCTTTATGATCCGGAGGGCAACGCCCTTTCACTGTTCTCGCCGGCCTACCCGCAGCAATATGCGGATCTCTCCTACGGGCGGGACCGGCTCGACACCTCGTTGACCGGCTACTTCGCGGCGCCCACCCCAGGCGCGCCCAACAGCAGCCGCGGGCCCGGTTTTGCCCCCGAGGTGCGGTTCTCGCGCGTGGGCGGGACGTTTCAAACCAGTTTTTCGCTGTCGCTCTCGGTGAATGACCCGAACAGCGAGATTCGCTACGTGCTGCTGGCGACCAATCTGGCCTATGGCAAACCGGCCGAAACCAATATTCCCACCGCCACCTCGCGGCTCTACACCGGACCCCTCGCGGTGACGGATACCGTGCAGGTCCGCGCCCGGGCCTTTTCCCGGCAGGCCGGCGTCTGGCCCGGACCGCCGCGCACCGAAAGCTTTGTGAAAATCTCCGCCGCGGCGGCGGACTTCACCTCGGACGTTCCGATTCTTTTGCTCCACAATCTGGCCGGCGGACCGCTTTCCGCCTCGGCTCCCTCGGATGATCAAAGCGTGGTGGTCATGGCGTTTGAGCCGGTGAACGGGGTGGCCTCGCTGACCAATCCGCCCACGCTGGTCTCGCGCGGCGGTTTTAACATCCGCGGCAGCAGCACCGCCGGCTTGCCCCAGCACAATCTGGCGCTCGAACTCTGGGACGAATACAACCAGGACCGGAAGGCCGAATTCCTGGGCCTCCCCGCCGACTCGGATTGGGTGTTATTCGCCCAAAACTCCTACGACCCCTCGTTCCTGCACAACCCGCTCATCCACCAACTCTGCCGCGACGCCGGCCGCTATTCCTCGCGGACGCGTTTCGCCGAGATGTTCCTCAACACCAGCGGCGGCGCGATCACCTACGCCGATCCCGCCGGCGGCAATTATTTCGGATTATACACCGTCGAGGAAAAAGTGAAGCGCGGCGCCAACCGCGTGGCGATCCAAAAGCTCGAGGCTTCGGTCACGAACGCCAACGAGATTTCGGGCGGCTACCTGCTCAAGATCGATCGCGCGGATGCCGACGAGCGCTCCTTTTACGATTCCTTCGCGCAGCGGAACATTGTTTTTCGGGATCCGCCCGGGTTGGAAATGGTGGCTCCGGCGCGGGCGGCGCAATACAACTACATCACGACTTTTTTCAGCCAGTTCGGCCTCGCCCTCTGGGGCTCGAGCTACACCAACCCGGTCTCCGGCTACGCCGCCTATATCGATGTGCCGGCGTGGCTGGATCACCATATTTTCAACGCGGTGGCTTTCAATGTCGATGCCTTCCGGCTCAGCGGCTATTTTTACAAGGACGCCGGCGCCAAACTCAGCCTGGGCCCGCTCTGGGACTTTGACCGCAGCATGGGAACCTCCAAGAACAACGACACCCGTTGCTTCAACCCGCGCCTCTGGTACGTGCAGGCCACCGGCGACCAGGGCACGGATTATTTCGGCAACCCCTCGCTGCTCGGGGTGCGCTGGTGGCAGCGGCTCTTTACCGCGCCGGATTTCTGGCAGGGCTGGATCGACCGTTGGACGGAGTTGCGGCGCGGCGCGCTCGCGACGGAGCACATCTTCGCGGTGGTGGATGATTTGACGAATCAGTTGGCTCAGGCGCAATCCCGCGAGATCAGCCGCTGGGGCAGCGCCGGCAACGTGGCGCCGCGGGCGGGCTATGTCTCGGCGAATGGCTACGCGCATAACTTCCCCGGCACCTACGCCGGCGAGGCCGCCTTCCTCAAGCGCTGGCTGGCCGATCGCGTGGATTTTCTGGACACGAACTTCCTGCGCGCCCCGGTCCTGAGCGCGCCGGGCGGCGCGATTGCCCCGGGCTTTGTCCTGACCATCCAATCCTCCACCATTGAATCCAACACCACCACCTATTACACCCTCGACGGAACCGACCCGCGGCTGCCCGGCGGCGCCATCAACCCGGCCGCCTATTCCGGCCGCGCGCCGTTGGCGGTGACGCTGAACGCCAACGCGCGCGTTTTCGCGCGGAATCGCAACCTCGCCCACAGCAATCCCACCGGCGGGGTGATCGGAGGCAATCCGCCCATTTCGAGTCCCTGGTCCGGGCCGGTGGCCGCCACGTTTGTGGTCTCGACCCCGCCCCTGGCCGTCACGGAAATCATGTATCATCCCGCCGGGGGCGGCGAGGAGAGCGACCTCGAGTTCCTCGAGTTGAGGAACGTGGGAAACCAGGTGTTGGACCTGGCCGGCATCCGCTTCACCCGCGGGATCGACTTCACCTTCACGGCGGCCAGCGCGATCACCCAGCTTGCGCCCGGCCAATACGCGGTGCTGGTGAAAAACCCCACCGCTTTCCTCGCGCGTTATCCCGGCGTCACGAACGTGGCCGGCCAGTATGGCGGGAGCCTCGACAACGCGGGGGAGCGGCTGACCCTCGAAGGGGCCCTCGGCGAGCCGATCCTCGACTTTCGCTACGAGGAGTTCTGGCATCCCACCACCGACGGCCAGGGTTTCTCCCTGGCCATTCGCGACGACGCCGCGCCGTTTTATACCTGGACCAACCCGGCCAGTTGGCGTCCCAGCGCCGCCCTGGGCGGCTCTCCGGGACGGGCAGACGCCGATCCGGGCGGATTTCCCCCGGTCGTGGTCAACGAGGCGCTGACGCATACCGATCCGCCGCAAGCGGACACCATCGAACTCCATAACCCGACCGCCGCGCCCGCGAATATCAGCGGCTGGTTTCTGACTGACAACCACAAGAAACCCGACAAGTACCGCATCCCCGACAACACCGTGATTCCCCCGTACGGGTTTGTGACCTTCGACGAGAGTCAATTTAACACCGGGAGCGGCGCGTTCGCGCTCAGTTCCCTGGGCGAGGAGGTGTATTTGTTTTCGGGCGACGGCGTCCACCTGACCGGCTACCGCCATGGCTTCGAGTTTGGCGCGCAGGTCAACGGCGTCAGCTTTGGCCGGCACGTCACCAGCGACGGCCGGGAACACTTTGTCACCCAGAAAGCCAACACCCTCGGCGGGGCCAACGCCGGCCCCCGGGTGGGGCCGGTGGGGATCAACGAGATTATGTATTGCCCGCCGCCGTTCGGCCCGACCGCGGACACCCAGAACGAATTCATCGAGCTGCGCAACTTTTCCCGCCAGCCGGTCCCGCTGTACGATCCGCTGTTCCCGACCAACACCTGGCGGCTGGATGACGGCGTGAAGTTTGCTTTTCCAGAGGGCGTGATCCTGGCGCCGGACGCTTATGTGCTGGTGGTCGGCTTCGATCCGCTGACCGATCCGGTCATGCTCGCCGCGTTTCGCGCGCGCTACTCGCTGGAGGCCACTGTCCCCCTGTACGGCCCCTGGCAGGGAAGCCTGGACAATGCCGGGGAACGCGTGGGCTTGTATCTCCCCGACCTCCCCAATCCGCCGACCGATCCCAATCCCGGCTTTGTTCCTTATGTGCTGGTCGAGGCGGTCAATTACTCGCCGCTGGCGCCCTGGCCCGGCGCCCGGGGGGACGGCAACTCGCTCCAACGCATCGCCAGCGCAGGATTTGCCGATGACCCGGCCAACTGGTCCGCCGCGCCGCCCACCGCCGGACTGCTGAATGCGGAGGCCTGGAGGGCGGACGCCGATCAAGACGGCCTGCCAGACGAATGGGAACTCGCCCATGGACTGGATCCGACCGATCCCAGCGGGGACAACGGACCGCTGGGCGATCCGGACGGCGACGGCTTCGACAACCGGCGGGAGTATCTGGCCGGCACCTCGCCCGTCAATCGCCTCGACGCGCTGCGCCTGGAGGTGGAATGGAGCGCGGGCGACACGCGCGTTCTGAAATTTAACACTCACTCCGGAATCACCTACGCCATCGAGTGGACCCAGGATCTCGGGGCGGCGCACTGGACGACCTTGCAGGAAAATATCGCCGGCACCGGCGCGCTTTGCTCCCTTAGCGATTCGGCAACCGCCGAGACGATCTATTATCGGCTGCGGGCGGCCCGGAATCCGTGAGGCAGGAGAATGGCCAGGGGCCGGGCGGGGAGCGCAACCTGAAGGTTGCGGCTACATCC
>JBDHQH010000145.1:0-8493 GCA_039806935.1 Verrucomicrobiota bacterium
GAATTGCCGCACGTCCTCGATGATTTTTTCGAGCAGCTCGTTCAGATCCTCGCGCGTGGGCAAAGGATAATTCAGCACCGTAATTTCCTTCTCCAGCTCGGTGGGGATTTCCATCAACGGCGAGATGAGCACAACGGTCTTGAAGCTGTTTTTCAGGTGCAGGGCGATCTCCTTGAGCTTCCGGATGACCGCGAAGTTGTTGCGCGTCAAAAACGGATGAAAATCCTTGAAGATAAAAATGGCCGGTTCGACCTGTTCGATGACCTGATCCAGAGCGGTCAACGGATCCTTGGTGGCGGCGTTGCGGTGTTTTTGCGACTGGATGGAGGTGCCGGCGGGAACGATCCCGGTGCTGTAGCTCCACTCGAAGACTTTTTTCTGACGTTTCCTGGCGGTCTCCAGCACTACGCTTTGCGCTCGCATTTCCTCGCTGGTGATCACGTAGAGGATCGGGTAACGCGCGCGGATGAGGGTCTCGAGTTCGGTCTGGAATTTCATGGGGTGGCGTTCGGGGGCGTGGCGGAGGAGGCGGGCGGAGCCGAAGCGTTTTCCTCGACCCGGGGAACGGCGCCATCGGCGTGGCGCGGCAGCTCGCCGTTGGTGAAAGTTTGCAGGATTCCGGCCATGGGCCTGGTCAGAGGATGGACGAGAATGCGGCCATCGGGCAAGAGCAGCAGCTCGGAAACCAATTCTGCGGAGGGCGAATTCATCGAGCGGAATCAAGTGGGGCGCGTACCGGGGAAGCGCGGCTCGCGGACCAGGCCGCCCCTGCTCCGGGCGAAGGGATAAGATTAAGCTGGAAATGCCGGGCGACGGCGAAGCCTGCGCGGGCTTCGGCCTCGCCGAGCGGGCGGCGAAGCTCGGACGGCCCCGGGCCGCCAAGGATCGGCCAGAATTCCTCGCGCAAACTCACTTTTACCCCCGGCAGCGCCGAGGCGAGCCAGGCCGCGATAGGCCGCCAGCAACAGTCCACATGGCCCGGCATCAGCAAATGCCGCACGATCAGCGAGGTCTGTCCCGCCGCCCAGGCCAGGTTCTCCCGGACGACCTCCGTGTAATGGGAAACCCCGGCGAGGCGGCGGGCGCAAGTGTCGTTGCCGAATTTGTAATCCGCGACCCAAACATCGAACAGGCCGGCGAGGAGGTCGCGCGCCTCGCGCGAGCCGTGCGCGTTGGTCTTCCACACCAGCGTGGCCGAGCCGGGCAGCGCGGCCACCAACTCGAGCGCGGCGGGGAGGTGGATGGTGGGCTCGCCGCCGAGCACCATGATGGCGCGGGCGCCGCCCGCGAGCGCCTCCGCCGCCTGGCCGGCCACCCGCGCGGGAACAAACGGCGCGCCCGCCGAGCCGCGCCAGCTCGAGGCGCGGGTGTTGCAAAAGCGGCAGCGCAGATCGCAGCCGCTCAGGGCCACGGCAAAGCAGGGGAGCAGCTCGAGCTCGTCGCCCATTTCCACCTGGGCGGAGAAATAGCGCGCGTCGGGGCCGGCGCCGCAGGGGCCGCGCCCGCCGGCGTTCCGGTTCGCGCCGCACAATCGCGAGCAGAGGCGGCAATGATCCAGGGCCGCGCGGGCCAGCCGCGCCCGGGCGGCGGCCGTCGCGGCGCGGGCGTCCCGGATGACGGAGAGGGTCCCCGCGGCGGTCATGGCGCTCCCGATCTCAGCCACCGCCGCCACCAGGGCGCCGGGCCGGGCAGACCGCGCGCGGACTCGCTCAGCCGCGCGGCGAGGCCCGGCGGGACGGTGGTGAGCGCGGCGTCATGGCGGAGCAACTCCTCGGGGGTGGCAAACTCCCGGGCCGCGGTTTCGCGGGTGTGCTGATGTTCTTCGGCGGCGCGCTCCTCCTCGCGCGGGTGATGCTGAAGCTTCGATTCCGGTTTCATAACAGTCATCAGGCGGATTGATGAAAAAGCTGGGCGAAGGCCTTGCGGGCGCGGTGCAGCTTGCCGCGCACGGCGTCGGCGGTCTGGTCGGTGAGGGCGGCGACCTGAGTGTAGCTCAGCCGCTCGTCGGCAATCAGCAGCAGGAGGAGGCGGTATTCGGCCGGGAGTCCGTCCAGGGCGGCTTGAATGCGCAAACCCAGTTCTTTGGTCTCGAGCGCGCGCAGCGGCGACTCGCCCGCGGACGGAGTGGTTTCCCAGAGCGCGTCGCCGGCGTGGTTGACCAAGTGCCGGCGGTGCCACGTTTGTTGGAGGTTGCGGCAATGATTGATGGCAATGCGATAGAGCCAGGTGCGCCACGAGGCTTCCCCCCGGAATTTTTCCAGATGGCGAAACGCCTTGAGAAACACGTCGTGGGTGGCGTCCTCGGCTTGTTGCGGGTCGCCTAGAAACCGCAGGGTCAGGTAGTACACGGCGCGGCTGTGCTCGAGATACAAGCGGCCAAATTCCGGATGCTCAAACCCGGTTTCCGGCGCGTCTGAACCTTCGCGCTGCGCAATCGGCTGGCTCACAAGGCTGCCCACCACGGATTAGACAGGGCGCGAGGCGGGATGTCACGAAGAAGCGGCGGACGTGACGGCGGTCGGAAGGCGCGGCCGATTCAGGGCGGAGCCGATAAAAACGGCGGCAGCGGACAATCGAGCGCGTCGGCGATGGCGCGCAGCATTTCCGCCTCGATTTCCTGGATCAGACCGTCCGCGGACACCGTCGCGGCGCAAGCACTCAAGACCTTCTTTTTGATGTGCGGCACCGCCGCGGACAGGCGGCCCAGCGCGGCGTCCACCTGGGACAGGTCGCACTGTTCCGGCGGGAGGAGTTCCAGCCCGGCTTGCGCGGCGTAGGCGAGCGGGTTGGCGCCGTCGCGGAAGGCCTCGAGGATTTTTTGCGGATCTTCCTGGCCCGCGCGGGCGACTGCCGAGAGCAGCACCGCGCAGTCGGGGAGCAACGGCTTGAGCGAGTAGTACTGGGTTACACCCCTGCGGACGCTGGTAAAATGGGGTTCGAGATGCCGGATCACCGCCTTTTGCAGCACGTATTCAAAGAGGTCGATTTCGCCGTCGCATTCAACCAGAAACGCTACGGCGGAGTCGAACTGCTGAAATTGCGCGGGGGAAAGGTGGCGCAAGGCGGGCAGGGCGAGATCGATGATCGGGAGCTTGGCCCGGTGCGCCACTTCGCGCACGGCGGGCTCGACCCGCAAGGTTTCCCGCAGGGCGGCGTCCGAGGCGCGGCTCCGCAATCCCTCGATTTGCTTCTGCCGCACCTCCGGCTGGTCGGGGCTGAGCAGCAGGGCGTACACCACGGCGCAGGCGCCGAGCGGCTCGCGCGCGCTCTCGCGCAGTGCCGCCGGGATGGAGTCGCGCAATTGTTCCGCATACACCACATGATCGGGCGTCGGCGCGCCGGTATGCGCCAGCACGGATGACGTCGCGATCACCGGCGGGACGCTGAGCGCCGCCTCCGACTCGATCAGTCCGCGCGCGGCCCCCGGAAAGCCGAAACCCATCGCTCGCCGGGCGGCCCCCGGCTGGGCGGGAGCAGGCGCGTCGTCCGGCCGGATTACCGCCGGATACTTGCCGTCAAAAGCAGGATCCAGCGCGCGGATTCTTTCCTCCAGCGGCGGGTGGGTGGCCCACAATCCCAGAAAAGAGGAGCGGAGCGCGTTGCCAAAGAACAGGTGGCTCGCCTCGGCGGCGTGCGCGGTTCGCAGGCGCGAGCCGGCCTCGAGGCCGCCGATTTTTTTTAACGCGCTCGCCAGGCCAAGGGGATTGCGGGTGAACTGGACGGATGAGGCGTCGGCCAGGCGCTCGCGCTCCCGGCTGACCGCCGCCTGGATGAGCCGCCCGAAAAACACGCCGATCCAGCCCACGATCAGCAACACCAGGCCGAACAGGGGCAGCGGGTTCTGCCCCTGCCGCCGGTTCGAGCCGCCGCTCGAGCCGCGAACCTGCAGCAGCACGCGGCCGATCACCGCCAGGCACATGATGCCGAAGATCCAGCCGATGAGCCGCAGATTCAGGCGCATGTCGCCGTTGAGCACATGGCTGAATTCGTGCCCGATGACTCCCTGCAACTCGTCGCGGTTGAGCAGGCGCATCGCGCCGGCGGTCACCCCCAGGGCGGCGTCGCTCGGGGTATGACCCGCCGCGAAGGCGTTGATGCCCTGCTCGGCGGGGAGCACATACACCTGCGGCACCGGAATGCCCGAGGCCAGCGCCATCTCCTCGGTCACGTTGAGCAGCTTGCGCTCGTCCGGATCCGTGGTGTTCGGATTCACCAGCCGCCCGCCCAGCATCAACGCCACCGCGCTGCCGCCCTGCGCCAGCTCGGAAGCCTTGAACAGGCTGCCGATCACCACCACCGCCAGCGTGCCGAGCGCGACCCCGGAGAAAAGCTGGACGTTCCACCAGGACACCCCCGCCGGCGTCTCATAGGCCGGGCGGTGGTCCGCCGCCACGCCGAACAACAACAGCGCGGCCGCGTAAATCACCAGGATCAACGACGCCACCCCCAGCCCGAAATAGAGCACCAGCCATTTCGTGCCGCGACGCGCGCGCTCCTGTCGCTCAAAGAAGTCCATGACTTCGCCGCGAGGGCCGGGCCGGAGTGGTTAGGAGAAGGACACCTTCGGCGCGGCCTTTTCCTCGGGTTTCTCGACGACGAACAGTTCGGCGGCGGTGAAGTTAAAGGCGCCGGCCACCAGGTTGGTCGGGAAGACCTCGCGCGCGGTGTTATAGACCATGACCGAGTCATTGTAGGCCTGGCGGGAAAAGGCGACCTTGTTTTCCGTCGAGGTCAGCTCCTCCATGAGCGAGAGCATGGTCGTATTCGCCTTGAGGTCGGGATACGCCTCGGCCAGCGCGAAGAGGCGCCCGAGGGTGCCGGTGAGGGCGGCTTCGGCGCCCGAGAGCGCCTTCATGGCGGCGGCGTCGCCGGGCGCCTGGGCCGCGCGCGCGTTGGCGCTCGAGGCCGCGTTGCGGGCGGCGATGACCTCCTCGAGCGTGCCCCGCTCATGCTTGAGGTAGCCCCGGGCGGTCTCGACCAGGTTCGGGATCAGATCATACCGGCGCTTGAGTTGCACATCGATCTGCGCGTAGGCGTTCTTGAACCGGTTTTTCAACGTCACCAGCCGGTTGTAGGCGCCCATCGCCCAGAGCAGCACCAACACCAAAAGAACCACGATCACCAGCAATGCTATGAGTCCTGCGGCCATATTATTCCTTTCGTTTAGTGGTTGCAGTTCCGCCGTCCCCAACTTATCGCGCAAACCCCCGTTCTTTCAACCAAAAGCCGAAATCCGCCGTCCAGGGGTGGAGCCGGCCGGCGGCCGTCTCCGGCCCCAGCCCGATGCCGTGCCGGCCCCGCTCGTAAATGTGCAGGTCAAACCGCACCCCGTTCCGGCGCAGGGCCTCGGCGAAGAGCAACGCGTTCTCGACCGGCACTACCGTGTCCTCCCAGGTGTGCCAGAGAAAGCAGGGTGGCGTGGCCGCGCTCACCTGAAGTTCACTCGACATTTTACGCTCGAGCTCCGCCGGGGGGTTTTCCCCGAGCAAATTCCGCTTCGATCCCGCGTGCGTGTGCGGCCCCATGGTGATGACAGCGTAGCAAAGCACCCCCAGATCCGGGCGCGAGCTGACCCGCTCGACCGGATCCAGATCCTCCGGCCTGCCCTCGTCGAAATGCGTGACGGCGGTCGAGGCCAGATGCCCGCCGGCGGACGATCCCATCACCCCGATCCGGTGCGGATCAAGCTTCCACTCGGACGCCCGGGAACGAACCAGCCGGATGGCGCGCGAGACATCCTGCAGCATCACCGGATGGTGATAGGCCGGCCCCAGCCGGTATTTGAGGACAAATCCCGCGATACCGCGCTCGTTGAGAAAGCGGGCGTAAGGCTCGCCCTCGTGCGGCGCCAAAGTATGATAACCGCCGCCGGGGCAGATGACGATCGCCGCGCCCGTGGCGCGTTCGGCGGGAGGAAAATAGGCCGTCAGCGTCGGGCGATCCGCAGCCCGATCGCCCAGCGCGCCGGGCGCTTCTCCCGGCCAGAGAGGCAGCTCCTCGGCGGCCCCGGCAAACGACGTCGTGAGAACACCGGCGAGCAAAGGCAGGCAGAGTCGCAAATTCATGCGCGAAAGAGTAAATTCGGCCGGCGAAAAGTCACGCGGATTCCAAAACCTCCGGATGGGGGCGATTCGAGAGCGAGGCCGAGCCGGGAATGGCGCCCGCGTGATTCCGCGGTTCGATTCCGACTCCATCCGGCGGCAGAGAGCGGCAAAAATTCAAAATGCGCTTGAATTGACCACGCGGTTCAGGCGAAATGCACGGACTCGGAGCAGCCGACGCTATGGATTTAGGCGACATTCTAGCCCAGGAACAAATCGTCACAGATTTGCGCGCGACCAATCGCTGGGAAGCGATTGAGGAGCTGATCGACAATCTCGTTGCCACCGGAAGAATCCGGCCCGAGCACCGCGACCCGATCGCGGCGGTGGTCAAGAAGCGTGAATCCTCGATGAGCACCGGCATCGGCTTCGGCATCGGCATCCCGCACGCCTCGACCGACCTGATTTCCGAGGTGGTGGGGGCGCTGGGGCGCTCGAAGACCGGGGTGAATTTCGATTCGCTGGATAATCAGCCGGTGCATCTGGTGATGCTCTTTCTCGTGCCGCAGGGCCAGTTTCAAAAACACCTGCACACGCTCGCCAACATCGCCAAGCTCCTGCACCGGGCCGATTTCCGGCAGGCGCTCGAACAGGCGCCCGATGCCGCGACGATGCTGCGCATCATCAAAGATCAGGGGAGAAAGTAAGCGGCCATGCCGCCGCATCTGCAAATTCAACGGGCGCTCCAGCGCGCCGTCCAGGCCGTGCTGCCCGAAGCCGACCTCCAGACGGTTCTGGTCCGGCCCTGTCCGGATCCGAAATTCGGAGACTACCAAACCAACGCGCTGATGGCGCTGGCCAAAGCCCGCCGGATGAACCCCCGCCAACTCGCCGCCGACGTCCTGGCCCGGCTCGAGCTGCCCAACTGCGAACCGATCGAAATCGCCGGCGCCGGTTTTCTCAATTTCCGCCTGCGCCCGCTGACCATGGCCGCCGCCTTGCGCGAGGCCGCCGCGGGCGGACCGTTGTTCTTCGAGCCGGCCGCCGCGCCCCGCGTGGTGATTGTCGATTTCAGCAGCCCGAATGTCGCCAAACCGATGCACGTCGGCCACATCCGCTCGACGATCCTGGGCGACGCGCTCGCCCGCGCGCTGCGGTTGCTCGGACATCGCGTCATCACCGACAACCACATCGGCGATTGGGGCACGCAATTCGGCAAGCTGTTGCTCGGCTGGAAACAACACCTCGATCCGGCGGCGCTGCGGGCCGACCCCATCGGCGAGATGGAACGGCTCTACAAACTGGTCCACACGGCGGGCGAGCGGGATCCGGCGGTGCTCGAGGCCGCCCGCGCCGAGCTGGTGAAGCTCCAGCGCGGCGACCCGGAAAACCTGCAGCTTTGGCGCGAGATGCTCGAACTTTCGCAAACCCAGTTCGACGCGGTGTACACGCGCCTGGGAATCCGCTTCGACCATACCCTGGGCGAAAGTTTCTACAATCCGTGGCTGCCCGCGGTTGTGGACGAGCTGGCGGCAAAAGGCATCGCGGTCGAGAGCGAGGGGGCGCTGGCCATCTTCTTCGACGAGACTGCGCAGCTCAAGACCAGCCCCGTCCTGGTGCGCAAAAGCGATGGCGGCTTCAACTACGCCACCACCGACCTCGCCACCCTGCAGTACCGGCTCGAAACCTGGCGCCCCGACGAAATCATCTACGTCACCGACGGCCGCCAGCAGTTGCATTTCCAGCAAATCTTCGCCGCCTTTCGCCGCTGGCGCCCCGACGCCCGCCTCGAGCTCGCCCACGTCTGGTTCGGCTCGATCCTGGGCGAAGACGGCCGCCCCTTTAAAACGCGCTCGGGCGACACGGTGAAACTGTCCGATCTGCTCAATGAAGCCGAGGAACGCGCCGCCCGGGTGGTTGCGGAAAAGAACCCCGAACTCGCCGAAGCCGACCGGGCGCGGATCGCCCGGGTCATCGGCCTGGGGGCGGTGAAATACGCCGATCTCCTGCCGAATCGCCAAAGCGATTACGTGTTTAGCTGGGATAAAATGCTGGCTCTCAGCGGCAACACCGCCCCCTATCTGCAATACGCCTACGCCCGCATCCGCAGCATCTTCCGCAAAGGCGGCATCGAAGCCGGATCAGCGCTGCCCGAAACTTCCGCGCTGGAACCCCGGACACCCGAGGAAATCGCGCTGACTCGGCATCTGCTCAATTTCGGCCTGGTGCTCCAAGCCATGGCGGGCGAACACCGGCCAAATTATCTCTGCAATTATCTCTACGAGCTGGCCGGACACTTCACCACCTTCTACGAGAACTGCCCAGTGCTGAAGAGCGAAGGTTCTCAACGCGAGTTCCGCCTCGTCTTATGCGACCTGACCGCCCGGGTGCTCAAGCAAGGCCTCGAGGTGTTGGGGATCGAGACCCTCGAACAAATGTGAGGGTTTGCGTC
>JBDHQH010000146.1:0-8292 GCA_039806935.1 Verrucomicrobiota bacterium
GACTGCGGTTGGCGCGCGGACCACCGGCGCGTCGAACGTGCCGGAGTTGAAGATCGAAACCGCACGCGCGCCAAGGTGAAAGCCCATGCGGACGCGGCTGGCTTGGCGGGGAAAGTCTGCCCGCGCCACCGGCGGATGCTGAAGCCCGTGTTTGACAAACTTTCGCTGGCTTCGATCATTACCTCATGTTGCATGGTTTCCGGAGCGGCGTCGCGTGGGCCCGAGTGGCCGCGGTCGGCGCGTTCTTTCTGGCGGGGATTCTTTGCGGGCGCGCCCAAACGGAATTGGTCGAAACGGGCGACTCGCTCTCGATCACCACCAACCAGGCGGTGAGCGAGCCCGCCACGCGCCGCTTCGCCTTCCCCGGTTCCGGCGTTTTTATCAGCACCGATTTCGAGGGCGGGCGGCTCACCGAGGCGCGGGAGATCACCAATCGCGCCTATCGGCTGTTGGTGACGCCTGAAAATTTCCCGGTGAACGATTCCGCCTGGTACGCCTTCCGCATTTGGGGGTCGAGCAATCAAACCGTGAGCCTCACCCTCGCTTACGAACACGGGCACCATCGCTACGCGCCGCAGGTCAGCCGCGACGGCCGGCACTGGCGGCGGCTCGCGGTCAACTCCCCGCCGCGAACCGAGGAGAAGCGGTCGTTCACGTTTTCCATGGAGATTGGCCCCGAGCCGTTGACGATCGCGGCGCAGGAGCTGTTCACCTCGAAGGATTTTGCCCGCTGGCTGGCCGAAATCAGCCGGCATCCCTTCGCCCGCGCGAGCGTGCTCGGCAAATCGGCGCTGGGCCGCCCGATCCACCGCCTCGAAATCACCGAAGCCGGCCCGGGTGCCGACGTCGTCCTGGTCATCGGACGGCAACATCCGCCCGAGGTGACCGGCACCTTCGCGCTGCGGTCGTTCGTCGAGAGTTTCTGCCGCGACACCGAAGCGGCCCGGGAGTTTCGCCGGCATTTCCGGCTGGTGGTCGTTCCCCTGGTGAATCCCGACGGCGTGGACGGGGGATACTGGCGGCACAATGCCCACGGCACGGATTTGAACCGCGACTGGGGCCAGTTTAACCAGCCGGAGCCGCGGCTGATCCGCGATGAATTCCTGCGGCTCAAAGCCGCTGCGCGGCTGCGCTTTGCCATCGACTTCCACTCGACCGGCCAGGATATGTTTTACACCACCAGCGACGAGAACGATCTGGCCGCCCAGTGGATCGCCGCGCTCCAGCGGCGGGTGCCCGATCACCCGATCCCCAGCGAGGGCGGATCGGGCGAGCGACCCACCTACACCGCCGCCGCCTGGATGCATCAGGAGCTGGAGATCCCCTGCCTCACCCACGAAACCGGCGATGCCACCGATCGCGAAGTGGTTCGCCGGGTGGGCGAAGCCGGCGCGGACGCCTTGATGCAATTGCTCCATCCGCCGTGAATTTCCTGCCCCTGCTCGAGGCCAAGCGTGACGGACGGGTTTTCCAGCCCGCGGAAATCCAGGAATTCGTCGCCGCCTATACCGCTGGCCAAATTCCCGATTATCAGGCGGCCGCTTTCCTGATGGCCATCTTCTTTCGCGGGCTGACCTCGGATGAGACCACCGCCTTGACCCTCGCCATGCGCGATTCAGGGGATCAGCTCCGATTCCCGCCCGGCGACCGGCCGGTGGTGGACAAGCATTCGACCGGCGGCGTGGGCGACAAGGTCTCGCTGCCCCTGGCGCCGCTGCTGGCCTGCCTCGGCTTCCGAGTGCCGATGATTTCCGGCCGCGGCCTGGGCATCACGGGCGGCACCCTCGATAAACTGGACTCGATTCCAGGATTCCAAACCACCCTCTCCACCGATCGCATCGCGCAAGTTGTGGAGGAAACCGGCTGTGTCATCGTTGGCCAGACTGAGCGCATGGTCCCCGCCGACAAAAAGCTCTACGCTCTGCGCGACACCACGGCAACGGTGCCCAGCATTCCCCTGATCGTGGCCTCGATTCTCTCGAAGAAACTCGCCGAGGGACTCCAGGCCCTGGTGCTGGATGTGAAATTTGGCGAGGCGGCTTTCATGCGGGATCTGCCCCGCGCGCGCGAGCTCGCCAGCGCCATGGTGCGGCTGGGCAACGACTGCGGGATGGCGACGCGGGCGCTGCTGACCTCGATGGACACGCCGCTGGGCCGCGCCGCCGGCAACTGGCTCGAGGTGAGGGAGTCGGTTCAGTGCCTCGAAGGCCGCGGCCCGGAGGATCTCACCCGCCTGGTCGTCGAGTGCGCCGCACACCTGTTGGTCCAGACGCGAAAAGCCGCCGGGCTGGAAGCGGCCTGCCAAACCGCCGCCGCGTGCCTGGCTTCGGGGCGTCCGCGAGAGAAATGGGACGCCCTGCTCTCGGCTCAAGGCGCCGACCTCGTGGCGTTTCAGAAAAAGCTGAGACGAGATTCCGTCGCGCCCGCAGTGGTTGAGCTGCGCGCCGAGGCCGCGGGGTTCGTGTGCGCCGGCGGCGCCCGGCTCATCGGCGAGGTGGTCCGCGACCTGGGCGGCGGACGCCTGACCAGGGATTCGCGCATTGATCATCACGTCGGACTGGACCAGATCGCCAAACCCGGCATGCGGGTCGAGCGCGGCGCGGTCCTTGCCCGAGTTCACGCGCGCTCGGAGCCGGAGGCGCGCGCCGCCCTCGAGCGGCTCCGGCCGGCTTTGCAGATTGCCGGGGCTGCGCCCGTGGCCGCTCCTCTGGTGGTTGAGGTGATCGGCTGAATCCCTCCGTCAAATCGAGGCGCAACCCGAGGCCGGTCCTTGCGCCGGGCGAGTTGGCCAGGGGGATCACCTCAGGCCCCAGCGCCAGCAGGCGCCGCGTAAGGTTGCGCTCCGACCCCCGGTGACCGCGCGCCTCGCGCTTGCCTGCCCCGCGAGGCGGCCCGCGCAAGCGCCATAAGGCGCTTAGTTTCCGTTGCGGGCGCGGTAAAAGAGCGCCCCGTTCACGCCTGCCCGCGAGTCGGTGAACCGAAACACCGTTCCGGGCGCGTTCGTGGTGAGGAGCGGCTGCCACTGCGCCAGCGGCGCGGCGGGATTGCCCGAGCTCAGCACGGTCACCGTTTGTCCCGCGGTGAATGTGATCTCGGCGGCGAACGTGTTCCCTGACTTGGACCATTTCGCGAATGCCGGGGCCTCCGCGCCACCGGCCGTAATCACGCTAAACTGGGTGGTGGCCGCCTTATACGCCCCGATCGAATAATTGGCGTTGCTCGTGCCCACCCACCGATAAAAAGTGATCGTGGCTTCGTAATGGGACGCCGCTTCGAGCGTGCCCGCCGGCACGACCACCGAGGTGGCGAGGCCGTTCAGCGCGCCGCTCGCGCCGAGTTCCGGACTCGCCCAATCCCCGACGTTCACCCGGATGTAGTCATTCGCGCCGCCGCCGCTGAAGGCGTTCCACGCGAGCGTGAACGGCTGCGCGGGGTTCACGCTCCGCGCGGCGGTGAAACTCGAGCTGGTAACCTGCGGAGCGGGCGGCTGCGCAGCGGGCAGGCTCGCGCTGACAAGCTGGTTGGAATCCGCGTTCTGAATCGAGAATTGATAAGCGCCCGAGGCGGGAAACTTGGCGTCGAAGTCCGCCTGGTTGGTGGTGAAATACATCATCATCCATAGCTCGGGCCGGAAGAAGTTCGCCGCCAGGTTCGAAATCGTGCTGGCGGGCGCCGGCATGGCCAGGGAGATGGCCGTCGCGGTGCGATTCGAGGCCAGGATGGCCGAAGCCACAAAGCTATAAGCGTAGTTGGTGTCGGGAACCGGCGCGCCGGGGGTGTATTGATTGTAGCTCAGGCTGCGCCCGAACGAGAGTTCCGTAATCGCGTTCGTCCCCGAACCGCTGCTTCCCCCGCCCTCACCGGTGCTGAAGGAACCAGCCGGCAGCGAGCTCATCGGGATCGACGTCGCGCTCACGGCCAGCACGAATTGCCAGTTTACCGTCGCGTTGGCCGGCCAGGCGGGATAAGGGGTGTAAGTCAGCACCTTATTCCCGGCGCTCCAGGCGGGCAACGCGGCCACCGGCTCGTCCTCGGCATCGGTGAACATGGCCAACGTCATCGAGGTGCTCATCGCCTCGCTAAACGTAAAAACAACCGGGGTGGCCGCCCCCACCGAGGCGGCCCCGTCGGGCGGCGAAACGGACACCAGTTGGGGCGCCGCACCCCCGGTTGCGGAGCCCAAAACCAACATGGCGCAAAAGATTCCAACACCCGCTTTGAATTTCACAATTAAGTTACGCATGGCTGATCGATTCGGGCGCTGTGGCCGATGGTGATGGCCCAGTCGCTCCCGCCCACCATGCGTCAAAAAGACCCTGCGTCAAGGGAGCTTCTTTCACACCAGGCCCCCGGCGCGCGGGCGTTCACCAGAGCATCTGGACGACAAAGCCGATGACCGACGCGAAGAAACCCGTGATAAAGGTCAGGTAGCCGAAGCGCAGGAAGCGGTATTTCTTCCGGACCAGAAACGAGCCCAGGAGGTAGATCTCGCGCACCTGCGCGCCATAAGTGCGGCTGGGATCATTCATGATTCCCTGCATGGCGCTCTCGAATTCGGCCTGGCTCAGGCGCGTGAAATCCCCAAAAAACAGCAGATTAAAGGCAGGGTCATGATAGTCGGGCGCCGGCAGGTTGCCGGGCCGGAAGGTGGGCATGACCGTGTAGGCGGCAAAGCAAATCGTGGCCAGGCAGGAACCCATCAGCACATAGAGCGGCCAGAGTCCCTCATGGTTCAGGGCCTGAGGCAGGCACAGCGTCAGCACCACCGACGACATGGTCAGCAACATGTTGGCCTTCATATCCGCCATGGAACTGAGCTGGATATGGTGCGCTTGCGTCGCCCGCATCAAATGATCCAAATAGGAGCCGGGCTTTTCGATGCTGAAGGCGGGCGGCGCGGCAGCCGGATCGGCGACAAAGCTCATTGGCGATTATTCAGGTCATCCCCTTCTCGGGCGGCCAGCTTCCGGCTGCCTGATTTGCCCTCCCCGCGCGCGGCGGGAAAGGCCAAAACGTGATTTCCGGACGCCCAACCAGCGCTGCGAAAAACCCCATGCCCAAATCTCGAACAGCATCAGGAAACGGTCTCGCCAGCCGTTGTCGCTTGCCCCGGGGCCGCCGCCGCTGCTTCAGCCGGGGACGCGGGTTTGAAAGCTTCGATGGCTTCGAGGCGATGATGATGGCGCACGCCGTGGACCTCGAACTCGACCTGGTCGCCCACCTTGTGGCCAATCAGGGCTTGCGCCATGGGAGAGAGATAGCTGACGATTCCCTGCTCGGGATCCGAATCCCAGGCGCCCAGAATGGTGAACTGCTCCGGATGATTGGTATCCAGATCAATCAACTGGACCCGGGTGCCCATGCCGGCGGTGTCAGCGCTCGCGCCGGCAAAATCCGTGCCCCGGGCGCGCACCAGTTGCGCCTCCAGTTCGGACTTCTGTTTCATCAGCAGCTTTTGCATTTCCTTCGCGGCTTTGTATTCGTGGTTTTCCCGCAAATCCCCATAGCTGCGGGCGATGGCGATTTCCCGCGAGTTGGCCGGGATCTTCTTCTCGACCATCTCCCGGTACTCCTCTTTGCGGCGTTCGAGGCTTTCCCAGGAGACGTGCAGATAGCTTTCCTGCCGGGTGGATTCGCCGGAGATGAGCGATTGAATCGCGGGGTAGCTCTTGACGATGCGCGCCAGCAGCGAGCGCTTGTCCATGTCGTCAAAGGAGGGTGAGTATTGCAAAGCGCGGGTGAGATCTTTGATCACCTCGATGTCCGCCGAGCCGATCAACTCGACCAGCAACTCCTGATCATCCAGAATATAATCGCGCAACCGGTTCGAGCGCTTCTCATTGAACTGATCGCGCTCCATGGCGGTGAGCATGGCGCGGAAAACCTCGGGGCCGAGAATATCCGCATAAGAGTCGTTCCGTTCCTTGGCAAGCCAGAGCAGCAGCGCGCTGCTGGCGGTGTGCTGGCTGATCAAGCGGGCCAGCGTTTCCTTGAGCAAATCCAGTTTGCCCTCGTGAATCAAAAGCCCCGCGAATTCCTTGCAAAGCCGGGTCGAAACCAGGTTCAAGTGATCGCGCAGCCGCTCCTGCCAATCCTCCGGATGCGCCGCCTGGAAGGATTCCAGCGCGCGACGATGCTTCGCCGAGGGCATGGCCTCGAGCAACTCGGCCACACGGCCTTCCTGGGACCAGATCGAGCCCGGGGTCAGTTCGCCCGGTTCCCCGGGCAGTTCCACCGCGGCGCGGATGTCGTCGCGGATGAAAATGCCTTCCAACGCCACCGCTGGCTGGGTGCGGGCGTAGTTCGCGAGCTCGGTGTTGATCCCTGTCACAATTCTGGCCGCCGGAGCTTGTTTATTGTCGATATCCGGCGCGGATTTAAGAAATTCGGCCGCCACGCCCAGCCGCGCCTTCAAGCCTTTGGCCGCGGTGAATTCCTGAATCAGACGATCCGCCAGCGGCACCTCCTGGGCCTGGTACACAATCGGCTCGGATTTCCTCAACGGCACCAGAAAATGCCCGTCGTGCTTCAACTCGCGCTTGGCGCCTTCCCACCACTTCTTCCAATCCTCGTCGATGATGTCGGGCGTCAGGATATTTTGAATCTGATCCGCTGTGGCTCGGCCATCGAAGCTGGCGAGCACCAATTTGATGAGCTCCAGCCGCTGCGTGGCCGCCAACTGGCGCAGGCCCTCGAGGTCGGACGCTTTGCGCGCGAGAATATGGTCGGCGGAGATGGATTTGAGCGATTCCGCCGCGAAAGCCAGTTCCATCATGTGACCGGGCTTGTTGGAAAAATCAATGGTAAAACGGCCAAAGACCGGGTCCATGGTTTTGATTTCGCCGAAACCCCAACTGCGGTGCATGCAGAAGCGGTTGGTAGCGAGCCGCACCAACGCCTCGATCTGGCGCGGCTCCAGCTTCCCCGCCGCCGCCATCTTCTCGAATTCTTCTCTCATAAGGTATCTTATCTCTCGCGTCCCCGGATGCGAAGGTCTTTATTTAAGGGCGTGAACGGTCAAAAACCAAGAGAAATTGCCGCGCGAGCCCTCAGCCAGCGCGGCGTCGGCGGCTACCTCGAGCAGGTGTTCGAGGATTTGGCCTCCCGCGCGAGCCTCTCACCCGAGGATCGCCGTTTGGCGCAGGAACTCGCCTACGGCGTAGCTCGCTGGCAGGCAACGCTGGATTGGTTGATCGCGCGCAAAACCGATGCCCGGCCGCAGAAACCCGCCTTGCGGCAGCTCTTGCGGCTGGGCTTGTACCAGATCTTCTGGCTGGATCGCATCCCCGATCATGCCGCAGTCCACGAGACGGTGGAATTGGCCCGCCGCAGCGGCTTTGGTTCCCAAGCCGGTTTTGTGAATGCCGTGCTGCGCGCCTGCCTTCGGGAAGCCGGCCCGCTCCGGGCGCAGCTCGAGGAATTGAAACACGCGCGGCCGCACCTCGGTTATTCGCATCCCGAGTGGCTCGTGCAACGCTGGGAGCGGCGCTTCGGCGCCCGCGACCTCGCGCTCCTCCTGCGCTGGAATAATCAGCCGCCCAGGACGTATGCCCGGATCAACCCGCTGAAAACCACGCCCGACAAACTGATCGAACGCTGGCGCGGCGAAGAGGTGAGCTACGATTTCGTCCGCGCGGACTGGCTCGAGGACAACCAGTTTTTCGAGCTCAAGGCGCATCCGCCGCTTCACCGTCTCCCCAGCTTTATCGAGGGCTGGTTCTACATCCAGGATCCCAGCACCGGACTGGCCATTCACGAGTTGCGCCCCCAACCCGGCGACACGCTGCTGGATCTCTGCGCGGCGCCCGGCGGCAAACTGGCGCACGCCGCCGCGCTCATGCGCAACCAGGGCCGCATCCTCGCGCATGACTCGCAACCCGACCGGCTGAAACGCGTCCAGGAGAACTGCGCGCGGCTTGGCGTGACCTGCGTCCAAACAGCCACCCCGGAAGATCTCAACCCCCTGACCACGGGGATGCGCCACCACCGCATCCTCCTGGACGCCCCCTGCTCGAACACGGGAGTGATGCGCCGGCGCGTGGATTTGCGCTGGCGCATCGAACCCGCTGAACTGGTCCGATTGGCGGGCGCGCAACGAGAGTTGCTCAGCCAGGCCGCCGGCCTGCTCGCCCCCGGCGGCGTCCTGGTCTATAGCACCTGCAGCCTGGAACCCGAGGAAAACGAGGACGTAGCGCGCCAGTTTCTCGAGGCAAATCCCGGCTGGGAAATCCGCCGCGAGCGCCTGCTCGCGCCGTTTCGGGAGGGTTTCGACGGCGCGTATGTGGCGGTGTT
>JBDHQH010000147.1:0-8241 GCA_039806935.1 Verrucomicrobiota bacterium
GCGCGCCGCATCGCCCGCCGCTCGCGGCGCCGGCGCCGGCGGGCGCGCCGCCGCCGCCGCCGCTCCGGATGCGCCTCAAAATACCGCCGCCGCCGATCCCACAGGAACAAGCCGAGCAGCCCCAGGGCCGGCGCGAGTTGCAAAGCGGGAAACCAGATCCGCTGCTGCACTGGCGTCAGGCTGCCCGTCAGCTCCGGACGCGAGGCCAGTGAACTGAGCGCCGGCGGCCTTGCGGATGGCTCCGCCGCGCGGGTGGCCGCGGCGATCGCTCGCGCGTCGATCGGCGTCTCGCCCGGCTCGACCCGAACCGGCACCGAGGGGATGTTCACCTCGGCGTAAAGCTCGAGCACGGGGTTGAACACGCTGAACGGAATCATCGGCGTCGCCAGTTCGCCGGATTGGAGCGGGATCAAAGTGTAACTGAAAGTGGTGAAACCCTGGGCTTGGATGATTTGCGGCGGAGTCGCGGCATTCGGCCCGGCGAGCACCTGCCATTCCGCGCTGGGCGGCGGGGGCGGCGGCTGGACCAGCCGCGCCAGATTCCCCGAGCCGCGCACCTTTACCAGCAACTGCGCCGGCTCGCCCGCCCGCAGGAGGGCCGAGCTCAGGACCGGAGGTTCGACCAGGAATTCACCGACCGCCCCGGTGAATCCCGCCGGTTTCAACTCGCGCGGCAGCGGCCGCACGTTGAACTCGAGGGGATCGGAATCGACGAGGGTCGATTGCGGCGGCCCCCCGGGAATGGTGGAGGGGCCGCTGAGAACGATTGTGCCCGAAAACGGGCTCCCCACGGCGAAGGCTTGCGCGAAAACGCGCTGCCGACCGGGGGTGATCGGGGTGAGCGTAACCTCGTAGAGATAAGTCGGCCCCGGCGGCTCGCCCGGCGCGCGCGGCAACATTTCGATGCGCTGCCGCGCCGAGCTGACATCGGACAAAAAGCCATCCCCGACCAGTTGCACGGAGCTGAGCGCCCGCACCGCGCCGCCGGGAGCGCCGGGGAGCGCCACGCGCGCCCGCACCGGCTCGCCGAGGTATAAATTGGTCTGGCTCAGCTCGAGGATCAGCAATGCCGCCGCCGGATACGCCTCGGGAACGTTCGTCCCCACCACCAGGGTCGCAGCGGGCACCGTCGCCGGTTTGCCATACGCCTCGAGCGTGAAGGCCGGGACGGTGTAACGCCCCTCGGCGTCCGGCGTCACATGAAAAAGATAGGTCGAGCGCGGTTGCAGCGTGTGGCCCACGGCCTGGAACGATTGGCCGTGCGCGCCCGCCGCGGCTTTTAACGGCGAAAACCCCGGTTTGCCCGCGGGCCATTGGATGGATTGCTCGAGCGCGTTGAGGATCACGCGGTAGATCGCCCGCCCACCCGGTCGGATGGCCGGCGGATCGAACTCCGCGGTGGGGACCACGGGCGAATCCACGTCGATGCGCGGCTGCGTCATCATCATGGTCATGATTTGGTCCTGCAAATTCGGCTGACCAGGCGCCGAACTCTGAGCGCGGACGCCGAAGCCGCCCGCCAACAGCAGTACCAGCAACCAGAACGCGAAGGAAAAGCGGCCGTTCATGTCACCAAGTGGGCCGGTCGGGTGACCGGGGTTTGCCCGCCTCCGGTTCGCCCATCGGCAGCCGGCGGTCGCTGTCGAGCTTGTAGCTCTCGAGCAGCCAGCCGGCCTCTTCCGGTGACAAGGTCATTTCCTCGCCCTCGCTCCGCCGCCGGCCCTCCTCCATGCCCGGCTCGGGTCCGTTCGGCTGCTCTTGCTCTTCCTCATCCTCTTCGCCCGCGGCGCCGGGCGGCATGTCCTGGTCGGGAATATTGCCCCGCATCTCTTTCATCTTTTCGCCCAGTTCCTGCTCCTTCTCGGCCAGGGCGCTGGCGGCCGCCTGCAATTCCCGGATGCTGTCCACCAGCCGCGCGATGTTGCGATCGACGATTTCGGCGTTTTGCCGCGCATCCTCGGAACTCCGCAACTCGAGCGAGCTTTTGAAATCTCCCGAGGCCCGCTGCCAGCGTTGAAGCGCTGCCCGGTGGGTCTCGAGCGCCTGGCGCACGATCTTGGCGGCGGCGCGCAGCTCCCGGCGCGCGCCGCGCCCCTGGAGATAGCTGGCGACCAATTGGCGCACCTCGCGGCTCGCGAGGGCGGCGTCGGCGGATTGGATGACGGCGTCCGCGGCTTGCGCGCCCGCCCGGGCCCGGCCGGCCGCCGGTTTCGCGGCCGGGCCTTTTTGGAGCTCCTCGGCGCCCTGGGCGAAGCGGACGTGCCCGAGGTTGTAAAGCGCCGGCGGCTGTACGGATTCGCGCTGCGCCGCCAGCGCCGCCTCGAGCAGCGCCTCGGCCTGCTTCAGCTTGCCGTCCTCGAGCTGGCGGGTGCCGGCGTTGAAAAACTCGCGCGGCGTTCGCGGCGTCGCCGGAGCGGGCGCTTCGGCAAACACCCGCAGGGCCAGCCCCAGCGCCAGCCCCAGGCCCAGCATCCGGGCCGGTGGCGCGACTGATCGTGACCTCCGGGCGCTCATCGTCCGCCAATCTCGCGGGTCCGCCGCCGCGTGCCAAGGAGAGATTCGCCGACCAGCAGCCCCAGGGCGATGGCCAGCGGGAAGTGAAATCGGTCCACGCCCAGCTTGCGCGAAATGGCCGCGTCGTGGCCCGGCAGATGCTCGAGGGCCAGGCGGACGCGGGCCAGTCCCTCACCGGCCGGGCCGAGCGGGAAATACGCGCCGCCGGTGACCCGCGCGATCTCGCGCAGGGCCGCCTCGTCCAGGCGGCTGCGCACCACCCCGCCTTGACGGTCGCGCAGCCATTCGGATTGCCCCTGCTCGTTGGTCACGCGGATTTGCGCCCCGGCGGACGTGCCAACGCCGATGGTGAACACCCGCACGCCTTTCCCCGCCAGCTCCTCCGCGGCTTTCACCCCGGTCCGTTCCAGATCCTCGCCGTCTGTAATCAGCACCACGATCTTCTCGCGCCGGGAGGGTTCCAGGGAATGGAAGGCCTCCCCGAGCGCGCGGCCCACATCCGTCCCCGGAGACGGGATCGCGCGTTCATCGAGAATGTCTAAAGTCTCCTGGAACGCGTTGTAATCGAAGGTGAGCGGGCATTGCAGAAAAGCCTGGCCGGCGAAGGCCACCAGACCCACGCGGCCGCGGGCGTAGCGCTGGAGATAGTCCCGCACCGCCAGTTTGGATCGCTGCAGCCGGCTGGGCGAGACGTCCGCCGCCAGCATGGATTGGGAGCAATCCATGACGAACAGGGTGTCGTGGCCCAGCAGACGGGCCACCTCGGTGTCCTCCCCCCACTGCGGACGGGCCAGGGCCAGGCCCATGGCGGCCAGCGCGGCCGTGAGCAGCGCGCTTTTAAGCGCCCGCCGCGCCCGGCTGTGCGAGGCGGTCAGCGCGCCCAGCAATTCCGGCGCGGCCAGCCGGGCCAACTGGCGCCGCCGCGCCCGGGCCGCGTAGCGTTGCGCCAGCGCCAGCGCCAGCGGTCCCAGGATGGCCAGCCACAGCCATTGCGGCTCGGCAAAATGCGGATGGGCAAAGCTCACGGAATCCTCCTCAGCCGGGTCGTGGCGAGCAGCATCTCCAGCCCGAACAAGCCGGCCGCCGCCAGCAGCGGCCACTGAAACAGCGGCCGGAAGGTGGTGAACCGCCGCAGCACCACCCGGGTCTTCTCCAGCCGGTCGATCTCATTGTAGATGCGCCGCAATTCCTCGCGGTTGGTGGCGCGATAAAACTTTCCCCGGGACAGCGCCGACATTTTGCCCAGCACCTCGTAATTGGCGGGCTGCAGCATCATCCCCGGCATCAATCCCCCCGCGGGGGTGAGCCGGAGTTTGCCGGTCGAGGGATCGAAGGCGTGCAATTCGCAGGGTTTTTCGATGCCGATGCCGATGGTGTAAATTTTGATGCCCAGCGCGCTGGCCAGTTGCGCCGCCGGCACCGGGTCGATCTCCCCCCGGTTGTTGTCTCCGTCGGTCAGCAGGATGATGATGCGGCTCTTGCTGTCCTTGAGCTCTTTGAGCCGTTTGGCCGCGGCGGCGGCGCCGTCCCCAATCGCCGTGCCCAAATCCCGCAGCAGGCCTACATGCAGCCGGCGGAGATTGTCGATGAGCCACTCGTGATTCAGCGTCAGCGGACTGGCCAGGTAAGGCACGGCCGAAAAGACGATCAGCCCGAGCCGGTCGCTCGCGCGTTTGCGGATGAAATTCTCGAGCACCTCGGCGGCCACGTCGAAGCGCGAGACCCGCTCGGCTTCGGGCGCCATGTCGAGGGCCATCATGGACCACGAAAGATCCAGCACCAGCATGATGTCCACGCCGCTGGCCTCGGTTTCGGTGTGGTCGTTGGCAAAGCGCGGCCCGGCCAGCGCGACAATCAGCAGCGCCACCGTCAGCAACCGCAAAAACACCAGCAGCCGCCCCGCCGCCGAGCGCGCCGCGGCCCCCGCCGCCCGCGCGAGCTCCGCGCTGGGAAAGAGCAGCGCCGAGAGCCGGCCCGCCCGGCCCCGCAGGAAAGCGTAGATCGGCAGCAGGGCCAGCCACGCCAGCACCCACGGGTGCTGAAATTCAAAGTTGCCCGGCATCATGAGGCGGCGGCGCCGCGGGGCGGCAGCGGCGCGGCCAGCCGGGTTTCCGCGGTTTCAATCAACTCCAGCGCCTGCCGCGCGGCGGCTCCCCCCGCGCCCGCTCCGGGGGCAAATTTGCGGCGGTCACATTCCGCGAGAAACGCGGCTACCGGCCCGGACAACTCCGCCGCCGCCCCGCCCGAGCGCCGCAGCAGCGCCGTCAATTCCGCGCTGGTCGGCTCCGCGATCGGCAGCCCGAAAGAGCGGACCAGGTAATGCCGGAGGCAGCGGGTGATCCGCGTCAGGCTTACCGGCGTCTCCGGCTCGCCCTCAAGCGAGCGCAGCCGCTCGCGCGCCTCGACCGCCGGCGCGGCGGCTGGCCGCGGACGCGGACGCGCCAGCCGCCAGAAGGCGGCGGCTGCGAGGGCCAGGACGAGCCCGCCGGACAGCGCCACTCCGCGCCCGTGCTGTTCCCAAAAACCCGGCGGCAGCTCGGCCCGCGGCGGCCGCAGCGGCGGGATCGCCTCGTCCGCCGCGGGCGGCGAAACAAAGGCCGCGGCCAGCAGCGCCGCCAGGATCCCCGCCGCGGCCCACCCGCGTCCGCCGATGCGGGCGCCTTCGCTCATCCTCCCCTCCTGCCGCGCCGGGTGTCGAAAAACCGCTGCAACGCCGCGCCGAAATCCTCCCGCGCGCTGAGGCGCAAGGTATCCACACCCGCGCGCCGCAGGGCGCGATCCAGCTCGGCCAGCCGGGCCTGATTCGTCTCCGCGAAGCGGCTCCGCACCGCCGGCCGGTTCGAGTCCAGCTCGAGCAACTCGCCCGTTTCCGCATCCTCGAGGGTCACCAACCCCGCCGCCGGCAGCGCGCTCTCCAGCGGATCGTGCAGGTGGATGCATACCAGGTCATGCCGGGCATTGGTCAACCCGAGCTCCTCGAAAGTCGAGCGCCCGTTGCCCGGCGCCTGCCGGGACGCCCCGAAGTTATGGAGAAAATCCGTCAGCAGAAAAACGATGGCGCGCCGGTGCAGGACATGATTCAGGAAACCGAGCGCCTCGGGCACTCGCGTGCCCCGGCGCCTGGGCTGAAACGAGATCAGCTCGCGCAGCAGGCGCAGGATGTGGCGCCGGCCTTTGCGCGGCGGGAGGAACAGCTCCACCTGATCCGAGAACAGCAACAACGCCACTTTATCGCTGCTGCGCGACGCGGCGAAGGCGAGCGAGGCGGCGATTTCGGCGGCAAACTCGCGCTTGGAACGCCGGCCCGAGCCGAACCGCGAAGATCCCGAGACGTCCACCGCCAGCACCACCGTCAGCTCGCGCTCCTCCCGGTAGCGCTTCACAAACGGCCGGCCCATCCGATAGGTGACGTTCCAATCAATGTCCCGCACCTCGTCGCCGGGGATGTACTCGCGCAGCTCCTCGAAATCCATCCCGCGTCCCTTGAAATGGCTGAGGTAGGCGCCCACCATCGTGTCATTGACCAGCCGGTGGGTGCGCGCCTCGAGACGGCGCACGGTGGCAAGCAGTTCGGCGAGGGTCATGAGGGCGAACGAGCGGCTCAGGGAACGGGCACGGTGTTTAGGATTTGCCGGACGAGCGCGTCGGTCGTCACCGCCTGCGCCTCAGCCTCGTAGGTGAGAATGACGCGATGCCGCAGGACGTCGGGTCCGATGCTCTTCACATCCTCGGGGGTCACGTAGGCGCGGCCTTGCAGCAGCGCCCAGGCCTTGGCCGCCAGCGTCAGGAAAATCGTCGCCCGCGGCGACGCGCCGAACTGGATGTAGTGTTTGATGTCCAGTTGGTATTGCTCCGGCCGGCGCGTGGCGAAGACCAGATGGACGATATACTCGCGGATTTTCTCGTCCACATGGATCTGGTCCACCAGTTTGCGCGTCCGGGCGATCTCCCCCAGCTCGATCACCGGCTCGGCGTGGATTTCCGGCGTCGTAAACGCCATCCGGTCCAGGATCCGGCGTTCCTCCTCGAACGAGGGGTAATCCAGCAGCACCTTGAACATGAACCGGTCCACCTGGGCCTCGGGCAGCGGGTAGGTGCCCTCCTGGTCAATGGGATTCTCCGTCGCCAGCACCAAAAACGGCGACGGCAGGGGCATCGTCTCGCCGCCGAGGGTCACCTGCCGCTCCTGCATCGTCTCGAGCAGCGCCGACTGCACCTTGGCCGGCGCGCGGTTGATTTCGTCCGCCAGCACGAAATTGGCGAAAACCGGCCCCTTGGTCGCGTGGTACTTGCCATCCTGAGGGCTGTATATCAGCGTTCCGACAATGTCCGCCGGCAGGAGGTCGGGGGTGAACTGGATGCGGTGGAACGAGGCGTGAATCGCCGCGGCCAAAGTGCGCACGGAGAGGGTTTTAGCCAGTCCGGGCACCCCCTCGAGCAGCACATGCCCGTTGGCCAGCAGCCCCACCAGGAGCCGCTCCACCAACTGTTCCTGGCCCACGATCACCCGCCCTACCTCGGCGCGCAACCGATTGATCCAGGTGGCCGCCTGCCGCACCTGCTCGTCCAATGCCTCACTCATCAGACCGCCAATCTAGGCAATGCGCGCCAAGGACTCAAGCGCCTGACTTTGCCCATCGCAATGAAGTTCGCGTTTTGAACGCAAACAAAACCTTGCCCTTCGCGGACTGCCTCTTAAAATTGCGATGGTTCTGAAAGTCGCAATGGTTTGACAAACGCTGAAAAGAAGCCCCGGCCAGGCCGGGTTACCGTGCCCAAGCATATGCCCGCTCCGACCCCGATACCCCGCCGCGCCGCCCGCTGCCTTCGCGCATTCACCCTCATCGAGCTCCTGGTGGTCATCGCCATTATCGCCATCCTGGCGGCCATGCTGCTGCCCGCGCTCTCCAAAGCCAAGAGCCGGGCCCAAACCACCAATTGCCTCAGCAACATGAAGCAGTGGGGGCTGGCCTTCAAGATGTACGCCGACGATACGGATGATAAAGTGCCCGAAGAAGGCAACGTCGCGGCCATGATCCAGCAGCCCGAGAACGCCGATGCCTGGTACAACCTCGTCGCCCCGACCATCAGCCAGCCGGCGCTGACCAATCTTTACGGCGCCACGCCCCTCGCCTCCCCCGTGCCCGGCACCCGCAGCCTCTACTCCTGCCCGGCCTGCCCCCGGCCCGACCCGAACAACGGTTTCAAAGATCCCCCCATCGTCACCAAAGCTTTTTTCATGTACGGCGAAAACGGCCGGCTCTGCATCAATAAAGGCACCCGCGCCGCCGGCACCAGCCAGACCCGCCTCTCCCAGGTTTTCAAACCCTCCGATACCATCCTGGTCGCCGAGCCCGACCCGAACTCGCCCAATAACAAAAACGTGTCGCAATCCAACGTCACCGGCCAATACGCCGTGGGCCGCCACGATGGCCGCGGCAATTTCTGCATGACCGACGGCAGCGCCCGCTCGGCGCGCACCAACGAATTCATGCGCACCGTGGACGAATCCAACGTCGCCGCCACCGAATGGTCCATCGACCGCAAGATGTACTGGTACCCCAGCCCAACGACCCCCAATTAAAACCCTCACACAAACCCTGTATGAAAAAACCACTCCTCACCCTGGCCCTCCTGGCCGCCGCCGCCGCCGCCCACGCGGGCGTCATCCTCAGCGACGATTTCAACTACCCGGACGGGGGCATCGTCACCAACTCGGGAACCTGG
>JBDHQH010000148.1:0-8197 GCA_039806935.1 Verrucomicrobiota bacterium
TGATTGCCCTGGCCGCGGTGGCGGGCCAGAGCGAACGGAGCGCCACGGTCCCGCCCCCGGCCTAAACGCGCGCGCGCGCCATTCCGAAGTCACGGTCCCTGGCGGGCGCGGTAGAATCTGGCCGGAGCGGAGGGGGCATTGGCATCACGCACCCACGCCGTGCCCGAGTCGTTCGTGAGGCGCAGCAGGGGCAGCCAGACGGACAGGTTGGTGGAGGTTTCGATCCAGTAACGGCCGCCGGTTTCGGACTCCAGCCGCAGTTCAAAGCCCGAGGATGCATCCTGGCCCAGCAGGGTCAAGCTTGGCGGCGGATAGAGGATGCCCGCCAGGTCCACCTCGAAATCGGGCAGCGGCAGCGTCAACGATCCATTCGTCGCCGCCGCTTGGGTGCGCCCGGCGGGATTCGCGGTGGCGGGATCGTACCATTCGGCATGGTACTGGCCGGCCGGGCAGTTCGTGAGGGTCACGCTTTGCCCCGTTTCCACCGGAAGCGAGGCGACGGTCGCGCCGCCGGGAAAATCGGCGCCCGGCGCCACGACATACAGCAGCGCCTCGCGTGCGCCGCGCCGGCCGATCGCCCCGGCGGACGGACGCCAATCGTCGAGATAAGCGGCGGGCAAAACCCGCTCGAGCCGCACCCAATCCAGATAAAACCAGTCCGCGCCGAGGTTCACAATCTCGACCCGGTGCCGGCCAACTGGAAGCGGCACGGCCAGGTCCAGATTGTATTCATTGGTGACCGCGTAGGCGCCATCCAGGTTGGCGAGGTTGGTCCGGTAAAGTTGCTGGCCATCCACGCGCACCACGAGCGCGGAATTCCACGAGACCGAGTTCAAATGCATTACCAGGCGGGCGTTGTTCGTGAACCAGGCGCTCAAGCGGAACGGGGTGCGCAGCTCCGCGTGAGTGGATCCGTGAACGAAGCTGTTGAGCGTCCGGGCCGAATAGTTGGCGGCCCCCGGATTCGGCACGGCGAGTTCCCCCGGCGCCAGGATCCCCCAGCCGCTGGATAAAGGCAGCGTGATTTCGAACGGCGCGCCGTTCGCCAGCGGTTCGCCCACCAGGGCCGGCGGGGTGAGCGAGGCGCGGAATTCGAGATTCGTCCATCCGCCGCGGCCCCAGCCGGTGCGCCCCAGGATTTGCCCGAGCGCGGCGAAAACCGGATACGCGCGGTCCCGGTGCAGATCCTGCCACCACCAGGGCATCGCCGTGCCCGCCGAGCCGCCCAGCGCCCCGCCCCAGAGGCCCTGTCGCAGCCCGCGCAGATAAGGATCGGCGGCTTTGTTCCAGCCCTGCCAACTGGTGCCGTATTCGTCGATGAGCACGGGCTTGCCGTATTTCTTTCGCAAGCTTTGCACCATGGCGCTGAGACTGGCGGCCGGCCGGTCCGGGCCGTAAGCGTGGGCGCAGACGTAATCGATCTGCGGCAACGACCAGAGCTCTGGATGCGCTTCGGCGTAGGTGAAGCTGGTGGTCAGCAAATGGCCGAACGGATCGTTGGCGCGCAGCCAATCACCCATGGCGGCATGCCAGGCGGCTACGTCGGCGGCGTTCAACAGGGAATAGACATTGTCAATCTCGTTGAAGAACTGCCAGCCCAGCAGGTTCGGACTGGCGCCGTAACGGGCCGCCAGGTAGCGCAGGCGCTTTTGATACAGCACCCGGGCGGCGGGGTTGGTGAAAAAGTCGTTCGGCGCGGCGCAGGGACCGCCGTTGGCGAGGTTGTAGGGATTGGCGGACCAGTAATTGTTGCCGCCCCAGTAATCGGGTTCGACGGCGAACATGCCGTGGTAATCGAGGCACAGCTCCAGGTAGATGCCGCAGCGCTCCGCCAGCCGCAGCACCTGGTCCAACCGCCACGCCGCCTCGAGGCGGTAGCGATTGAGCGAGTTTGCCTCCGTCTCCAGCCCGAACGACCACGGGCACATCCACAGCCGGGCATAGTTTTCACCTGCCTCCCGCAGGGCGCCAAACCAATCATCGTAATCATACGTCCCGCGCGCGCCATGCCAGCAGACGTTCGCGCCGATCAACGGCAGCGCCCGCCCGTCGCCGGTCTCGAAATACTGCCCTTCGGCGGCGACCCGCGCGAAACCCGTGCGGGCGGGCGGATCGCCGGTGACGGCAAACTGGCTGAGCGCCGGGCTCCCGCTGGCCGCGCCGTTGGTAAGCACCGAGATCGAGACGGAATAGACGCCGACGCGCGGCGGGGTGTAGCGCAGCCGCCATTCCGGAGAGCCGAGCGGAGTCAGGACCTCGCTCCCGCCGGAGAGCCGCCGCGTGTAGTCCTGGAACCAAAAGGCCGGCACGCGCACGGGATCGCCGCCCGGAGGCGTAAAAACGGCGTTGACCTGGATCGCCTCGGGATCAAATGGATTGGCCGCGGCGGGCGCCCCCGTCAGGCGAAACTCGACCGGTTGCCAGGGCCGCGCGGAATCCAACGGAATGATCTCCAGCCCGGCGTGGGCGCAAACCGCCAGTCCGGCCAGTCCCGCCGTCAGCGCCGCGCCGCGCCCTCCGGCTCTCGAATTCTCAGGTCGATTTCTAGACATTGCCACCCGCTTTCAAATACTTGGTCACGGCTTCCGTGCGCCCCTGCACATGCAGTTTCTCATAAATCCGGCCCAAATGCGTGCGCACCGTTTCGGCGCTGATCCCGAGGCGCACCGCGATTTCCTTGTTGGTGATGCCCTCGGAAAGCAGGCCGAGGATTTCGGCCTCGCGCCGCGAGAGTCCCTGCCCGGCGAGACCGCCGGCGGGCGGAGCCTGGAGCGATTGCACGACCAGGCGGGCGATCTCGCCCGTCATGGGCGCGCCGCCGGAGCGCACCTCGGCGATGGCCCGCAGCACCGCGTCGGTCGGGGATCGCTTCAGCAGGTAACCGCTGGCGCCGGCTTTCAACGCGCGCAAAATAAGCTCGGTATCCTTGTACACCGTCAGGATGATCACCTGCGCCTCGGGCATCCGCGCCTTGAGCCGCGCGGTGCAGGAAATGCCCGATTCGCCGGGCAGATGGATGTCCATCAACACCACCTCGGGCTGCAGCCGCGGGATTTCCAACATCGCCTCCTTGGCGGTGGCGCAGCGGCAGACGCAGCGGTAACCCGGGGTCGCCCCGATCAATTCGGCGAGCGTGTTGCGTACCGTCTGGTTGTCTTCCACGATGGCGACCGTGATCATGGCTTCAGGCCTCCGGCGGCGCGGGCAGCGGCAGCGACAGGCGAATCGAGGCGCCCGCGCCCGGCTGGGAGGCGATTTCGCAGCGCCCGCCGATCCCCGCCAGGCGCTGGCGCAAATTCGCCAGCCCGTTGCCCTCGGCCGGCGCCGCGGGATCAAAACCCCGCCCGTCGTCGGTGATCGCGATCTCGAGGGCGCCGCCGTGCGAGTTAAACTGGATCCTCGCCTCGCTGGCGTGGGCGTGGCGGACGAGGTTGTGCAACACCTCCTTGACGGCCAGAAACAGGTTATGCCGGACGTCGGCGCTCAACCGCACGGCGGGCAGATCCAGCGGGATTTTCAGCCGGCAATTCACCCCCGAGGCCCCGAGGTATTCCTCGGCGTAACTCCCCAGATAACCCGCCAGAAAGGGGAGCGAATCCTTGCTCGGGTTCACCAGCCAGACGATCACGTCCAGCGCCTGCACCAATGCGCGCGCTTTGGCGCCAATCGCCCCAAACCGGCTCGCCGCCCGCTCGACCGAGGGCGGCTGCCCCAGGCCCGCGTCCGCCAGCAGGCTGATCTCCGTCAGGCTCGAGCCCAGGTCGTCGTGCAAATCGCGCGCGATCCGCGCGCGCTCGGCCTCGAGGGCCCGCCGTTTCTCCCCGCGCTCGCGTTCCTGAATTTCCACGCCTAGCTGCGCGGTGCGCTGCTCGACCTGCCGGCGCAAAAGGCTGATCCACACCAGCGCCAGCAACAGCACGGCGGTCAAGGCCCCGGCCACCGCCATCATCTGGCGCAACGTGGCCCAGACCGGCCGGGCCAGCAGCCGGATATCCGCCGGCGAGGCCAGCAGCAACTCGAAGGCCTCCGCCCGCCCCGCCCGCTCCCGCCCCTGCGCCGCCAGCGTCCCGGTCAGCTCCAGCCGGCTGCCGGCTGGAAGCGGCAGCCGCCCGCCCGCCCCCGACGGCAGCCGCGCCACAAACACCCGGGGGCCCGCCTGCAAGCCCAGCACTTGATCCCGCGAATCCTGGCTGAGGTTCAACAGCAGCGCCTCCAACCGCACCCGGGTGGCGTCCAGCCCCTCCAGAGACCAGCCCGCGCCGATCAGTCTCCGCGGGGCCGGCAACTCCTCGCGGCCGATGCGCCTCACGAGCGCCTCGCGCAGCACCGGCGAAGGGCCGCCCAGCTCGGGAAAACCCACCACCTCGACCCGGTCCCCCGCGGCGACCGAACCCGCGGTCCGCGGCACGAACCGCAAGCCGTTGGCGTCGTCCATCAAAAACGATTCCTCCGCCCGGACATGGAGCACCTGCCCGGTGACTTTCACCGGCTTCAGCACGGCCGCCTGCGCGTCGAAAAGCAGCAGCTCGGCCACGCGCTTGCGCGGCAAATCAAACGGATACTCCGGCGCCGGCTCGTCAAGGTGGATGGCCGCCGAGCGCAACTGCACCTCGCCGGTTTTCAGGATATGAGTGACCTCGTCTTTCACGGCCCACAAACAGCCGCGAAGGCGGACCAGCGCCCCCTCGCAACGCTGGACGTCTTCACCCGCGTTCTCCCGCAGTTGAACTTGCAGTTGGCCGCCGCTGACCCACAGCGTCAGCCGGTTCGACTCGACGGCGGAGGCAAGACCCCGCAACTCGACATAATGAGCGTCCAGGCTTCCGTTCATCAACTGGGCCCAGGTCGGCCGGACGGGCTCGGGCAGCACCCCGCGGCCCAGCCGCGTCACCCGCCGCGCGTGAATCATCGGCGAGAACTGCGCCACCGTCACCCCCTCCACCTCCCACTGCTCGCCCACCCGCTGATGGTAGCTGTCCGCCATCCGAATCTCGTCCACGAAAATGCCCGCGGTGGCATCCTGCAACACCACCGCCCGGTGATCGGCCCAGGTGACCACCCCGCGAATCCTCACCACCTGGCCTTGCATCGCCTCCGCGCGCCCGAGGTGCTTGATCTCCGCCACCGCGCGCAACCGCGGGCCGCTCCCGGCCCCGCCGGACGCCTCCGCCTCGCCGATCGTCTCGATCAGCCCCGCCTCCGGCACCCACAGCCGCCCGGGAATCCAGTGCCCGTCCAGGGTGGCCGCCCCCCAGCAAACACCCGTGGCGCGCAGCCGCGCGCCGCCCCACCCTTCCGCCCGGCCCTCCGGATCGTCCTCCAGCTCCGCCGCCACGCTGCCGGTGCCCGAGACCAGCGTCAGGGCGACCCGGCCCCCCGGCCCGCGGCTGACGAAATCCGCCCGGCCCTCCATCACGGCCCAAAACCCCTCGGGCGAAGCCGGCAGGGTTTGCCCCAACGCCATCCGCCTCGGAGCCGGCGGCGGCACGCGGCCCACCACCCGGGCCCGCGGCAGGCCCACGAGCAACTGGCTCCCGCCGCCGGAGGTGAGCGCAAACGTGTAGTGACCGGAGCGCGGCGCCTCGAACCAGCCGTCGTAACACACGGCCACATACTGGTCCCGGCTCCGGACACCCGGATCGAGATTGGCCGCCGTCCCTGTCTGCCGGGGCCGCAAGCGGTCAAAATCGGGAATTTGCCACCACGCCCCCTCGAAGCAACGCCACCGCAGGCCGGGCGTCCACCCGGACGCGCCCTCCCGCGGCCGGCACCAGGCCCCATCCGGCGCAGTCTGCCGCGGCAGCCCCGGCCCCTCGCAGCTTAGCTCCAGGACGTTCGTGTCCTCGCGGCTGAACCAGCCCACCTGAAACGGGTGCCTTCCCTGCGCCAAAAACACCGAGCCGGTCGCCGGCTGCCCGGCGGCGGTCGGGTCGCGATTGACGCACCAGGCCTTGCCCAGGCAAAAGCCCTCCCCCCGATGCGCCCCGGTCCCCAGCCCCTCCAGCTCGATCACCGCCCCGCGGGGCAACACCGCCTGGGTTGGATCGGCTTCGGCGATCACCGCGCCGGTGTTGTCTTGCAGGATGATTTGTCCGCCGCCGGGCCGGCTCCAGCAAACCACGCCTTGCAGCCGGATGCGCGCGGTGACGCTTTGCCCGGGCGCCGCCAGTTGTTGCAACTGTTGCAAATTCGTCGCGACAATTTCCGCGGCCGCCAGCCCGGCAGCCAACACCAGCCCCGAGGCAACCCCCCGACCGGCGACGCTGGCCAGTGATGTCCGACGCATGGCGCGATGCTAACCCAAACCCCGGCCAAATTCACGCGGGAAACGCGGAGCCGGAAAGCCGCCGCGGCCTTCCGACCGGCGCGGATGCCCTTGCCGGCGCCGGCCCACCCTTCCTCAAGTGCCCGGTTTCACCAGGCGGAAGAAACTCCTCGTGGCCGAGGGCAGGCTGCTCTCGGGCAGCAGCATGCGGTTATCCCGGGCGGTCTTGATCACATTCGTCCATTGGGGATTGGTCGCCCAGCCGCCCGCGGCCAAATCCGCCCGCCCCTCGAGTGCGAAACCATCCGCGGGGATCGTCCAGTTGGCCCACCATTTGTGATCCGGCCGGACCAGCAGCACGCAGCCCGGCATTTCCGCCACCACCTTCCAAAGCGCCATCGCCGGGTTCGGATCCGGATTCAACTCCGAACCGCCAAAGGTCTCGTCCAGGTCCGCCGAAAGCGCCCCCGAGATTTTCACCCGCGAGTAAGTGGCGGCTTTGCCCGCATTGCCCGCGCCGTTCTGTTGATTGCCGAAATAGACGGTCAACGGGTCGTAAAACTCGTCCGCCACCGCCTGCGGGATCGTGAAGTTGGTGCTCGCCCCGTTCGGCGCGGTGACGGTCACCTCCGTGTCGTTGCGGAAGCTCATGCTCCAGGCGCCCAGCACCCCGTTTGAACAAATCAGCGTGGCGGGCACATAATCCGAGGCGTTCGCGGCGGGGTGATTGGTCTTGTAACGAAATACCGCCGCCGCCGTGCCATCCTGCAGATCCCGGATATCCAGGACGAGCACCGTCGGCGCCGACCAATCGATCGAACTGTCGTCGCCGCCCTCGGGCACGAGGAAAATCTGCGACTGCATCGCGCTGTAACCCGGCGGATAGCTCGCAATGGTGATCGAGTACGTCACCGGCTCCGCGCCCCGCGCCAGCCAGGCATAATGGGGCAGGCCGAAATAGGGATCCAGGGTGCGGATCATCCCGCGGCGATAGCCGTTCCCGCCGCCGGGTGACAGCGTCATCAGCCCCGGCGGAGTGGTGACCGGCTTGAGCGAGACCGCCGGCGGGGGAATCGCCGCCGCCCGTCCATGCAAAATCACGTTGTCAATCCAAAAGCGGGTGACGCCGGAAAGGGCCGCCCCGGTGTAGGCCTGTTGAATCTTAAAGCCGACATGGGTCACGGCGGCCAGCTTCGGGTTGGCGGAGGCGTCAAAGGGCATCTCCACATGGATCCAACCCGTGTTCGTCTCGTAGAAGGCGGCGGCGCCCTGATAGGTGCTCGCCCAGCCGTCCGACTGGGGAGTCCAGATGATTTGCACAACGCCAAAGCCGCCCTTGCCGTCCGTCGCCGAGGCGGGGTCAAAGCGAATGTCAAAGCTGACGTTGGTGTAATTCACCAGGTTCAGCACCGCGCTGCCGGGAAAACGGCGATTCACCATCACTTGATCCGAGCCGCCGGGCGTTCCCGACCAATCCGTGGACCAGTAGGCGGAGCCGGAATTCGCCGCGTTGGGTCCCAGCGTCGTGGTTTGATTCACCGCTTCATCCCAAATGAGGGTCGTAGCCGTTGTCCCCCAGCCGGCATTGGCCAATCCCGCCGCGCTGGTGTCAAACTGGTCCACGATGAAGTTCGTGGATTGCGCCGGCGCGGACGCCAGGGTGGCCGCTGCCAGACCGAGCAGGCTGACGGCGAGTTTCCAAGTTCGCGTTCTTTTCATAAGTTTCCTGTTCGTTGCTCTCCCATCAGTAAAGGTATAATTGATCCTCTGCGGTTTAGCCGAGTCCGCTCCGGCCGTCCATCCCCCAAATGGCGTATTTTCCCGGAATCCGGCGGCGGCCAGGCCCGGTTTTGCCGCTCACTTTGCCGGTGCAAAAGCGCCTGGCTCTGGTACATTGGCTCGCATGGTCTTGACCCGGGATGAATTGCGGAG
>JBDHQH010000149.1:0-8150 GCA_039806935.1 Verrucomicrobiota bacterium
GCCGGTCCGGCGGCCCAGGATTAAGCCGCGGCTAAACGATGGCGATCATCCGCGCCGGACGCCGGGAATTACCGCCAATTCAGCGCTGGCGTTCGTCGCGTCCGGCGGCTATGTTTCATGCGTCCTCAAACCCGGCGGAACAATGAAGGCGCACATCAGCGAGCGGCGTCCGGCGGAGGCCCATCCAGGGCAAAAGGTCCGGGTGGGATTCACGCTGATTGAATTGCTGGTGGTCATTGGGATCGTCGTGATCCTCGCGGCCCTGCTCCTTCCGGCGCTCGCCCGTTCGAAGGAGAAATCCAGGACCGTCCATTGCCTGAGTAACTTGAGGCAACTCCAAGTTTGCTTTCAACTCTACGCCACGGATTTCAACGATCGCCTGCCGCCGAACAATTCGATCATGTCGTTGAACGGAGGCTCGATTTCGGGCGGTGTTTCGTGGTGCCCAGATCACCCGCGGACCGACATGGATACCATCGATCTCGAGAAGGGTCTTTTATTCCCCTACAACCGCTCGGCGGCCATTTACCATTGTCCCGCGGATCTTTCCACCATCGAAACGGCCGTCGGCGAAAAACTCCCCCGGTTGCGCAATCGCAGCTACAACATGAGCCAGTCGGTCAACGGCTACCCCGAATTTCTCGATACCATGCCGCCGCCCGTGAACGCGCTGCCCGCCTGGAGCAAGTTCAGCCTGATTGTCCGGCCGCCGCCCACGCGGTTGTTCGTGTTCATCGATGAGCACGCGGATACTCTGTTGGACGCTCAGTTCGGCAACCCGGTGGATTTCTCCTACTGGCCGGACATGTGGTTTGACATGCCGAGCGACCGGCACGGCCAGGGAGCCAACCTCTCTTTTGCGGACGGCCATGTCGAGCACTGGCGCTGGAAAGCGCCCAAAATCTTCTCCTACCTCGGCCAGCGTCCCTCGGCCGCCGAACTGCCGGATTATCGTCGGATCCAGTCCGCCATGAAGAAGCTCAGCGACAACTGAAGCGCCGCGGGGTCAGACTTTGGCTTCCTCGGAATCTGCCTTCTTGGCAACGTTGTTGAGGCCGATGGCGATCTGCTCAGCCTCCGCGCGGGTGGTGTCGGGCGTGAAGACCAGGATGCCGTTCGTAACGCGCTGGGTGATCAACGGAGCGGCGAGCCACCGTTGTAACTTTTCCTTGGGATTCTCCGGATTGGCAAACTGGCTGAGGATCACCAGATGTCGTCCGCGGTTGTCCGCCGTGTATTGTTCGAGCAGCCAGGCGCCGCGGCGATCGAATTCGATGCGTAAAACGAAGCCGCCGGTTTCACTCACCACCTCGGCGTGCTTCACGTTGCCCTCGCTCAGGAAGAATCCCCTTTCGACCGTGATCATCACGGGATCCTGGCGATAAATCGGGACCTGAATGGCGCGGTCGGCCACTTCGCCGCGCGACTCGACATGCAGCCGCAGGGTGCTGAGTTGCTTCTGGCGGCTCTTTTCGGGGCTGGCGCACCCCCAGCCGAACAGCACCGTTAGCGTCAGCGCCAAATAGATATTGAACCGGTTCCACCAACACTTCATAGTAGGCATAAGAATCGAATTAGCTTCACGAAGTAAAGAACTATGAGCAAGCAGTACAACAAGGCAGTGAAACGCAAGCGTCGTCAGGCCTATCTGAAGCGCAAGAAAGGGGCGGGTCAGGCCAGAAAGCCCGCCGCAGCCGCGGCCGCTCCAGCGCCGGCGGCGTAAGAATCCGCGCGCCATGCGAGGCGCGCCTAACCGTTATTTTCGACAGGCGGCTTCGGCCGCCCTGTTTTGCCCGGGGGCGACTTCGGGAGGAGGCCCACCCGGATCCCGGCAGGTTCCGCCTCGGGAGAGGCGTGCTTAGAGCCGCTCCATGGCCGAATCCATTGCTTTCAGGAGCGGGGCCATGGACTCGGGGGTTTCATCTCCCATGTTGGAGACGCGGAAGGTCTTTCCCTTGATTTTTCCGTAACCGCCGTCGATCAGAAACCCCTGCTCCTTGACGAGCTTTTGCAATTGGGGCACGTCCACGGTTCGTCCGCCGGGTTTGGCGCCGTTGTTTACGCAGGTGAGCGTGATCGACTCAGCGCCCGCCTCGGGGAAAAGAGTGAATCCGTGTCTGGCGGCCCATTCGCGGACCATCGTGTTGGTCTGGCGATGCCGCGCGTAGCGGGCCTCGAGACCTTCGGCGAAGAAGTCCTCGAGTTTGGATGCGAGGGCAAAGACGTGCCCGATGCTGGGGGTGCTCGGAGTCATGTTTTGCTCGGCGTTCTTTTGGAATTCGAGGAAATCGAAGTAGTATCCCCGATCCTTCGCTTGCGCGGCTTTCCGCAGCGCAGCCGGCGAACAGACGAAGACGGAGGTTCCGGGCGGCAGGGCGAACGCCTTTTGCGTGCCCGCGAGCAGCACGTCGATGCCAAGGGCGTCAAAACGCAGCGGCAGAGCCGTCATGGAGCTGACGGCATCGACGATGAACATCACCTCCGGGTACTTCTGCTTGAGCGCGGCGATTTCTTCCAACGGGCTCATCACGCCGGTGCTGGTTTCGTTATGGATGAGGGTGAGGGCGTCAAACTGGCCGGTGGATAATTTTTGATCCACCGCCTCCGCGCGGATCGGGGAGCCCCACGGCACTTGCAGCGCCTCCGCTTCCCGCCCGCAGCGTTTGGCGACGTCGAACCATTTGTCCGAGAACGCGCCGCACATGCAGTTCAACACCTTTTTGGCGGTCAGATTGCGGAGGGCGCCCTCCATCACGCCCCAGGCGGAGGAAGTGCTGAGATAGACCAATTGACGGGTCGCGAGCAGTTGTTGAAGCTGCGGTTGAATTTTTCCGTAGAGATCTTTGAAAGCCTGACTGCGATGTCCGATCATGGGCGAGCAAAACGCCTTGAAGGTTTTTTCGCTGACTTCGACCGGTCCCGGAATATGCAGTTTCACATGTCCCATAGCGGGCGAAATATTTACGAGGCACGCCGCAAAGGCAAGGGGCCATTTCAGGCCGCCTCAAAACGAACGAGGCAGGCGCAGGATCTCTTCGAGGCCACGCGCCGGTTCTGGCGCTCCCGGCCGAAAGGCCAACCCGGGGTGGAGGTCCGGCTGGGTTTGCTCGAGAGCCGGCGCCCCGGTGAGATCAAGCAAGACGTAGGTTTGTTGAGAGAGGATTGACGAGGCCTGGGCGGGCATGCAACGGCACGCCAGGGTCAGCGGATCCGCGCTCTCGGCAGCGAGATAAACCATCGGCCCCATCGGCACCGGCCCGTCCTCGACGATGCGCGGGACCACGACCTCGCGCGCCGCGGCGCGCTCCACGGAAAACCGGCGGTTTGCCTGCGGCGGGCCATATTCGCTCCGCGCCTGAATTTCCAGCGCGCGTGAGACAAACATCAACCGGGCGCCCGAGGCGTCCGTGAGCATCTCCCAGATGGCCGGCTGGCCGTGAGCGTCGAGGGTGATGCGAACGCCTTGGACGCGGAGCCGCCGCGGAGCTGCTTTGGTTGGGGGATAGAACCAACAATAGGTGATTTGCGGGTGAACTCGGCCGCTGATCGCGGCCGAATCGAGGCGGAAATAAATCGCTGGCCGGGAAACGTCCACCACGTTGCCCGGTTGCAAGGTTCCGAACCGAAGGGGTTCCAGGTTGGCGCCTTCGCGCACTTGCTGGAGCACCAGGGGGGCGAGCTGGGTTTCAACCCGGTTGGAGACGACCTCCGCGGGTTTCAGATAGGCAACGGCGCGAATGAGATTCGTCGCTTTTTCGTAGATCGCCGCACGGTCAAAACCCGCGCCGAGGGCCGGCAGGGTGACGGACATCACGCCCGTCAGGAGCGCAAGCCACCGTGGAAGCGTTTTCATTGGGCGGATTGAACCGGCCACCCACGCCGCACATAGCCATTGGCGCGGAACCAATCGACGGCGTCGCGCAACGCCTGCTCGGGCGGAGTCTGCGGCAAGCCGAGCTGCTGGATGGCCTTGGCGGGGTTGAAAAACATTTTGTATTTGGCCATGCGCACCCCCGCCAGCGGCGCCCGGGGCGCTTTACCCGTGAATTTCGCCAACCCTTCCCCCATGTAAGCCGCCGCCAGCGCCACGGCATACGGCACCCGTAAACGCGGAGCCGGCAGCCCGGTGATTTTCGCCAGTGCCGCCAAGGCTTGCTGGAGGGTCCAGTTGCCGTCGGCGTGGCCCAGAATGTAACGTTCGCCGGCGACACCTTTTTCCGCCGCCTGGATATGCCCGGTTGCCACATCTCGAACATGCACCCAGTTCAAGCCCGTGTCCATGTAACCGGGCATCTGGCGGTTGAGAAAATCGAGGATTATTTGCCCCGTTGGGGTCGGTTTGACATCGCGGGGGCCGACGGGGGCGGTCGGATTCACGATCACCACCGGCAGACCCTTGCCCGCCAGTTCCAGGGCCACCTGTTCGGCGCGCCATTTGGAAAGCTTGTAGTGATTGGTCATCTGCGTTTCCGAGGCGGGAGCGGATTCGTTGGTGGGAACCATCCGGCCGGCGACTGGCCGCGGCAGGCCGATGCAACCGACGGTGCTGGTGTAAACGATGCGCGAGCATCCCGCGGAGGCTGCGGCCTCCAGCACGTTCCGGGTGCCCTCCACGTTCGCCGCGTACATGGGGCGGTAATCCCGCAGCCAGAGATGATAGCTAGCCGCGACGTGAAAGCACCAATCGCATCCGGTCATGGTTTTTTTCAGCCATTGGCGATCGCCGAGATCGCCGGTCGCCAACTCCACCGGGGCGCCTTCGAGTCCCCTCAGATCGCTGCCGGCGCGCGCCAGCGCCAGCACCCGGTGCCCGCGGGCGGTCAACTCATGGGCGAGGTTGGCGCCAATGAAACCGGACGCTCCGGTCACGAAGCATTTCATATTATTGAATATGCTTGGCTTCGTGGTCCGACAAAAGGCTTTTGCGGGACTTCCCGGGCCGCCAATAACCTTGCCCGCCTGCTGCGAAAAAAAAGTTCGGGCTTCTTGACTTCCCGCTTCCGCTTTGGAAAAACTTGATGGTTGTATGCCGGAAAAGAGCAGTAATCGCAGTAAGAAGCTGAACCGCAAGGAAGTTCGGGATTTGGAAACCAGGATCGGTTTTCTGGAAGGGCTGGTGCGCCGGGCGCCCGATTATGTGGATGCGCTGCAGATTCTTGGGGATCACTATTCGCAACGCGGCCTGTTCGAGCAGAGCCTTGAGGTGGACAAGCAGCTTTCCCGGCTCGAGCCGAGAAATCCGCTGGTTTACTATAATTTGGCGTGCAGCTATTCACTGAACCGGGATTTTGACCTGGCTTGTGAATGCCTCGAAAAGGCTCTGGGGCTCGGCTACTCCGATTTCAAATGGCTGGCTAAAGATCCCGATCTGCGCCAACTCCGCAAGCACCCAAGCTATAAGGGTATCGCCGCCAAAATCAGCAAACTACAGATCAAGATTTCCTGAATCCGGAAAAATATGAATGGGCGACGATGGATCCTGGTTTTTTCGGTCATCGTGACGGTGCTGGCATTGCAGGCGCGGGCCGCTGTCACCGTCGCTCCGGTGTATTCGGACAACATGGTTTTGCAGCAGGGTACGCCGCTGCGCATTTGGGGCTGGGCGGACGACGGGGAGGCGATCACCGTGCGTTTTCACGGGCGAAGCGTAAAGGTCACCGCCGTAAACCTCGCCTGGGAAGCCAGCCTGCCGGCTTTCAAAGCCAGCGGGGTTCCGGAGACGCTTTCGATCACCACGAAAACTGAATCCATCCAATTCACCAATGTACTGGTGGGCGAGGTTTGGGTATGCAGCGGGCAATCGAACATGGAGTTCACGATGCTGCGCGCCTACGAGTCAGGCGCGGATATCGCCGCGGCAACCAACGCGCAAATTCGGCTGTTCAAGGTGCCGCACAATCGCACCCTGTCGCCGACCGTGCGGATCGACGGGCACTGGCAGATACTGACCCCGGAGAGCGCAGGATCATTCTCAGCGGTGGGGTATTACTTTGGAAGAGCCATCCAGCAGGCGCGCCAGGCGCCGGTGGGGTTAATTGGCACACATTGGGGAGGGACACCCGCGCGCGCCTGGATGAACCGGGCCTCCCTGGAAATCAATCCGAGGTACCGTGAAGAAGTTTTGCGGGCAGACGTGGAGGCGCAGGCAGAATTTCAGACCGCGCAGCGGGCGTACGAGGATCGCAAGGCCGCCGCCGAGAAGGACGGCAAAGCCTTTCACGAGCGGCCGCCGCGCCAGCCCTGGTGCGGGTATGAATTGTATGATGGCATGATCGCGCCGTTGGTTCCCTTCCCGATCAAAGGGGCGATTTGGTATCAAGGTGAAAATGATGCCGGCCAGGCGGAGCTGTATCGGACGATTTTTCCCGATCTCATTCGTTGCTGGCGCCGGGTGTGGCAGCAACCCGAGATGCCGTTCCTGTGCGTCCAACTTGCCCCCTTCAAACTGATTCGCGATGAGCCCGGAGATAGCGACTGGGCGGAGTTGCGCGATGCGCAATTACTCGCGACCAAGGCGCTGCCCAAGGTCGGGATGGCGGTGATCACCGATGTCGGCGAAGAGAAGGACATTCATCCGCGCAAAAAGCAGCCGGTGGGCGAGCGCCTGGCGCTGGCAGCGCGGGCGATTGCGTACGGTGAAAAAATTGAATACTCGGGCCCGGTTTGCCGCGGCATGCAGATCGAAGGGAACCGTGTAATCCTGAGCTTCAACCATGCAGGGCGTGGTTTGGAGGCGCGCGATGGGGAGCTGAAAGGCTTTGCCATTTGCGGCGCGGATCGCCGATGGGTCTGGGCCACGGCGCAAATCCGTGGTCGTGATCAAATCGTGGTTGGCAGCCCCCAGGTAGCCGCGCCGGTGGCGGTGCGCTATGGCTGGGCGGACTTTCCCGTGGTGAATCTTTGGAATAAGGAAGGGCTGCCCGCAACTCCGTTCCGCACGGACGACTTTCCCCTGATTACGGCGCCCAAGCGGTAAAACGGCCGTCGCGGCGGTTATTGAGAGCGGCGATGGATTTTGTAAACGGCCGCTTGATCGACCGGTTTGATGATCAGCTCGTCGATGTTCACGTGAGGGGGACGGGCGGCCACCCAGAGGATCGTCTCGGCTACGTCATCGGCGGTGAGCGGCTGCAAGCCGGCGTACACCTGTTTGGCGCGTTCTTCATCGCCCTTGAAGCGAACCTTTGAAAACTCCGTTTCCGCCAGGCCGGGATCGATGGTGGACACGCGGACGCCGGTGCCGCACAGCTCGAGGCGCAACGCGCGGGTGATTTGCCGCTCGCCGGCTTTGGCTGCGCAGTAAGCGGCGCCGCCTTCGTAGGCGGTGTGGCCGGCGACGGAGCCAATATTGATAATGCAGCCGTTTTCGGCGGCGAGCAGCAAGGGCAGGGTGGCCCGGGTGACGCGCAGCAATCCGAGCACGTTGGTCTGCATTATCGTTTCCCAATCAGCATCCCTGCCTTGGGCTACTGGATCCAGCCCGTGCGCTCCGCCGGCATTGTTCACGAGGACATCCACGCGGCCGGTGAGGGTCCGCGCCCAATCGAGGAAAGCGTTCACGCTCGCGGTTTGCGAAACATCAAGGGCGTGAAAGTGGGCTTCGGCGGCGCCGGCGGCGAGAGCCTCCCGCGCGGCCGTTTGCAACCGGCCCACCCGCCGGGCCCCGAGCAGGAGACGGGCGCCGACTGCGCCAAAATGCCGTGCTGCAGCCGCGCCGAATCCACTCGAGGCGCCGGTGATGAGCACCCACCGGTCTGGCCGAGGCGGGTTCATTGGGCCATTTGAAATCCCCAGAAAGCCAGGGCTGTGATGGGGATCAGGCCGCCGACAATTCCGCCCACGACCTCGGCTTTGGGCCAATGAAAGCCCGCCGCCAAGCGCGGGCCGAGCTGGCCGCCGATCACCCAGCCGGTCGGACCGCAAATCAGCCAGCTCAGGACGCAATTGAGCAGCGTGAGAATCGGGGTTGAGAACAACAAGGAAAGATCGCGCGCCAGGAACACCGGCCCTGCCTGCAGGGCGAATAGCCCGCCGATACCGCCGATGATAGCTCCGGTGACCGCGCCGAGATTGATCTCTCCAAACTCAGGATGCCTCATGTCGAAGGGGAATCGTTTCATAAAATCCAGGCGGTGGCAAAATCTTTCGGC
>JBDHQH010000017.1:0-41422 GCA_039806935.1 Verrucomicrobiota bacterium
CAGCTCGTTGTGCTGCGCCACATAAGTCTGGTAGAACTGCTGGCTGACTTTGTTTCCCTGAACCGAGCCGATGATTTCATAGCTGTGGCCGTTGGTGCCCGCGGCGCCGCCCGGGGCGTTGTTGACCAGATCAGCCAGCACCCGGTCGCCGTAATAGTTCATCCAGGCGGTGCCGCCTTCGGTGCGGATGTTATTTTTGGTGCCCGGGCAGAGGAAGGTTTTCACGTTGGGGATCAACGCCGGGTACATCCAGGAAACATCGTCGCGATCGTTCAGCCAGTAGGGCGGGGGGTGCGCCGGAGGCGAAGCCTGACGGGTGTCGTTCAGGAGCTGGCCGTTGTTATCGACGGCGTAGAGCTGGCAGCCGATGCCGAGTTGCCGCATGTTGGACAGGCAGTTCAGCCGCTTGGCCTTTTCGCGAGCCTTGGTCAACGCCGGCAGCAACAGCGCCGCCAGAATGGCAATGATGGCGATCACCACCAACAGCTCAATCAAGGTGAAGGCCACCCGGCTTCCGATCAGATTCTGGCGGCCGCCGTTCCCGGTTTTCATCGTGGGACGCTTGGTTGGCAATGACGCAACGGTCATTTCTTCAGGCGAAAGAATCTGACCTGTTCTCCGGCCGGCAGGGTTACGGTGTGGCGGTCGCCCTGGAGAACCACCGGGGTGCTTTCCCACTGCCAGCCGTCCTGGTCGTCAAGGCCCCGGATGGATTGCAGGGCAAAACTTGGCGGTGTCTGGCTGGGCCAGGAGATAATGACGTTGGCGCCCGCCAGCGTGGCTTTTATCTGAGGCTGCGCGGGCGGCGTCACGTCTGCCCAGGTGAAGCCCAGACGAAATTCATCGGTCGTGCGCTTGGGATAGCCCGACCCGTAACGCCAGAAAAACCCGTTCAGCGAAGCAAAATCCGCGGAACCGGCGCCTTGATCGGCCAGGGTGGGCGCAGGCGGCTCCAATTCGCCGAAGGTCTCCGGCGCCGGATTGACCCATAGATCACAACTATCATCATTGGTTTTCTCCGGTCGGAAGGTGTAGCGGCCCACGATGAAAACGGTGTCTTCTTCGGTGAACCAATCCGGCGCCAGGGAGCCGTTGGCGGTGCCGGTACCCTTGTAAACGCCGATCTGGTAGCGGCGAGGCGTGCCCGCGGCCGCCATGACGTTAATCTTCATCGGAAAGGTGCTACCCTCCGTGCCCAGCACCAGACCGGCGACGGTTTCGTTGGCTACCGAGCTCGCTCCGAGTCCCATGCGCAGCGCGAAGGAAAAGTAAATCGCCCCGTTCGTCTTGTCCGGGCTGAAAACCCAGCGGACGCTGTTGTTTGCTGTCCAGGTGTAGCGATTGCCGCGAGCGGGCCACAAGCCGGGCACCGTCAGGCTGCCTTCCTCGATTTCGCCGTTTTCCACCGTCGATTTAAGCACCCAGCCTCCCTGCCCAGCCAACTTCGATCCGGGAGGGTAGTCGAAAGGATCCCATACCGTGGCGTTGCCGATGTTCGGAATGATCGTCAGCACCGCCACCGCGCTGGTGAGGGCGCCGAAGTTGTTGGTGACCACCACGGTGTATTTCGCCGTGTCGGTCGTGTCGCAGTTAGTGAAGGTCAGCGATGCGGCGGTCGCGCCGGGGATGTTGGTGGAGTTTTTGAGCCATTGGTAAGCCAGCGTGGCGGAGCCGTCGGCGCCCACCCGCAGGGTGGCGTTCGAGGAGATGTAGGTCGCGATGCTGGCCGGTTGCCCAAAAATATACGGTTCGCGCGGCTCCTCACCCGGAGTGATCGTGTAGGCGGCGATTCCGTTGTCCCCATTCAACGCGTAAAGATTCGTGCTGTAGCCGAAGGTGATGCTGCCCGCATAAACGGAATTGTTGTTGGTCCAGACCGCCACCGGTTGGCGATCCAGATAGGCCGGGGTCTGGGCAGGATTGGAGATGTCATACAACCGGATCAGATCGGGATCGGCGCCGGAGGTGAATTCGACCGCCGCCAGCCAGTTGCTGGCGAGTTGGGAGGCCAGGGCGCCGACGCGCATGGGGAATCCGGCGTTATTGATGCTTAGCAGCGGGGTGGCGCTGCCGGCGATGGCGTCAAAACCCAGGTAGTAGGAAGTGCTGCCTTGTTCCGAGGTGGCTTTATTCCAACAGGTGTTGCCGGGCCCAAACGCCAGTGCGTAGCCAATCTGCGTGGAGGGAACCGCGACATTGATCGGCGTGGCGGAGAAAAAGGTCAGGCTGGCGTCGGTGGGGCGGAGCAGGGCCATCTGGTTCCCCCGGTTGGAGATCAGGATCTCCGTGTCTAACCCGGCACCGCGAACCGTCAAGGTGTCGCCCCAGCGCGTGCTGCTGCCAATCTCCCCGGCGGGATTTCCTGGTCCGTACACCACGCTTTGCATACTGGCTTCGTCGGCCCACCGATACAGAATGAATTCGACGGTGGTCGCGCTGGTGGTCAGGTTGCCGACGTAGATGGCGCCATCCTCAGCTACCGCGACGCAGTTATAAACGAAGCTGGCCAGGCCGCCAAAAGTGCGCCAGGACTGGTCCAGCTCACCAATGTAGGCGCCGGTGAGCGCGTCGATTACGTTAATCGTCTCGCTGCCGCGAGGAAAACGATTAACCACGATCAAGTGCCCGGTGGTCGGATTGAACGCCATGCAACGTTGGTAACGATTGCCGTCGCTCGTCAGGAAGGGGTAATCGCCTGGGCGAATGGTGCCGTCGCCATTGGCGCCAAAGCCGGCAAGGGGAATGAGTTTGGACTGCGCTGAAGCGCTGGTGATCGAGGCCGCCACAGCGAGCGCCAGGCAGAATAAAGTTTTATTCATATTTCGGGAGGGTTCGGGGTAGTTGTGAGTGCGGACAGAAAATGACTTGCAGCGTCCAGCCGCCGGGGAGGCGGCTGAAGTGAACTCGGGGATGGAAATGCCGAGCCAAATTGTTCATGCCACATCCGGGAAGATTAAACGTTTAACCTTTTTCGGCCTTTGCCAAACGGCCAAATGGTTAATCTAACCCGGTAGCGTTGTACCCTATCTGTAGCGCCAATCGGCGTCAAGGTGCTTTTTTTCTTTATTCTCAGGAATCTGATGAATCCGAGGTTGGGGCCGCTTCGCTTGCGCCAGTCGGCTTAACAAACCGGTTGAACCGTTCATCCAGCCAGCACTTGCGCACGTCATCCAACAAGCGCACTAAATCATCGAAAGCGTGCGGCTTGACCCGGAAATCGTACACTCCCAGTTTACGCGAGCGATCCACGTCCGATTGCAGTTTGGAAGACGTCAATACCACCACCGGCAGGTCGTCGAAATCCGGTTTTCCGCGCAGCCAGGAGAGCACGTCGAAACCGTCCATCCAAGGCATTTTCAGATCCAGCAGCATTAGTCCGGGCAGCGGGAATTTCTGGCGGTCGTTGAAGCTGGCGGCGCCCGCCAGATAATCAATCGCCTCCTGTCCGTTGCGGACGATCGAGAGCGGATTGGGAATCCGGGCGCGCTCAAAGGCGCGGCCCATCAGGAAAATGTCGTTTTCGTCGTCCTCGGCCAAAAGTATCGGAGCTTCGTTTAACATAATCACAGCCTCACAGTTTGCGATTCTCCACCGGATGCAGGTGCGTTCTCTCGCGCCACTATGGCATAAGCGCCAGAGTCGCACAATTACGTCTTTCCAGCATTCCGCACAGCGTTCGGGTTGAATTGCCAGTGGTGGCGGATCCGGGTACGATGGTTTGCGCATGGGACGCCGGTGTAAAACGTTTCGCAGGTTGTTATTAGGTGTGGTTTTTCTCGCCGGCTCCGGGGTTCATTTTGCGCTCACCGCGGAGGTTTCCGCCGCGCCGCCTCGGGAAGTTTCCGGTCGCCGCCGGCCGCCGCTAACGCTGGTTTCCGAGTTGATGCGGCCCGATCTTCCCGGGCGGGCGGTGCCGCTGCCGGAGGCGAGCACTCTCGCCTATCTGAGTGTTCCGCAACGTCAGTTGATGCCGGCGCCGAATTCCGGGGCCTTGCCGCTTTTTAATCCCGAGTGTGTGCTGGTGAAATTCAAGGAACAGGAACTGGTCTCGGTGATTCGAACCGAGACCGGTCGGGAGGCGGAGGCGGTTCACCTGCTGGCGCGGCGATCGGATGTCGAGTTCGCCGAGTTGGACCTTTTGCAAGAACCAGCTTTTATTCCGACGGATCCGTTGATTGGCAATCAATGGCACCACCAGAAAATCGGCAGCTACGGCGCCTGGAACCACGCCCGCGGCGAGGCTTCGGTCCGCATTGCTATCGTGGACGCCCCTTTTCAAATGGATCATCCCGATCTCGCGCTTCATGTTCGTCCCGGCTGGGATATCGTGGCGAACCAGCCGATTACCGCCAGCGCGGGCGCGCTCCATTCCACCTTCAGCGCCGGGATGGCGGCCGCAGTGGTTGATAATGGCGTGGGAGTGGCCGGGGCGGGGAATTGCGCCTTGGTGCCCATCAACATTAGCGGGTTTACCAGCGAGATGTGCGACGCGGTCTATTGGGCCGCCAGCAATGGGATCCGCGTGGTGAATATCAGTTGGACCGGCGCGAACAGCGAGGCGCTCAACGCGGCGGGGGCGTTCTTGCGGCGGAATGCCCGGGGAGTTCTGGCCATGCCGGGTTTGAACGTGCCGGTCTTTGTGGATTATCCGAATCAACCGGACATCTGGTGCGTCGCCATGACGGATGCCGCCGACAATACCCAGTCGGCTTATGGGAATCACATTGATTTTGCGGCGCCGGGATGGCAGGTCTATTCGACAACCACCAACAGCGGGTATGCTTTTGGCTCGGGCACGAGCTATGCCACACCGCTTTTTTGCGGGGTGGCGGCGGTGCTTTTCAGCGTGAATCCGACTTTGAGTGGCGAGGAGGTGATCGAACTGCTCAAAAGCACTGCGGTGGACCTGGGTCCGCCGGGTTGGGATATGTGGTATGGCTGGGGCCGCATTGATTTTGCCGCCGCCGTGAACGCCGCCTTCGCCACGTTGCCGGTGATCACGGGGGTACTCCAAACCAACGGGCATTTTACCGTGGTCGCCCGTTTCCAGCCGGGCTTGTCCTACACTCTTTGGCAAACCGCCGCGCTGGTTCCTTCGGACTGGGCGCTGGTTCCCAACGCAGTGCTCGTCACCAACAACAATGAAATCCGATTGACGGATCCTTCCCCCCCGGCGGGAGGGCGTTTCTACCGCCTCAGAGTCAGCATGCCCTGAGGCGGGCGGAGATCGGGTCTTCGATCAGCCGGTCAAGGATTGGACAACTCGACAGCACGATAAAAAATCAGACTGGCGGACTGGTCTATTCCCGGGACTTCAAAAATCAGGTTCGTTAGGGAAAAGCCGGTGGGGAGCGTCGTCCAGCCGGAGGAATCGAGGAGGTTGGTCGAATACTCCAGCGCATAGGTGGCAGGAGGATTGCCGTACAAGGTCAGCGTGCGGGCGCCGCCGGATTGGAGTCCCGCTTCGAGCAGCGGTTCGGCGCCGATGATTACCGCGCGGCCGGCCTGGCTGAACAGATTTGTCACCAGGCTGGCGTCGGTTCGGGCGGCGATCGTGGGCTGCGGGACCAAGGGGACGAAAGCCGAGTGCCGGACGGTGGCGTGGAAAGCCAATTGACCGGCTGGGGTGGAGCCGGCAATCGGTTGGCCGGGACGAGCCACGAGCCGCAGCAGCCAGCCGTCCGATCCCTGGGGGGTGATGGTCGCGAGGGCGGGATCGAAGGCCGGCGCCAATGATTCCCACGCCAGATTGCCGACCACATCCGGAGGGAGGCTCAGCGCAAAACTAACGTCTCTTACTTCGGCGCTGGAGGTTAATTGGACTGAGAAATTGGTGGTGCCGCCGGTTTGCAACACCGCGGAGCCAAGGCTCACGGTGAGGAAATCCGTGCGCATGGAGTCATGCGTGCTGCCGGCGGTGACCAGGCCCGCGCCAAAAGTGAGCGTGAATTCCGCGACTGAGTGGGGGTGTCCGTACAGCCCGAGCACGTCGGCGGTAAACTGCTGGGTGCCGGGAATCTCCCAATTTCCGCCTGCCAGGGCGAATAAATCATTCACATTAAAAAATACCTGGTTGGTGCCGGCGCCGTCGCCGACGATTCCGGCCAGACAATAATTGGCGTTGGCGTTGGAGAGGGTCACGACGCGGCCGTAACTGTCGAAGCCCGGCACATCGAGCACGAGCAGTTGGTCATCCAGGACCAATGAGTTTTCCTTTTCCGTGATTACTCCGGGCAGAGGCCCCGCGGACGGGTAGGAAATCGGGGTGGCTCCCGGTCTGGCCGAGGTGATTTGAAAATAATACGCGGTCTCCGGCCGGCAACCGCTCACGCGCGCCAGCAAGTAACCCCGGCCTTTCATTTTTTTGCGCAACGCCGCCTGGGCCTGCCGCCGGGCATAACCCGGGGCTTGGGCGGGATCGCCGGTTTGGAGCGGGAATAATTCCAATCCGAGTTGGCCGGAGAGGTTCGTAGCTCCCAGCGCGTCGGCATAAATGGTGATTTGGGGGGCGGCAATTGAAGAGCCGCAGAGGATGCCAAAGCTGGTGGGAGTGACATTGACGGCCATGAGGTTGGTCGAGGCGTCCGCGCTTTCGGCGGACATCCCGAGCAGCAGGCCGGCCAACGCCGCGGAGGCCACTCTGGCCGCAGGACCGAGGTTCGTGTCCGCTGCCGCGGCGCGTTTTCTGGAGAGCGAGGTTATGATCATTCCCAACATAGTCTCACCTGTTGATATTGGTGGAAGCGGCGGCGACGGGCGGCGTGAGCACGCTCGCCGAGGTGCGTTTGAGGCCCGGCTGGCCTTTCCGGGCCAGGATTTCCTCGCCCCCGGCGAGAATGACAAAGCGTTGGTTGCCATTGGCCTTGAGCGCGCGAGCCATTAATTGGGCGGCGCCGTCCCCGCCGTCAATCAGCACCAACAATGGCGGGCGGGAATTTGCGGCCGCGGCTCCCGCTGCTTTTGGGGCGGCGCTGGCGAAGGGGGAGCGAGTGATGCGGGCGTTGGGAAACTCAGCTCGCAGATCCGTCAACGGAGGCGGCGCGCCCGCCGCGGCGGCCTTGGGGGCGGCCCGGCCCGCTGTCTGGCGCAGATCCACCAGCACCAGATCTTCGGCGGAGGCGCTTTTCAGACGGTCGTAGGTGATCATTGGCAGTGCCTCCGGTTGCATGCCTCTCGGGCGGGTGGTCGGGGATTGGGCGCTTTCCCAGGCGGCAAGTCCCCCTTCGAGCGCTTCGGCGGCAATGCCGGATTTACGGTTCAAGACGGCGACAGCGGTTGGCGCGGCTTCCGAACCCAGACCGTCATCATACACCACCACCCGGCCCAACGGAGGCAGCTCCTTTTGCGGGAGCACGGCGGCCGGAATGTTGATGGCATTGGGGATGTGGCCTTGCTCGAACAAACTGGCGGAGCGCACATCGATGAGAGTCAGGCTCTCGCCCCCGTTGAGCTGTTGCTGGAGATCCGCCGGAGATATGGCCAGGGCGTCGGCCACGAAAACCAGGGCCAGCCCGGCCAGCGCGCCCTGGAGAATGATGCGCGCGGAGGAAGAGGCGCCTGCCAGACCGGGCACCACGGGCGTTTGCTGAGGAGATAGAGCGGAGGTGTTCATTGAGGCAAAAAGTTGTTCACGGGATTGACCAAATCCAGGATTAAAACCGCGATCCGGGGGATGACAAAATCAACTCCCGCCAGCCCGCCGTCGTTCACCTGGGCGACGACCCAGCGTCCGGATTCGGAATCGAGCATGCGGACGGCGCGGGTGTTGGCAAGGCCGAGCTGGCTCAAAAGCCGGAAAGCCGAGTACTGGCTGGGGAAGCCGGCGTAGCTGAGCACATTGGCGCCCGAGGCCAGGTTCACCGGGCCGGCTTCGTTCATGCCCAGGTCCACAACTTGGGCATTGGCGAACTTAATCCAGATAAAGCTTCCGGGTGTCAGGGCAAAATTGGGCCCGGATGGGGCGCCGCCGCTCCAGGCGACGGTCTGGCTGGTTACGTCGGGGAGCAGCGACGTGTACTGGGTAATTTCCTTCACCCCTGCCTGCGCCTGCCACGAGGTGAGGAGCGCGTAAGCATTCTGTTGATAGGCCGCCATGGCCTCAGTGACCACGACCGCGTTGCGATTTTGAAAAACCGCCTGGAACGACGGAAGTTCCGCGGCCAAAATTCTGACGGCATGGTTGGTTGTGTCCAGCCAAAGAACCTTGCCCTGGGCCAGCGTTGGGCGGTCCTTGAGGGTGGCGGTGCGGGTCAGGGGCACCGCGCTGAGTTCAGGCAAATGAATGAGCCGCGCATTAGCCGTCAACGGCCCCAGCGAATCTTCCAGACAGACCAGCCACGGGCCGTCCAGGCGGGGGCGTGTCTCATTTTCCGCGGTGCTGGTGATCCGGATTTCGGCGTCGCGCAAGAGATCAAAGCCGTAAAGATCCACTTGGGAATGGCGGTTATCCTGCCACACGATCCAGTGATTATCGATGGCCGGATGATACTGGCCGAAGGTGTTGGTGGTGATCCGCCGGCGTTCGCCGGTTTCGAGGTTGGCGAAATAAATCTCTCCCGGGCCGACGTCGCGCCAGTCCTGCCAAACCACGCGCCCCGCCTGGACAGCAGGATCGAGTTGATCTTGCGACGAGGGCCAAACCGGGGCGCCTGGCCCGGCCAGCAGGTTGAGCGCCTGCAACTGCCACGGCCCGGAACTGCCGGAGGCCCGTTGTTGCCAGATCACCCAGGGCCAATCAATCACCGGGTTGATTTCATCCATGCCCGGGGTTGAGGTGAGCGCTTGCGGAGCCGGCGGGCCGGCCAGATCGGCGAGAAAAACATCCCAATTGCCGTTGGGCTGGCGTCCCTGCCAAACCACATAGCGGCCATCCGTGCGGGGGTTCTCCTGGCTGAGCGTGGTATTCGTCACCTTGACGATGGGTAAATTGGAGGCGAGATCGCGCGCATAAATCTGGGGGTTTCCTTCGCTTTGATCCTGCCAGATCGCCCAGCGTCCGCGCGCCGAGGGGTTTTTCGGTCCGCGCGTTTCTTCCGCCACGATCGTGGAGGCGCCGGAGAGATCGCCGATTTGCGCCAGGCGGGTAATAAAGTTGGTGCGGCCCAACTGGTCCGTGAGCGTGACGCGGAGCGTATAGCTCCCGGGTGGCAAGGCGACCCCGGCATTATCGCGGCCATCCCAGGCGAAGATTTGCGGCGCGGAGCCGATATTGGTGAGCGCCAGGCTGCGCACGGTCGGCAAACCGGGCTGGGAGTAGCCGAAGAGGGGATCGAAATCCCAGCGCACCGAGGTTGGCGCATTCGTAGGTTGAAATACGCCGTTGGTCTCGCCCAGCACATAAACGGCCAGCGTCTGGGCGAAGGGGAAATCCAGCGGGAGACTCAACGAGCCCGGCGCGGGAGCGGGAGCCCGGTAATAGCTGACGTTCGTGGTCCAGCGCCAGGCGGTGACGCCCGCCCCGTCGATGTTCAGCTCGGCGTGGCGCGCGCGGCTGGGAGTGGCCGGGGCGCCGGTGATGCGGGTCGGGGGCGCGAGGGGATCCACCGTCCAATTGACCGCCACGGCGTTCGACACGGCCAGGTATCCGCCATATTGGGAGCGGCCCAATACCCACACGGTGTGTTCTCCAGGCGGCAGACCGGAGAGGCTCAGCGGCTGGCTGATCGGACGTTCGGCGCTCCACGCGGAGCCATTGAGGCTATAGGAATAATAGTCCACATGATCGCCCGCGATGGTCAACGAAGCGCTGGTGTTGGCGGTGGGCGAAGAGGGCACTCCGGCGACTGTGGCCCAGACGGCGACCCCCCGGAAGACTTCGACGCGGGCGTCCACCTGGCTGGCAGTGGCCTGCGCGGCGAAGGTCAGCGGGGCATGGGCGGGCCGAACCGAGAGCGCGTCCCCGGTCACAAAGAATGGTTCCTCAGGGGCATCCACGGTCGCGAAATCCAGCGCTCCGCCCCCCAGCACGACCAGCACGTTGGTTTGATACGCTTCTTGATTCGAGGCGAAATCCATCGAGTAGAAAGCCACCGGATATTCACCCGGGACGGCGAGCGAGAAGGGCAGGGCAGGATGAAAGGGGCCGTTGGTTAGATTGTAGAACATGTTCACCGGGCTCTCGTCCTCGGCAGTGAAATAAATCTGGGTCTGGGGTGAAATGTAGAACTTGCCGCCGGACGGGAAGGCCGGGCCGGCGAAGTGCATGGTGGTCACCGGGGCATTGGTGTCCACGAGGCTTGGCGCGTAAGTGACGGTGTAGGTGTAGGCATTCAAATCCACGAGGTCAAACAGATTAAGAAAGGTGCGTTTGTTGTTCGTGAATTTTTCGTAGCGAATGTTGGTCCAGTAATTGTTGGTATTCAGGATTTTTCCGTCCGACCGCACCACACTGGCAATGCCGAGTCTGGCTTGTCCGGGATCGTCCAGGCGCACATATCCCCAGCCGGTGCGATCCGCGATGAGGTTGATGCTGAAGCTGCCACCCGCGCCGGGAGCGCCGGAAACGGTGGCGTTGGTGAGCGTGTTGACCGGCAGCACGTTGCCTTCGCTCTCATAAAGGGCGTCGGGCAGCATGTCCTCGTCGCGATCAGTGTCAGCCAGAAAATCTTTCAGGGAATCGCGGCCGGGCTGGTCATTCAGGACTTCGTGGGCGATGAAATGAGCCTGCAACGATTTGATGACCGAGGTTTCCTCGCCACCCAGATCCGAAGCGTGGGTGTAGGAGGCCTTGAATTCGGTGAACTCACCCGACAGGGAAGTGATCATATCCCAAGCGCCCTTGCGGGTTTGGCCCGGCGGAATATCGCCAAGCACGACGCGCAAACTGGGATTCAGCGATGGGGCATCGTTCACACGGCTGCCCAACAGTTGGGCAACCAGCAGCAGATTGCGGCGGTTTTCCACAATTTTCGGCTGTTGCGAGTCGATCCGGACCTGCCGGGCCATGCCGTAACCGCTGTTTTTTACCAGCACGCCGATCGTGAACGGGATCGGGCTTTCCACCGCCGGTGTGAACGGGTCATCAGCCTGGACGTCGCGCGGCTGGAAGTAAGTGATTTCGAGTTGCGGCTCCGGCTTGACGTAGATGTCGTCAGGGATGGCCAGAAGCACGTCCGGCGGGATATCCGCCCCCCGAATCTTGCCCGCCAGCCGGGCGCCGACGCGATAGCGCACCCCATTGGGGCTGGTTCCGCCGGCAGAAATTTTGGGAATGATAAACCAGCGTACCACCGCTTTTTTCGTTGCTCCGATGACGCCGGTGCCATCGACGGCATTGATGTTCTCCAGGCGTGGCGCCTGGACGAAGAATAACGACGAGGCGTCGTTCACCACCCCGTTGGTGGAAAAGGCGGGATTTTCAAAGGTCAACGCCGCGGAGAAATCCGTAAGCGGATCCTCGCCATCGTTATCGGTGACTTCGAGGGTAGCTTCAAAGCCGATGCGTTCGATCGCCAACTCTTGCAGGATTTCGATTTTGACGCGGGCGCAAAGGCCCTGCTGTTGTTGCTGGCTCCAGGCGGCGAGGGGCAGCAGCAATGCCAGCCAGATCCATATTCGCGAGCCGCGCGGAATGGAACTGGACAAAAGGCGGTCAATGCGGACGGAGTTCATGCAAAAATTGTGAGTCTTGGGTTGAATCATCGGTTTGCCTCCATCGCCACCCGGGAAGATTGTTCGGGCCAAACGCCGCACATGTCATGAACCAGCACGCCGCCGGCGTAGAAGGCGAAGTCACCCCGGAGGCGAAGGGTATGAACTCGCAAAGCCTGCTTCAGTCCATCATTGGCCGCTACGCGCACCCGCTGGCCAGCTTCATTGAACAGCCAGTCCGCGGTGGTTAAATCCCGCGCCGGCGTCCACCCTTTGCCATCCACCCAGAAGAGGTGTTCGCTGGTGGCGCGCACCACGGTTCCCGCGCCTTCGGAGGACTCCAGCCGAATGGCGCGCACTTTGTCACTCAGACGCGAATGGACTTCCGTCACCACTCCCAGGGCATCCGTCCGCTCGCCGGTCCGCACGATGTCGTTGGTCTGGATCAGTTCGATGGCTTTATGCTGTCCGTTGGCCAGCAATACCTGAGTGCCGGCGGCAAAGCATTCCGGCCCGCCCATGCCGTACTTGCCGACGCCGTTTTGCGCCGGGCCGCCCCCCCCTCCTCCTCCTCCGCCGTCGCCAAAGCCCGCGAAGAGTTGCTGACCGAGGCAACTGAGCAAGTTCCCAATGAAGGTCACGGGGTTGGCCAGACCAGCCGCGTTATAGAGAACGTAGGCTGCCAGAATGCCCTGCGCCATATACACCATGCTTTGGTCGGAGATACACCGGCCCTGCGCGTTGGCAATCGCCTGAATCCCGGCCAGAGCGTCGATCAGGCCTTTGATGCCTCCCGTCGCGCAATCGGCAAAGTCATCGCCGTTGAACTGCGGTGACTGACCTCCCGGGCCACGAGGCAAATCCCCAAAGTAAGTGGCCCGGAAGGGCACCTCCACCGACTGCTGCGGCAGCAAGACCGGAATGTAAGTGATCAGCGGGGTCAGGGCGCCCCAGCCGGGCTCCCCGGCGATGAGATGGACATCCGTCATCTCCTGCAAGCCCTCGTTCTTGACGGTCACGATATAGTTTGCCTCGAAGCCAGGCTGAACGTTTTCAAAGCGTTTGTAAGGGGGATCCACCACCAAGACCGGAACGGGCACGTGGGTTTCAAAGGTCTGCTCGATTTTGATCTCGTAACGGTCGGTGTAGGGCACCGGCTCGACGCGGAAATTCACCGTCACCAAACTCTTGGACAGCCGGGTTTCAGGCGGCGCGACCTGCACCGTCTGGTTGGGAATCACGTTCACGGTTCCCACTTTCGAGGAATGGCCCGGCGCGGTGAGCATCCAGGACCACTCGCCTTCCTGCAAATCGCCGACCGTGGTCAGTCCATTCACATCCGTAGTCACGGGGGCCAATTCGACTTGCAAAGGCACACTGCGCAGCCGCACGGTGGCGTTGGGGACGGGTTGGGCCAAAATGTTCTCGACGTAGAATTGAACGGCTCCTTTCTGGTCGGAGGTGACGCGCGCGTAGAGGTTTACCGCAAACTCGGTCGGACTGTTGGTGCCCTTGATGATGATCCGATCCTGGTAATAATCCAGCGGGGTGGCCTCGGGCGGGGTGAACACTACCGTGAAGGTGTTGGACTGGCCCACCCCGAGATCCGGCAAGCGGATGCGGCCATCCGAATCCACGGGCAAGTTCGGAAGCATCCAAGTGATATTGGTGGGGGCAATCAACTCGACACCCTTGAGGTCCTTGAGTCCGCGATTCATCACGGTGACGGATCGGCTCAGAATAGCGCCGCGGTCCAGGCTGGTTTCCAGGTAGCCCGCCGCCGGATCGACCACTGTGAGCACCGGGACCGCGGGCAACAGGGTGGTCGTGCCCGTGAATACCGCGGCGGCGCCCTCCGCTGAACGCAGTGTAAACTCGATCATCGCATTATCCGGAGCATCCGCGTCAGCATTGACTTGCAGGTTGACCGTCCGTGATTCACGAGCGCTCAGGCCGAAATCCGCGGGGAATGACACCGTTCCGTGCAGGCGGTTCTCCGGCGCCTGATTGGTGCCCGACATGGTGTAAGCCCGGAAACTGGAGGTGAAGCCGGTCAGTGGAGTATCTCCCGGGTTGATGAGGTTAATCGAGAACCCCAGCGAGTCATTTTTGGACATGCGCAGATCGCCACGCGGCGGGCTCGCATAAAGACGGTAAACGGCGATCTGGGCCTGATTCAGGACGTCGAAAACGAGAGGATGCGCCGCCCAGATGGCGAAGAACCCGCCCAATCCCGGAGTGGGGTTGAATACGTACCGGTAATTGCCAGCGTCATCGGTGGTAACTTCGCGGTACCATTGGAATCCGCGCGTTGCGAACCCGATTTTTAAGTTCGTGTTGGGCAGCGGCTGGCCGGTCGAACGTTGAATCGCCTGGCCGGTGATCACCACCGGCTCCTCGTTGGCGTATCCGGGTTTGTCCGTTTGGGCCGTCCCGTAGTATTCAGTCACCGCCAGGGCGGAGCTCATGGCGCCGCTGAGCGGGCCGGACTCAATCTGCGAGGCGGCGCCGAGTTGGTGGTAGATGTGGCTCACCCCTCCCTCGAAAGTGACCGCCGTGTTGGTTGCCAGGGCGTCGGGCACGAGGACGTTGGCTACCGTGACGCGGCGCGATCCGCCGGGAGGCACGGAGAGGTAACCAATTCCATTGGGCAGGAAAGTGGTTCCGGCCGGGGCGCCGTTGAACTCTCCGCGGCTGACTTCCTGGCCCTGGGGGCCCTTTACCGACAGGTAGATGTCGCCCGGATCCGCGCCATTATTCCGGGAGACGATCAGATTCATGTCGGCGTAGCCTCGATTAAAAATTTCCAGATCAAACGAAGCCAGGCCCCCGGCCAGAGGCACATCATTGGCGGTGACTTGAACCATGGTGCCCAGCGAGGCGTAGTCGCTGAAATTGAAGGTCTGCTGATAGATTGCGCTGCTGCCGGAAAAATCGGTTTCCTGAACCGCCCGCAATTGGACCGCCTGACCAGCCACCACCTTGGCGGCGGGAAGAACGATGGATTGAACCGTGCGCGAGCCGGCGGGCAGATTTTGATTGAGCGTCCGCGAGATGGTCAAGGGTTCCGCCCCTCCGACCGTGCGGCGCAATTCCAATTGCCGCAGCGGAAGACTGCCGGTGGTGGTCAGATTTGAAACCGTGATTTCAAACTGGTCAAAATAACGCATCACCAGGGGATTGTTGGACGCATCCGCCGCCCGGTTGGCCAAAGTCCGCAAGGCGACCCGCTGGAGATCCACCGAACGCGGCGCGCTTTCCTGGCTGGCGTGGTTCACCGCACGCACGCTATAGCGCACTCCTGATGCGGGTGCAGGAAGGAGGTCGGTGAAGCTCGTGCCCGGGAGAGGCGAATCGTTTTGTTTAACTCCATCGCGGTAAATGTTGAAGCCAACGGCTGTGGCATCCGAAGAAACCCAGGACAGAACAGGAGCCTGGCCGGCGTTGACCAGGGCCTGGAGATTGGCTACGGCGCCCACCAGCGCCTCGAAGGTCGCCGGATCGCCCAAAGCCTCATTCCCCAGCGCGTCGGCCGCCGCCACGGTGTAGGTCATCACGCCACGCGGAGGATTGTCGATTACTGGAGTGACTGTGCCGGAGGTGCGAATCAGCGCGCCGTTGCGATAAACGTTGTAGTGGTCCGGCGCCTCGCCGGCCCCCGGCTGCCAGGTGATTTGCAGCCCGTTGGCCGCCAGTTGCGCCGCCACCTGGAGGGGCGCCGGCGGTGGGGTGCGATCCGAAAGCGCCACGCGCACAATGGACGGGGCGCCTTCCGCGCCGCGCCGCAGCGCGGTGACGGTGTAGCGGTAATTGCCATCCTCGTCAGGCAGGTGGACGAAGGCATTGGAGCCGACTTCGTCCGCCACCAGCGCTGTCGGCGGGATGAGGTAATTTGTTCCCGGCTCGCCATACACCCGGTAGATCTCCGCGTTGGGCACCGCGTCCCAGGTCAGCCGCACCCGGCCGCCTGAAAGACTCGCGGCCTCGAAATGCACCGGCTGGCCCGGCGGCGTGGGCAGGGGGGTGTTGTAAATTTCCAGCGCGCCGCCGGTGTTCAGGCTGTGGCCGATATTGTCAAGGCTGTCGCTGACCGTGAGAGCAAAATGACCGACGCCCGATCCCATGCCGGGAGTGACGGTGAGGGTGCCGAGCCAGTTGGAACCCGATCCCGTGAGAACGACCGGGAGAGCGGGTCCGGTGGGCGGCGCAAAAGTGATGGCGGGCACGGTGCCCGGCTTGGGCGGTTCGGTCAATTGGAGGCTGACGGTGACGTCCGTGTCGTTGGTGGCCTGGATGGGCGGCAGCGGCGCGGTGACGATGGCGCCCGCCGGGGGCGTGACATCCAGGGCGAGCGCGGGTCCGGTGGGCGCGCCGTTGAAAGGATTTCCCGCCAGGTCCACAGCCGAGATATTCAGCCGGATCGGCCCCGAGGGCAGGAAGGTGGTGACATTCAAGACGGCTTCGTAGAGGTTCAGCGCTGTATTGGTCAGCGGCAACAAGGCCGGCGGGTTGCCCGCCGGTTGCACCGTCAGAGTCGGGATGCCGTTGAGCGGCTTGGAGGCCGTCAAGGTGATCCGCAGCGGCCCGACGCCGACCGGCGCGGGCTTGTCAAATGCAACGGCAAAGGCGGGCGGCACGGCGTCGTAAGCGTATTGGATGGGAAGCGAAAGCGGTCCGGCGTTGCCGAGGGAGTCATACCCCACCACGTAGAAGTAATAGTTGGCGGTGGCGAGTCCGCGCACGGTGGTGTTCATGACCGAGAGCGGCAGAGTATTGCCGAGAGCCTGGTCGGGCTCGCTGATGGGGCTGGTGCTCCAGAACACTTTGAAGAGAGGGGCCTGCTTGCCGGTCGCGGGGTAGCGCCAGGCAAGCTTCAATCCCACCCCCGGAGTGTAGCTTGGCGCATCCATTACCAATTGCGCCGGAGGCAGGGTGTCCAGCGTGACGTTGCGCAAGAGAGAGCTGGCGCTGCCCAGCGAATCGATGGCCATCGCGGAAAGCTGGTTCAGGCCCTCGTGGAGAGCCACGCCGCTGAAATGGAATGAGCCGTCCGCGGCGGCGGTGGTGGCGCCGACGAGCGCGGCCGAGCGGAACAGACGAACTTCGACAAACGGCTCCGCGCTGCCGCCGATCGAGAGGTTATTGGTATTGATGACCAGATCCACCGCTGGGGTGGCTATGACCGGGATCGGCGGGGGGGTGGGGGCGATCACGACATTATGAGCGCGAGTCGCGAAGTTGCCGGCGTTGTCGCGAGCCAGCAACTCGACGCGATGGATGCCGCTGCCCAGATTGCGAATATCAAACCGATACGAAAACACTCCGCCGGTGTTCGTCGCGCCGCCGAGGCCGTCCACGTAGAATTCCATGGCGGCCATCCCGAGCGGCGCACTGGCGGCGGCGCTCACCTGGACGGGCCGGGCCAGCACCGCGCCCTCGGAGAGGGTGAAGGATGAGATGGCCGGTCCGGCAGTGATATAGGTCAGAACGAAGGGCACCGGATCACTGAGTTGTCCGGTGAGGCCGCGGAATTGGGCGAAAATCGTTTTTTGGCCGCCACCAGCGCTGAGAAGGAAGGCGCTCTGATTGGTGAATGGCGAGAAGAAGACGCCGTTGAAGGTCGAGTCTTCGCTCACCCGCATGGCATCGGCGGTGCGGCAAGCCAGACGCAGGTTGACGGTTTGAGTGCCGGTTTGGGTCAGGTTGCCCTGAATGCCCAAGGCGGGAGTCAGGAGTGGTTCGTCAGACAGATAGCCGGAAGCGTCCACCGCTCCGCGCAGCGACGCCGTGATGGCGTCGCCCGAGGCAGTGCCCCACCAGTTTTGGGTTGCCCGCAGGCTGGCGCCATTAAAGCTCAAGGCGTTCGTGCCATTGTTCTTGATCGAGGAATGAACGATCGAGAGTTGCCCCGAGTCAAGTTGCCGCGCGCCGGTGTCGTTGAAGGCCAGCAGCGCATTGGTCGTGTTGAGCGCCGCGCCAGCGGCGACCGTCAGTCCGGCCGCGGTGTTGTGCAGCGCGGTGAAAGCGTCCACGACCGGAGCGCAATTGCTGATCGTCAACCCGGCGCCGTAAGAAATAAACACGTGCCGCAGCACCGAACCGCCGCCGCCAGTCTCCAGCAGCACTCCGTTCCAATCCCCAGCGGCTGGGGTTTGGCCAGCCCGGTCAGTGGCCGAAGTTAGAACGATGGGATCGAGAGCGGTTCCCTGGGCATTCAAGCGGCCTTGCCGGACGATCAGGCCGGTGCCGGGGGCGAACCGCAGCGTGGTACCGGGCCGGATGGTGACGGCCGCGTTGTTGACGATGGTCAAGGTTTGCAAAATATCGACGATTTCCTGTCCGGAGCCGCCTAAAGTCAAATCCTCCGCGACCATTCCCGAGTAGGGATCCGTCCATTTTCCCGGCGTCACATTGGGGTTGAATTCGTTCTTTCCGTTGTAACCAACCACGGCGAAATACCAGTCCTTCGTTCGCTCCAGAGCATCGATGCGCGCGGCGCGCGCGCCGGTTCCCAGAGTTTGCTTTGGCGAGAGCCCCGCCACAGAGGTGAAATTAGAGCTTTCATAAAAAAGCTGGAAGCCGGCGAATCCGAGCAGGGGCGAGGTGTTGTAGCCGCTCCAAGAAATCACCGCGGAAGCCGGGCCGGCGGCGGTCACTTGCACCGCCACCGGAGGCGGCAGGCTGCTGGTCAGAGTGAAGGCCAAAGGGGTGACCGAGGTCGAACTGTTGCCGGCCTGGTCCACCGCCACCACCGCGGCGTGGTAAGGCTGATCGAGCGTCAAACCGGTGTAGGTATAACCGCGGGAACCGGCGCCCAGCGAATAGAGCGGCGTCAGACCCGCCACGGAGCTGAAGTCGGATGCGCCAAGATAGACCCTGAATCCACTCAAGTCGGCGGGCGCGGCGTAGGCAGCCCAGGTGACTGAGGCGGACGTGCTGTTGGAGTCCGAGAGCGTCAAGGCCGGGTTGGCCGGCGGGGTCACATCCACCGCGATCGTTCGCACGTTGGTCAAGGCGAGCTCGTTGCCGCTCAAATCCCGAGCGGAAGAAACCCAGGCTGCATGGTCGCCATCCATGCCGGTCGCAAACGTGATGGGCGGCAAGGTGAAGGTGTCATTTCCGGAAGCGGTCTTGCTCCAGGTTCCTCCCGCGGGCACCGTTGCCTGGAGGACGGCGGCGGGGTTGGTTAGCGCGACCAGGGGCGTGAAGTTCGTGTCCATGCTCCGGTTGAACAGCAGGCTGAGCACGTAATTCGTGGTGGCCGGCGCCACGGCGGGATAATTGGCCGTCGTTTGAATGATCAAGGGCAGAAGGGTGACTCGATCATACACCGCGACGAAGTTCATCTCGGGGGGATCGAGGGTGGAAAAAGTCCTGGTGAAGCTGGCTCCCCCGCTCACCGGCGCGCCATTGATTTGGAATTGCCGAAAGGTGTAAAGATAGGGCGCATTGGTTATCGCCAGCGGCGCGCTGATGACCGCTAACTGGCCGTTGGTGTAAACTCCGGCGCCGGTGACTGTCGCCAGGCCGTCAGGGGACGTGGCGGCGGTGACTGTATGAGTCAGATTGGCCTCGGCATAGTTCGCCACGAACAGGGCATCCCCGGAGACGATATTCGTCAACGCGAGATTGGTGCTGATGACTGTTCCGTTCTGGGTCCAATTCACGAACTTGTAGCCGGGGGCCGGATAGGCGGTCAGCGCACAGGTGGCGCCGGCCAGGTAATAACCGGCGCCGGTCACGGTGCCACCGGCGGGCGGATGATTCGAGGCGGTGACCACGTAGTCAGCCACCAACTGAATGGGCGTGCTCCGGGAGTTGTTGGTCCGGGTGAACTCGATCGTCTGGTTCAGGGCATCCGCCAGCACCGTCAGATAAAAGGCCCCGGGCGTGATTCGCTGGTTTCCGGGGAGTATCACCTGCCGGGCGTTGGCGTAGGACGCCCCGGGCGGCAAAGTCGGAGAGGGCGCCGGCGCAGTTGACAGCAGGAACGCGCCCGCCAGCGATTCCGGAGCGGTGGCCAGATAAATGCGATCCTGCCACGGTCCGGTGACCGGGGTGTCGGCGTTATTGGTGACGACCCACGAGACGGTGATGGTCTCGCCGACCTGGGCCTCGGCGGGCGCCGAGATCGATGCCAGGACCAGATCGCCGCCCGCGATCCGGGTGCTTTGCGGCGCGATCGCCAGATTGTTGTTTTCACTTAACTCGGCGACATCGTTGCTGCCGTCGGCGCGCACCATGAAATAACGATCGCCCAACAGGTCGGGCGGCACCGTGATCCGGCCGGTGATGGAAAGCGACTGTCCCGCGGGCAGGGGATTGGTGAACTGAAGTGCGCTGATGAATTGCGGATTATTGCCTGCGGCGTCGGCTGCCAGCCAGAGGGTATGCCACCAACCCGCCGGAGCGCCGGCGTTGCCGTTGTTGAACAGCTTCCAGGTCACCGGGACGGTCTGGCCGGGTCCTGCCTGGGCCGGAGCCGAGGCTGAATTGACATAGAGATCCGGCAGGGGAGTGCGCACGGTCAGCAGCGTGTTGAAACTCGAGGCCACGCCGGCGGCGTTGCTGACGCGGACGTTGTAATTCCCCTCATCGGTGTTCGAAATATTAGCGAGGGTAAGCGCCGCGTTTGTCGCTCCCGGAATATCAGCGCCATTTTTCTGCCATTGCCACGTCATCGGTTTGGAGCCGCTGGCCGCGACCTCCAGGGTGACCGTGTCGCCGGCCCACGCCGGGGGCGCGGCCGGTTGCCGGGTGATCTGTGGCGCCACGAGTTGGATATTGATGAAGCCGGGAGCAAACTGAACCGCCAGGCTGCTGGCGTTGGTGTCGGCGAGGTCGCGCGCCACGGGTGCGTCGATCCAAAGGTAGTCGTTCGTGCCCGCTTGCTGGCCCAGCAAGAACTGGATCGAGGCCACCTGTTGGGTGCCAAACCCGAACGGGGCGTTGCCCGGGCGGGCCAGGGCCACGCCGATTTGTCCCGGAGCGTTGGTGTTGATATTCAACGCCAGCCCGTTTCCGGGCGAGGCTCCGACCGCGGTCAGGCGAGCCGGGTCGAAAGCCAGGCTGAATCCGAGCGAATTCTCATCCCCGGCGGAAAGCAGTTCGATGGGCACTTCGATCAGATTGCCGGTCGGGCCGTTGGTGGCGCCGGCGCGCACCACGCGCGGCACCTGGAGCGTGGCCGCGTCACTGACCGCCACGCCGACGGCGTTGGTGACGACCAGACGATAATCGCCTGCCTGAGCGGGAGTAACCCGGCTCAGGATCAGAACGGCATCCGTCGCGCCCGGCACCTCGATCCCATCGCGTTGCCATTGGCAGGCCAGCGGCACGCTGCCCGCCACCTCGGCTCGCAGGACGGCGGTTGAAAAAATCGGAGCGACCAGATTGGTTGGGGGTTGGGTGATCGAGGGAGCGGTCGCCAGGATGCTCAACAGCCCATCGCGAAATCCCGCCGGCCGCGGATTGGCGAGCAGGTCGGCAACTTCGCACGCGACGGGATCATCTCCGAACGAGAGCGCCGCCGACTCGCTAATGTTGCCGGCCAGAAATCGAAGCCGCAAAAGCTGGTTCGTACCCCGGGCGAACGTCTGGCCGGCCTGACGGGCCAAGACGACGCCGAGCCTTCCGGAATTCAGGCCATTCGTGTTGAGCAACAGCCCCGCTCCGGGCGCACCCGAGCCCAGACTGGCGCTGGTGAAGCTTAAAACCGCGGGATCGAAGTTCAGACTGAACCCCACCGAGCTTTCATCGCCGAATCCGACCAATTCGACGGGCACCTCCACCGCTGCTGCCGCGGCGGCGGCGGTCGAGACTACCCGCACCATGCGAAGACTGTTCGAAACGGAAATGGTCGCGGCCTGGCTGGTAATTCCGCCGGCCGCATTCGTTATCGCGACCCGGTAAGCTCCGGCCTGATTCAAGGTGATATTGGTCAGCGCAAGAAAGGAATTGGTGGCGCCGACAATGGCGCCGTTATTGAACTGCCATTGGTATTTCAGGGGCGAACTGCCGGAGGCGCCGACGGTCAGATAAACCACTTCGCCGGTTGAAACGGTCTGGCTGCGTGGCGAAAAGGTGATCGCGGGTGGCAGGAGCGCCGGCAGCACGGACAATACCGCCACCCGGCTGGTGGCCGCCCCGCCGTCGTTCGAGACCACCACATCGTAATTGCCGGTTTGTGCCGAGCCAACGTTGGTCAAAACCAGAGCGCTCTGGCTGGCGGTCGTGAGGTTCGTTCCGTTCCAGCGCCATTGATAGATCAGCGGCAAACTGCCATCGGCACTGACCGTGAAGATGACGTTGGTGGCAATATTAGTGATTGGCTGGATGGTCTGGCTTGCCGGGTCCGCAAGAATCCCGGGCGGAATCAGTGCGGTAATCATGACCAATGCATTGGAATAATTGGCGCACAACGGGTTGGCGCCGGCATCCACCACTTCCCGGGGTAACGGAGAGTCGGCAAAGGCAACCGGCGTTGCCGCCACCTCGGGTGAGAGTTGGAATTGGAGGCGAATCAGCTCGTTAGAACCGCCGGGAAAGGATTGTCCGGCCGGCTTGGCTAGCATTACTCCGAGCGTCCCGTGGAGGACGTTGTTGGAGTTGACGAGCAGGCTGGCCCCGGAGGCTCCCGCGCCCGCGCCGTGACCCACATAGCTCAATCGAGCGGGATCGAAGCTTAAGCTGAAGGAGAGACCGTTCTCGCCGCCGGTGCTGACGAGGCTGATCGGCAGCGTGGTTTGCCGTCCGGCCACCGCGGTGACGGGCGCGATAACCACCGAGCGCGGGCATTGCGCCAGGGCCGAACTCGCCGCCAGGCAGAGGAGGGCCAGCGGAAACGCCAGCCGCGAACAGCGTGACGCGCCCGGACGCGGGGAGGCGCCGGGGCGCGCCTCCAGGGAAGATTGATCTTTCATACTCACTCCTGCTGTGATCAAAGCTTGCGCAAGAGCCCAGCCACTATTGAGGTGGCGCCAGCCGATAAAAGCGGGCCGGGCTGTCCAGGGCGGAATCATCCGTGACGCGCAACGGCTCCTGGCCGAGCACATGGGTCGAAAGCGTGGTCCATTCCACGAGGTTGGTCGAGGTCTGGAGCAGGCAGGTTTGGCCCGGCTCGCCTTGGAGGACAAGTTCCGCCCCCCCCGGTTGCCATTGGATCGCGGCCAGGCTGGGGCGCGGCACGATTTGCACCAGGCCCGTGGTTTGAGTCATCGGCAGAGGGCTTGCCTCAGCATTGACCACTTCGCAGACGGCTGGGTCACTGCCAATTTGAATTCCGGCGATCCCATTCGTGCCGATGGCGGCGAACCGCACTCGGGCCAGTTCCAATCTGCCCGCGGGCAGGCTTTGGCCTGGTGGCACCGCCAGCATCACCCCGATCCGGCCTCGCTGTGCCTGGAGGGCATTGAGGATCAGCCCGGCGCCCGAGGCATCCCTGCCCAGCGCTGTTCCCACGTAAGCCAGCCGTGTCGGATCAAACGTCAGACTCAGGCCCACACCATTTTCGTCGCCCTGCGCACCGTCGAGGGATACCGGTATGTCGATCTGGCTGCCTTGCCACGCGTTGGCGGCGCCGACGATGAGGTTGCGGGCAACACTTCCCTGGCCACCCGAAAGCGGCCGGGCCATCGGCGCGGGATTGGGCGCCGTCGGGCCTCCCGCTTCGGTGAGCGGATCGAGACCCGCGGAGTAGCGTCCCGCTTGCGTCCAGTCGGCCACCGTCAAACGGCCATCGCCCAGGGCCAGATTCGTGCCGACGAGACGGGGAGCGCAGTCGGCGCGTTGAAATTGGCTGCCGTTCAAAATCGCATCCAGACCGGCGACCAACCGCCCCACTTTCACCCAATCACTAATGGTGGCGGCATTATCTCCGTAAGGTTCGGGCATGATGTCGCCTTCAAAGCCGCCGCTGCCCACGCCATCCACGACGAGGCTCGCCACCATGCTCGTGGCTGAACCGTAAAGGTTGGTGATGACGCAACGGTAGTCGCCGACGTCCGCAATCGAAACGTTAGGCAGGGTCAGCAGACTCGCATTAGCGTTGTTGAGAGGCAAGCCGTTGAAGTACCATTGGCAAGCAAGGGGTGGCAAGCCGCGCACGGTCACACCGAAGCTGACGGTTGCGCCGCCGGCGACGGTTTGGCTCTGCGGCTGCGCCACCAGCGCGGGGGCTAAATCGCCAAAATCAAGATAGGTGATGGTCGCCAGGCCGCCGCTTTCGCGCGCGCTCGAGGCCGGGCCGACCAGGCCCACCGCCGGCAGGCTGGCGGTCACTTGCGCGTAAGGTGTCCAGTTGATCCCATCGGAGCTCCGATAGGCGGTGAAGACATCGCCTTGCCGCTGCAGCCGGATCCAGGCATAGCTCAAGGAGAAGGAGGGCACTCCGGGCCGGGAATAGGAGGGCCATTCCGAAGCGTAAGCCCCCGGCGTGGTCCGCAGATAGGCCGAATATCCGTTGCATTGGCCGGGAGGATTCACGCAAACATAGACGCGGCGGCTGTTCGCGGCGGTGGACTCGCGCCACATCAGGCCCGCCTGGGCGCAAGCATTCGCGGCGCTGATGCCGCCCACCCGCACCCGCACATCGAAATCGCCGTAGCGGAGTTCGTTCGCGAAGTGTCCGGCGTCGAAGTTGCCGGTGTAAAAATCGCTTCCTCCCGCGACCATTTCGAAATCATCGCCGTTAAAAGTCAGCGTCGCGCCGGGCTGGGCCGGATTGCCTGGATTACCCAGATCACGATCGTCGAGGTTCAGGATCGTTCCGCTGAAGCTCCGGGTCGCGGTATTGCCCAGGGGATCGGAGACGTTGTTCGCGGTCAGGGTGAAGCTGCCGCCCACTTGCGCGGGCACCTCGAGAGCCACGCGCGTCGCCCCCAGTGGCGGGGTTGCGCCGTAGGGCAAAAAGTAAGTCGCGGGGATGGGCCCCTGGTCCACGGCGTCCGGCCGCAGCCAGCGCACGGACACAAAATCGCCTCCAGTGGCTTCCTTGTGCAACACGCGGATGTAGTAGCGTTGGCCGGCTTCCAGGAATACCGGTGCGGATTGCTGGCTCGGCTGAGCGGTCCAATTACGCCAGCTCGTGTATCCCGACATCGAGGCGATAAGCGTCTGGTTGGTGGGATTATCATCGGTGCTGAGGTAAAGCGCGCTCGAATCATCCGACGAAATCCAGAAGGTGTACATGCCGCTCAGAGGCGGAATCACGTAGCCATGGATGCGCTGGCCGTAGCCGTCGCCCACGTCGCGCGGGGACTCAAAAGAGTCAGTCAGCAAATTGGTGTAGGTGGGATAATCCGGGTAAATTGCGGCGGACGTGAGCGCGGAGAGACTGCCGCTGGCGCCAATGTTCGCATAGACTTCCCGAAGCAATCCGCCCGCGAATGCGCCTTTCAGCGTCGCCCGGACCGGAGCCAGCCCATTCACGCTGTAATTGGCCGGATTAGTCGCGAAGGCTGGATCCACGGGTTCATCAAACGTCACGCCAATTCGGGTGCCGTTTTGCAGGGTCAGCGCTTGCACAATCTTCGGCGCCGTTGCGTCAATCGAGAAAGTGCCAGTGAAGGCATCGGCCGCCCCGTCGCCGCTCAGACCATCGCCGTTTTGGTCCATCCCGGTGAAATTCCCCGCCAATTCGTTGAGGTTCGGCCCCACGTTTACAGTATAGATGCCATCCAGGGTCTGGGCGGGGAAACTAATGCGCCAAGTGGCGCCACTGACGGGCGCGACCGAGGTGGGATTGATGGGGCCGGCTGGGCCGGTGATTTGCACGTCGGCAGTGGTGAAGGAGGACGCCTGGATAGGAATATTGAAGGTGATGTCCACGGAACTCACGGCGGGCGTGACCGCCGCGCCGGGTGTCATGCTGATGATTCGCGGACCTCCGTAATTCGCGATGAAGCCATCGCCGAAGGCCACGGAATTCGTACCCGCCGGGATGAGGCTGCGCAAATTTACGATCAAGCCATCCACCTGGGCGTAGCAGTTGAGATTTCCCAGCACCAGGCGCGAGCCCGAAAGCAGGCGGAGGCCCTGTCCGCCCAGGCCGTACAGGTAGAGAGACTCGGCTTCGCCAGCCGCTCCTCGCCCGCCGTTCACGAGCGTGTCCACCAGACGAACGATACTTTGACGATTCGTGGCGCCGACCACCAATTGACCAAAGCCGAAGTTGCCCTGGGTCCCCGACGGGCCGATATCCCGCCCGCCTACTTCCAGCCGTTGCGGGCGCAATCCGTCCATGCGCAGGGTGGCAAGATCGCCGGTGATGGTGTTGGTGCTGGTATTCTCGAATCGAAAATCCCCGCGCAATCGCAGCGTCGTGCCCGGTCCAAGGGCCAAGGTGGCCGGCGGACGCAAATAAAGACCGCCGAAGTCCAGAGTGGAATTCGGATCCGCCGCCGAGAACCGCGCCCGTTGGAATACCGAGAGATCGCCAAAGCGGATGGTTCCGCCGGTTTTCGCGTTGAAGCTGAACCAATCATCGCCGCCACTGTAATTATCCGGATCGGCGCCATAGACCACGCGCAGCGCCGAGAGGTCGATCAAGCCCTGATTGGCAGCCGTGGCGGTAAAATCCCAGTCGGAGTGCCACCGGCTCTGCGATGGATCGTAACCGTAATTGACTCCGTATATCCGGATCGACTCGAGTTGGGAGAGATCCAGCAAAGACCCCGCGCCGTCGGCCGCAAACCGCGCGGATCCTCCGGGCAGGGTGTAGTAGCCCCAGGGAGGAATCTCATAACTCCGGGCGGCCGAGCGCAGCACGCTTCCGCCGCTTACCGACAAGCGCGAGCCATTGATGTTGGTCAGGGGAAGGGAGGCAAAAGCTCCCGGGGTGGCCACGCTCAAATCGCTGTTGACCAGCTCCGTCAACGCGGGGGCGTTGAAGACCGACCCCGCGCCGAAGCTGATCGCGCTCCCATTGGCCAGGCTCGTCAGGTTGGGCAAATCGAGTCGCGTTCCATCTCCCAGTTTAAACCGGACCTGGCCGCTGGCCTGCCGCAGGTTGCTCAAGTTGATGGAGCCGGAGTTCTGCACCGAGAATTGCAGCCAATCGTCGCCGTCATAGTTCTGCGGATCGGGGCCGATGGCGCTGAGCAGACCGGAGAGGTTAACTGCCCCGGAATTGTTCGCGTTAATGGAATAGGTCCAGGCTCCGCCACTTCCGCCATAGGTGGACAGGGTTTGCAGGGTGGATAAATCGAGCACGGAGCCGGCTCCATTGGCTGAGAAAAGCGTCGGCGACCACCGCCAGTCAGCGGGACAGTCATAGGCGGGCGCGCCGAGAGCCAGAGTCGCGCCGCTGCTCACCGAAAAGCGCGAGGCGTAAATGTTCGTAAAAGGCGGCGCGATCAGCACCTGTCCGGGAACGAGATTGAGATCGCTATTAAGGAAATGGCGGAGTTGCGGCGCGTTGAATGTGCTGTTGAAACCAAAGGTGATCGAGCTGCGGTCGAAATTGGTCAGGCTGGCCAGATCCACCCGCCCGCCATCCTGCAAGCTGAAGAGCGTGTTATCCACCGTCTGGAGAGAGGGCAGGGCGTAGAGCGGTCGCAACAGGTCAAACCGGGTTCGCTGCGTCACCTGCTTGAGGTTTGGCAGCAGCAGGGTGCTGCTAGCGTCCACTTTGAACGACAACCAATCGTCGCCACCGTTGTAGTTGTTCGGATCCGCGCCATAGGCAATTCGCAGGCCGGACAGGTCGATTTTACCGCCGTTTGCGGCATGGACGGAATACGTCCAATCCGCGCGCCAGTTGTCGTTCACCGTTTCCCGAACAAGTTGGGCGCCATACACTCGGATCGAGTCGAGCGTGGAAAGATCCAGGACCGACCCCGCTCCGCTGGCGCGAAAGAGGGTGGCGGGCGCCAGGACAGCGTAGCCCGCCGCCGGTTGCTGGTAAGCAGTTGCCGCAATCCGGAAGGTGGCGCCGTTGCTGACCCCAATCGAGGAGCCATAAATGTTTGTCAGAATTCCAGACTCGAAGTCGCGGTCCGGCTGAATCTGAATGGCGGAGTTGACGTAGGAAACCAGATTGGGAGCTTGAAACGAGCCGTCTCCCAGAAGGGTAAGCGACACGGTGTCCAGCGACCACAGTTGCGGCGCGGAGAAGACGGCGTTGGTGGTCAGGCGGATGGCGGAGTTGGTCATCCCCGTCAGGGCCGGCAGGCTGAAGACTCCGCCGGTGGCGCTGTTGAGGCTGCTGTTGAGGATGGCCAGCAAATTCGTCGCCTCGAATTGGCCGCTCGCGCTTTGGTTTACCGTCACTGAATCCAGGGAGGCGGCTTTGGGCAGTTGAAACGCCGGCACGCCAAGGTTGAACCGCAGGTTTTGATTGAGCAACCGGGCATTTCCCAGCTTCAGTTGGCCGCCAGTGTCCACGTTCATCTCCAAGACTCCGCTGCCGCCGGGGCCGGAAAGATTGGCCAGCCCCGATAAATCCACCACGCCGTTGGTGCGCGCGAAAATCGTGTAAGTGGGATTATTGTTGCCGATGAGCTGCAGGGAGGAGACTCCGTGCAGATCCACCAGGGAATCATTTCCGATCGCCGACAGCAGCGTCGAGCTGCCGACGGCCCGGTTCCACAAGTAAGTGCTGCCGCCCACGGCAATGGTCGCGCCCTCGGCAGCCAGAAATTGCGGGTTTGAGGTGAGTTGCACCGTGTTGGCGGGCGCCAGGAACGCGCTGCCGGCGCCGGTGGCCTGGATTTGGCCGTTGATCACGGCCACGCCATTCACCGTCAACGATTGTCCATTCGTCACCATCAACCGGCTTCCCACGCCGAAACTCAACGCATCAACCGCTCCACCGCCCGGCACCTCGAAGCGCAGGCTCGAAGCATCGGGCACGATGACGGTAAAAACGCTTCCGCTGCTGTTAAGCGGCGCCACTTGAGGATTCCAGTTGTTTGGGTTGGACCAGGCCGCAAAGCTGTTCCCGCCATTCCAGGTGACGGTCTGGCCAGGCGCCGGCAACGCGCCCAGCAGGGTGGCGCAAAAGATGGCGAGCGGCGCCAGCCCTCCCCGGGCGCGGAGGGTGAGCAAGCGCGCCGCCCTCTTGGACGGAGAGATCGCAAGCTGGGTTTGGGTATCCGCGGGGTTAGCGATTTTCATAAAATTTCCTGATTAAAAAGGGAAATAAGCTTTGGTTTTCGAATTTTGGCATACCTCTGGTTGATCATTTTGTCAAGCGGGAAATTAGATTTGGGTCAAGCCCGGGCATCCGAGGCGGGCCACGAAGAGTGTGTTGTCGCGAGTATTCAAATACATCTGATTAGCCAATGCTATGCTCCTACCGCAGCGACTTGCGAAAAACAAGCAAAATCGTCTGACTTTGCGGGCTCTTTACCTCCATCAGCCGTGCGGAAAGGCTACTGGCGAGAATTGCCGCCTTTATCCCGGCTGGCGTTGTGCTAAATTTCCCGCCCATGGGCGCAAAGTATGTGACGCTGAATCAGCCGCTGTACGAATATCTCCGCGGGATGCGCAGCGACGCCGGCGATCCGGTTTTGGCCGAATTGCGCGCTGAAACAGCCCGCCTTGGATCCGTGAGCAGTTGCCAGATCAGCGACGAGCAGGGCACGTTTCTCAGCGTGCTGGCAGGCGCTGCCGGAGCCCGCTCGGCCATCGAAATCGGCACCTTCACCGGCTACAGCTCGATTTGCATCGCGCGCGCGCTGCCGCCGGACGGCAAACTGCTTTGTCTTGATGAAAACGCTGAGTGGACCGCGATTGCGCGCCGCTATTGGGCCAAAGCCGGCGTTCAAGACCGGATCGAGTTGCGCCTCGGACCGGCTCTGGCATCGCTGTACGAATTGCCGCCATCCCCCTCGTTTGATTTCGCTTTCATCGACGCCGACAAGGCGCAGTACGACGCCTATTACGAGCTGGTTTTGCCCCGCCTGCGCTCGAATGGTTTGATTTTGTTCGATAACATGCTCTGGGGCGGACGTCTCGGAGGCGCTCCGGTGGCGGAGGCGAGCGGCCGGGCGATTGACGCCCTCAACGCCAAGCTGGCGTCGGATCGGCGCGTCCAGGCGGTGCTCCTGCCAGTGGCGGATGGGATCCAAATGTGCCGAAAATTGTGAGCGCCGGCGGCCCGACAATGTCTCCCGTGCTTTCATCCCTCCGGACTTGCGCGAGGTCTTTTCAGCCGCACTCGCGCCACGGATTCGTCCTCTTCCAAACGGTTTGCCTGATGGCGGTCTGGGCCGTGCTGCGCGTCGTGCTGTTCCTGGCTTTTCCTCCCGCCGGCCTGAGTCCGGCCGAGACGGCCCTGGCGCTGGCCGTCGGGCTGCACCGGGATGTCTTCGCCGCGTTGCTCTACGCTCTGCCGCTGCTGGCCTGTTTTATGATCCTGCCGGATTCACTCTGGGAGCGCCGGGTGGTTCGTCTGGGATTTTGGGGGGGCGTGGCGCTCTTTTGGGCGGTCCAGATTTTTTTGTTATTTGTCGAATTCTTCTTTTTTGACGAGTTTCGCTCTCGTTTCAACACCGTGGCGGTGGACTACCTGATCTATCCGCACGAGGTGTTCGTGAACATCTGGGAATCGTATCACGCGGGCTGGATTATCTTCGGTTCGCTGGCCGCCGGGACCGCCGTCGCCGCGGCGAGCCGCAAAATGTTCGCTCCGGCCTGGCGTCGTCCGTGCGGGAGCGCCGCGCGCCTTGGCTGGTTTGCCGCCGTCGGCGCCGGTTGGTTGCTGCTCCTGCCGACCATCCACTTGCGTCCGCCGGCCATCAGCGCCGAGCGCAGCCTCAATCAGATAGCGGATAATGGGACGGTCGCGTTTCTCGCCGCCGCCTGGTCAGGCAACCTGGATTACGCCGCCTTCTATCCCACCTTGCCGCCGGACGAGGCCTACGCCCGCGCGCGCCGTCTGCTGACGCAACCCGGAACCGAGTTTGTCGAATCCGGCAACTCGATTCGCCGCCGCCTGGCTGGTGATCCGGCGCGCCCGCGCCTGAATGTGGTGATTCTGCTCGAGGAGAGCATGGGCTCGGAGTTCTGGGGTTCGCTCGGGGCGCGATTTTCTTTCACTCCGGAAATGGATCGGCTCGCGGAGGCGGAAGGCTGGCTTTTCACCAATCTCTACGCCTCGGGTAATCGCACTGTCCGCGGCATGGAGGGCGTGCTCGCCTCCTTCCCGCCGCTGCCTGGGGATTCCGTCGTGAAACGCAGCCTTTCGGATCAGGTCGAGACCGTCGCTCGCGCGCTTCGGCGTGACGGCTACGCGACGCTGTTCGTCTATGGCGGGCGCGGCCTTTTTGACCGCATGCGTTCGTTTGCCCTGCGCAATGGCTACGAACGTTTCCTCGAACAAAAGGATTTTGCCCGGCCCACCTTTGCCACTGCCTGGGGAGTGTGCGATGAGGATATCTTCGATCGCGCGTTGGCCGAAATGCGGCAAATGCAGGCCGCCGGAAAGCCCTTCCTGGTGACCACCCTCTCGGTCTCCAATCACAAGCCCTTTACCTACCCGCGCGGCCGGATCGCGGAAAACCCGGACGACAAGGTGCGCGAATACGCGGTGAAATACTCGGATTACGCGCTCGGCCGCTTCTTCGCCCAGGCCCGGCGCGAACCGTTTTGGACCAACACCATTTTTGCGGTCGTAGCCGACCATGGCGCTCGCGTGTACGGCGAGCAAACCATCCCCATTCATTCCTATTCGATCCCGTTGTTGATTCTCGGGCCGGCGGTGGTCGATCAACCCCGTCGTTACGACCCGCTGGGCGGCTCACTGGATGTCGCCCCGACCCTGCTCGGCCTGATTGGCCGGCCGCGGGAAACCATCTTCTTCGGACGCGACCTGCTCCGCTCCTCCGGCCCCGGCTTCGCCCCCCTCCAGCACAACCGCGACATCGGGATCCTCACTGACGACCGGTTAGCCGTCCTTGGCTTGATGCGGCAGGAGGAAGTATATGCGGGCGATCCCCGCACCGGCAAAATGAGCCGGCTGAATCATTTCGGCCCCGCCGAGCGCGAACTGCTCCGCGACACCGCCGCCCTCTATCAAGTGGCGGATGACCTCTACCTGCATCGAGCCTACCACCTCGAGGCTCCGGAACGGCCGGCTCCGCCGTAAAGTTCAGCCCGCGAGCAACGCAAGCAAGCTCGCATTGCGCCCATCCCTCCTTCACCGCATTGGACCACTGAAGCGCCTCGCCGAAAACCGTGGCTCGGATGCGCCAGTCTTTGCTGCATGGCGGACAAAGAACGGTTGGCTGTTGTGGCCGCGGGGGGGATCGACCGGTTGTCGCTGGCCTGGGCGCGTCTGTCGCTGTGTTTCGGCTGGACTGCACCGTCTTGCGCAGTCCGTCCTGTTGTTTGAGGAATACCGCCCAAGGAGCAGGACCGCGCGTCCTCCAAAATCATTCCGCCGCCCGTCGTAATACAAGCCCGGTTTTGACTCCCACAAAATGGCAGCCACCCCCGGATCCCCCATTCTAAACCTCGGCACGTAAGCCCAACTTGTGAGATGGCGCATTTCGGAATCCGGGTGCGGCTGAGGTGCGAGGCAATGTGGCGCATGGCCGCGCTGGCGCGCGTGAGGATGAGTTTTTCGCGTTGGACCGTGGACTGCAAGGGCATCCCGAGACTGCGACGAAGTGGTCACCATACTTCCGCCAGTAGCAATCTCTAAGCATCTGGATCGCCCTTTGACGGGGCTGTCGGCGCCCACGCCGCGCTCCGGAGGGCGATGCTCCCCGGAAGCAGGCAGGCGAGAGCGCAGATTTGCCGTGGGGGGGCCGGCGTTCGCCGCCTGGCTCGGGGGCGTGCCGGCGCCTTAAAATCTTTGACCCCCGGCGCAACTTTCCCTAGTCTGGCGTGTATCAGAGGACGGATCGAGATCTGGTTTGGCAGAACATGGCGTTTACGTCGCTAAAAGAATTTTTGTCCCGGCTTGGGTTGGCTTCGCCCACGGAGTTTGAGGAGTACAACAAGGCGTGGAGAGTGGCCGCCGAGAGCGGCTCGCAAGAGTCGTTGCTGGGCTTCGTATGCCGCGAAAAAGGGCTGGCGGAGGACGTTTTTCTCAAACGACTGGCCGAGTCGCTCAACTGGCCTTATCTGGATATCGGCAAGCTGAAAGTTCCCGCGGAAGCCCGCGGCCGCATTTCCACCAAGGTGGCTTTTCAACACGCGGTGCTGCCCGTTGGAGCGGTGGACGGCGCGGTGCAGGTGGCGGTCAGCAATCCGTTTGACGCGGCCATGCTCAACGCGGTTCGCTTTGACGCGCGCGGGCCGGTGAAGTTCGCGCTGGCCACCCGGCCGGAAATTGAGAAAGCGCTGAAGAATTTCTACGGCGTCGGGGCCGAGACGCTGGGCGAATTGGAGGAGGAGATCCCGCTGGATCTGGAGTTGCCGACGGACAAGGAGATCACCGAGAGCGACCAGGAAGCCAGCGTGATCAAGTTCGTCAACCAGGTTATCTGGGAGGCCTATAAGGATCGCGCGACGGATATTCACTTCGAGCCCGCCGAGGATGAGTTGCGCATCCGCTACCGCATTGACGGCATCCTGCACCAGACGCCGATGCCGCCGCAGTTGAAGCGGTTTCAGGCGGCGTTGATCTCCCGCATCAAGGTGATGTCGGGCATGAACATCTCGGAGAAGCGCCTGCCTCAGGACGGACGCATCAACGTGCGGATCAAAGGGGAGGAGATCGACATACGTGTCTCGACTGTGCCGACGGTGTACGGCGAGAGCGTTTCGTTGCGGCTGCTGACGCGCGGAAAGATTTTTTTGAGCCTGGACAAACTGGGCTTTTCGCCCCTCGAAGAGCAGGCGATCCGGGAAATCATCGTCAAACCACACGGAATTTTCCTGGTGACGGGCCCGACGGGATCCGGCAAATCGACGTCGCTCTACGCGTTTCTCAGCACGATCAACTCGGTGCATAAACGGATCATCACGATCGAGGAGCCGGTCGAGTACGAGTTGAAGGGGATCAACCAGATCGCGGTGCGCCCGGAGATCGGGCTGACTTTCGCGATGGGGTTGCGACACATCCTGCGCCAGGATCCGAACGTGATCATGGTCGGAGAGATTCGCGATTTGGAGACGGCGGAGATTGCTATTCGCGCGGCGCTGACCGGCCACCTGGTTTTCAGCACGCTGCACACGAATGATGCGCCGAGCGCCTTCACTCGTTTGATTGACATGGGCATCGAGCCGTTTCTGGTGGCCTCCTCCGTGGAGGCGGTCATGGCGCAGCGCCTCGTGCGCACCATTTGCAACCATTGCAAAACCGAGCAGAAAGTCGAGCGCGGCTACCTCAAACGCATCGGTTTTCCGGCGGACGAGATCGACACGGCCAGGTTCTGGCACGGGGCGGGCTGCGAGGATTGCCGGCAACTCGGCTACCAGGGGCGGATGGGCATTTACGAATTGCTGATTTTGAATGAAAGTCTGCGGCCGCTGATTCTGAATCGCGCCCCGGCTTCGACCATCGCGCAAAAAGCGATTGAATTCGGCATGCGCACGCTGCGCACCGACGGCTGGAACAAAGTGCGGAACGGGCAGACCACCATCGAGGAGGTGCTGCGGGTCACCCAGGTGGAGGAACACCTGGACGCGCTCATGGATGACACCAAGGGCGGAGTCTGAGCCAAGGCCTGATGAGTTCACTGTTCAACCTGTCGTCAGCCTCCCCGCGCGGGAGGGTTTTGGTTGCTCTGATCTTTGCGGTTGCGCTGGCCGGCGCCGGGGCGGCCGGGCCGCCGCTCGCGCCGCCAACGGCGGGTCCGCGGGTGCTGGCCTCGAGCAACACGCCGGCGGCGAAAGTCGGCACGAACCCGGCCACCGCCGGCGCCGCGCCGGTCAAAGCCGGAACCAACCAGACCAGCGCCGCCTTCTCGAAGTTCGCAAGCGGCGAGTTTTTCAAAGAGTGGCCAAGCCATCCGGCGTTCTATCCGGCGATTGGCGCGCTGGTGGCGGTGTTCTTAACTCTCCTGATCCGCCGGGTCGCGAAAGATCGCCAACGGAAATTGGAGCGTCCAGCAGGCGCTTCCGCCGCCCTTCCCGGCCGGGATCAGCCCGCCAAACGCGCGCAAGGCTGCAACATCCTGCAATGGTCGGAGGGGCAGCGCCGCTTGTGGCATTTCGACCTGCGCGGCGGGGGGGTGACCCTGGGTCGGGAGCAAATCAGCGCGGAGGCGGGCCCTTTGCCGGCCCGGTTGGTGGGCAAGGATTGGCGGAGCCTGTATCAACGCAAGCTGAATGTGGCCTGGCTGCCGCCTCAGCAGGTGTTTTTGCGGGTGGCGGAACTGCCCGCCAGCGGCTTCGCCGAGACCCTGTCGATGGTCGAGTTGCAGCTCGAAAAGCTTTCGCCCATGCCCGTGGCCCAGGTCGTCTGGAGCCTGTATCGGATTCCCCACCCCCAGGGAAACATGCAATCCGTGGTCGTCCTGATTGTCGCGCGCAGCGTGGTGGAGGAGTTTCTGGGCCAGCTTGAGGGGCAGGGGTTCCTGGCGGACCGGCTCGAGATGCCGATGCTGGACCAGATTCGCGCCCCCGGAGGAAGCGAGGAGGGCGCCTGGATTTATCCGGAAGGCCGGGAGGCCGGCAGCCCGGCGCTGGTGACGTGGTGGTATGGCGGCTGCCTGCGCAACGTGGATCTGGTGACGCTGCCCGCGGGCGAACCCGCCGCCGGGTTGCGCGAGCAACTGACCCAGATGGCCTGGGCGGGCGAGCTTGAAGGTTGGATGACCGCTTCGCCGCGCTGGCACCTGGTGGCTGACGAAGCGGCGGTCGCCGTCTGGGAGCCGGGGTTGCGGCAGGGGCTTGATCAACCGATCACGCTGGCGCCGGCGCTGCCGGCGTCCGAGTTGGCCGCTTTGACCGCCCGACGGGCCGCCACCGCGGGCGTGGAGGGCAATCTGCTGCCGCGCGAGTTCACCGAGCGTTACCACCAGCAATTCGTGGATCGGTTATGGATGCGCGGCCTGGGCGCGGTGGCGGGGATTTATCTGCTGGGCGTGGCAATTTACTTTGTGGCCCTCGGGTTCGCCACCTGGCGCACCACCCAGGTCGAGCAGCAGATGGCTCAACTGGGGCCAACCTACACCAACGCCATTCAATTGCGGGATCGTTTGACGATTTTAAAAGACCGGCAGGACCTTAAGTTCGCCGCGCTCGATTGCTGGAAGAAAACAGCCGAACTGCTCCCGGAAAATGTGACTCTGGACAGCATGAACTTTTCCGATGGGCGGCGTTTAAGCCTGAGCGGCACCGCGCCCGCCGACGCGGTGCAGTCGTTGCTCGATTTTGAAGGGGCCATGCGCAAGGCCAAGGTCGAGGAACGTTCGCTTTTTGACGCCGGCAAAGGGGACAACCTGAATTACCGCGCCAACCCGGGAGGAAGCTCGGTGAGTTGGAGCTTCGGCTTGGAATTGTTGAGGGCCGAGCAATGAAGGGCTATTTCGACAACCTCCGCCCGTTTGAAAAACGCGTCGTCGTCGGGGTCGGCGTGATGTTTTTCATCGTCTTGAACATGTTGTTCGTCTGGCCGCGCTTTTCCGATTGGGACAAGGTGCAGGGGCGCATGTTCGAGGCGCGGCGCAAACTGCGGCTTTACGAGAACGAGCAGGCGATGCTTCCCCGGTATCAACGGGACGTTCGGGCGCTCGAGGACGAGGGCCTGGCGGTGCCGCAGGAGGAGCAATCGTTGCATTTCGCCAGCGCCATTCAGTCCCAGGCCGCGCAGAGCCGGGTGTCCATCATTTCCAACTCGAAGATCAGCACGCGCACCAACCAGTTTTTCCTCGAATCGACCCAGGGCATCAGCGTGCAGGGCGGCGAGGAGCAGTTGGTGAATTTTCTCTACAGCCTGGGCGCCGGCAATTCCTTGATCCGAGTGCGGGATCTCTCGCTGCATCCGGATGCTCCCCGGCAGCAACTGGCCGCCAACGTAAAGCTTGTGGCCAGTTATCAAAAAAAAGTCACCGCAAAGGCCGCGCCCGCAACGACTCCGGCGCGGCCCTCGCCGCGGAGCCAAACTGCCGCGGCGCCAGCGGGCTCGCCCGCCTCCGTACATCCCGTGTCTCCGCCCCCAACCGCCAATACTAAACGACCGTGAAGAACATCCTGACAGCTTTGCTCCTCTCTTGCGCCGCGGTGCTGGCGCAGGCGCCTGGTGAGGCGAATCCGCCGCCGCCGGAGTTTTCCCCGGCCGCTCAACTCGACCAGCACCAGGCTGAAGCTTTGCGCCATGCGCTGCGTGAGCAGACCGCGGCTGGCGCCCCCCCGGCCGGCACGCCCGCGCCGGCGCGGACGAATCGCCCCGTGCTGCCGGCGTTCCCGGCTTTTCCGCAGCCGGGACCCCGCCCGGTGCCGCGCGAGTTGCCCACGAACAGCATCGCCGTGCCTTCCCATCCCGCCGCGCCGACGAATGGCATTGTGGCGCCGTCTCATCCCGTCGCGCCCACCAACGCGCCCGGCGAAGCCCTGATCGAAATCAAACCACCCGCCACCGCAGCCACCGCGCCCCCCGAGGAGACGCTCCCGGCGGGCACGATCAATTTTCCGGCGACCGATGTGAATCAGGTGCTGCAAATTTACGCTGAACTGGTGAATCGCACCGTCCTGCGCCCCACCCAACTGTCGTCCCAGCCGATCACGCTCCGGACGCAAACGCCGCTGACCAAACGCGAGGCGATTCAGGCCTTTGACGCGGTGCTGGCGTTGAACGGCATCGCCATGATCAACGTCGATGAAAAGTTTGTGAAAGCGGTGCCGGTGGCCCAGGCCAATCAGGAGGGCGCGCCGTTCAGCAAACTGACCGTGTCGCAACTGCCGGATCTCGGCTCCTACGTGACTCACGTCGTGCAGTTGAAATACGCCCGGCCGAGCGAATTGGTGCAGGCGCTGCAACCCTTCGCCAAAATCCCGAATTCCATTCTGCCGATCGACAGCAGTCAGATTCTCGTGCTGCGGGATTACACGGAAAACGTCAAGCGCATGCTCGAGATGGTGAAGGAAATCGACGTGGCGGTTCCCTCGGAATTCATCTCCGAGGTGATTCCGATCAAGTATGCCCTCGCGGGTGACATCGCCAATGCCCTGAACAGCTTGAGCGCCGGGGGCGGCGGCACCACCGTGGGCAGCAGCGCCGGCGGCATGTCGCGCGGAGGCTTTGGCGGCCAGATGGGCACGGGGGGAATGGGAAACACGGGCGGCATGGGCTCGCGCTTTGGCGCCGGTTCGAGCAGCTTCAACCGGCCTGGATTCCAGCAGGGGACCACTCCCTTCGGCGGGGCGACGGGCGCCTTCGGGACCCAGGCGGGGGCGCAACCCGGAGCGGTCGGCGGAAGTTTCACCGAGCGATTGCAAAATATCATCCGCCGCGCCTCGGCCAGCGGCGAAATCCAGGTGATCGGGCAAACCAAAATCATCGCCGACGAGCGGACCAACTCACTGTTGATTTTCGCGACCCGCGAGGACATGACGATGATCAAGGACATCATCGCCAAGCTCGACGTGGTTCTGGCGCAGGTTTTGATCGAGTCGGTGATCATGGAGGTGTCCCTGGACGATAGCCGCAGCGTCGGGTTCAGCTACCTGGAGAAGAAATCGCACGGCGGCAACTACGCCACCGGCATCGGGGCGATCAAGAACGGGAGCTTCCTCACCCCGAACAGTTTCTCCGCGCTCACCAATATGGGCGGCTCCGTGCCGGGTGGCTTCAGTTATCTGGCAAGCTTTGGCAGCGACCTGGACGTGACCATGACGGCCGTGGCCGGCGACGGGCGGGTGAATGTGCTCTCGCGGCCGCGGATCCAGACCTCGCACGCGGTGCCGTGCAACTTGTTCATCGGCAACACGGTTCCTTATATCCAGGGCACGACCTTTGGCGATTTCGCCGGGATCAGTTCCCGCTCGGTTTACCAGGAGAAATCGGTCGGCATCAGCCTGGCGGTGCTGCCGTTGATCAACCCGGATGGTCTGGTGGTAATGGATATCCAGCAGGATATCGAGCAATTGGGCACGCCCGTGACCATCGATGGCAATCCGGTGCCGACTACGACCAAACGCTCGGCCAACGCGAAGGTGGCGGTGAAAGACCGCGACACGGTGATGCTGGGCGGCATCATCAACAATAGCAAAACCATCACCCGCAGCGGGGTGCCAATCCTCAAGGACGTGCCTTTGCTGGGCTTTTTCTTCCGCAGCTCGAGTGATGCCAACCAACGCGCCGAGCTGATCGTCCTGCTGCGGCCGACGGTGTTGCCGACGCCCGAGGCGGCCGCCTCCGTGGCCGCCGCGGAACGAAACAACCTGGGCGGCGTCAAACGCGCCGAGGCGGAATTCCGCTCGGAGGAGGCCAAGCGCTTGCGCCAGGCGGATCGAGAAGCCGAAAAGCTGAACAAATGACGCCTGCGGCTGCCGGCGCCCTGTGCTCTCCCGGGAGCCGGAGGCTGGCGCCCGTTCACCATGAACCTGTCTCAGATTGGGCGGACACGGATCGACGCCACTTGGGAAACCGGCGTGCGTCGCGGGGCGGTACTGGCGCTGGCGGCTGCCTGCCTGGGCGCCGCGCTCCCGGCTTTCACGCAGACAAACATCTCTGGCTGCGACGAGGCCGAGCTTCGCGCCGTGCTTGCTGCCGGCGGGGCTTACACCTTCACGCGAGACTGCGTGATTCTCCTGACCCGACCGGTTGTGGTCGATCACCCCGCCGCCCGGATCAACTCCGGCGGCTTTAAAGCCACCATCAGCGGCGACGGAACGTTTTCCTTGTTCCGCGTCTCGGGCGTGCTTTCGCTGAACAACATGACTTTGACCGCCGGCGGGGGCGGGGAGGGTGGCGCGCTCCACATCAGCCCCGGCGGAGCGGTGTTTATGACCAATTGCGCTCTCTCAGGGAACCACGCGAAAGGACTGGCGGGAAATCCGGGGATCAGCACGACCAACACCGCCAACACCGGGGCCAATGGCGGCGATGGCGGCCCCGCGCTCGGCGCGCTCGGCGGAGCGATTTTCAATCTGGGTGCTCTGGTGGCGGACACCTGCGTCTTTGCCACCAACACCGCCGCCGGGGGCGCGGGCGGCGCGGGTGGCGCGGGGGCTCCGGGCATCTGGAACGGCGGGCTGGGGGGAAATGGCAATACCGGCGGGCCGGGTTACGGCGGGGCGATCTACAATCAAGGTGAACTGACGCTGATCAACTGCTCGTTCAATGGCAATTCCGCGTCCGGCGGACAGGGCGGGGCGGGCGGCGCGGCGGGCACGGGGCCTTTCCCGGGGCGGCCGGGAATTGGCGGCCCCGGGGCGCGGGCGGCCGGAGGGGGCGTTTACAGTCTCCAGACGCTGAGCATCTCGGGTTGCACCTTCGCGGGAAACACGATTCAGGCCGGCGGCAGCGCGGCGGGTGGCGGCCTTGAGAACGGCAACGGCAGCAGCGGCCTCCCGGGCGCCGACAGTTATGGCGGAGCGGTCTGTTCCGCCGGCGATTGCGTGGTGACGAATTCCACTTTCACCGGCAACCGCGCCACCGCCGGCAGTGGCGGCGACGGTGGTGATGGCGCGCGCAACGCCGGCGAGGGCGGCGCTGGGGGGACGGCGGCTGGCGGCGGCCTTCTGGCCTCGAGTTTCACCATCGCCGTGAATTGCACCTTCGCGGAGAATGCGGCCTACGGCGGCACCAACGGCCTCGCCGGCTCCGGCGCCGCGCCGGCCAACGGACGGCCGGGGTTCGCGCTGGGCGGGAATATCGCCCGGACCGCGGGCGAGTTTCGTCTGCTGAATTCAATTATCGGCAAATCGGCTGGCGGTGGAGCCGCCTTCGGCAATTTCATCGACGCGAAATACAATCTTTGCGCCGATGGCTCCATTTTGTTCAGCAGTCCAAGCCAGTCTTACACGGATCCCAAACTCGCGGTTTTGGCCGGCAATGGCGGCCCAACCCTCACCATGGCGCTGCTCGCCAACAGTCCGGCGCTAAATAAAATTCCGCCCGACCGGGCCCCGCTCACCGACCAACGCGGTCTCGCCCGGCCCGCTGGCGTCAAAAGCGATATTGGCGCTTTCGAATCCTATTCGTTCTCACCCCCAACCATTCTGAGCGATCCTCAAAACTTGAGGGTGGCGATTGGCCAACCCGCTCCGTTCACGGTTTTCGCCACCGGCGCGGAGCCGCTGCATTACCAGTGGCGATTGAATGGCCAACCGATCGCCGCGGCCACGAACACAGCCTACACCCTGGCCGGCGCGCAGACCGCCAACGCGGGCGTTTATGAGGTGGTGGTGACGAATCTCTATGGCGCGCGAACCAGCGCCCCCGCCAGGCTGGCCATCGCCGAGCCGACCAACGCGCCCTTAAGCGTGACCATTCCGGCCGCGGCCGGCGGCGGGTTTGCGCCGACAAATCTGGCCCTGCGTTTCCCCACCATGTCTGGCTACCAGTATGTGCTGGATATGAAGACTAATCTGTCGGATCCGATCTGGATCCCAATCGTCACCAACTTTGGCACCGGTGGAATGCTGACCAACCTCCAACCCACCACCGGGGCGCCCAGCCGGTTCTATCGGGTGCGCGCCCGGTAGGCGGCAAGGCCAGATTCCGCTCCCCCCTCCGAGCTTTCTCCCGTCGCGCGAGGCCGGCTCCTGCCTCCCCCTCTCAACGCGCCCCGGGCGGAGAAGTGCCCATGGCTCGTCTTCAACAGTTAATCCAAGAGGCGGCTAAAGAATCTGCTGCAATGGGCCATGTTTTGAGAATTCTGTTTTGCCGAATGCAAAATGTGCTGCCAGATTTTTATGCTGGATTGCGGCTTTGTGTTGTCTTTTCCCTCAGCCGGCGCCACCGCAGTAGCGGAAAAGAAACGGCGCTATG
>JBDHQH010000150.1:0-8098 GCA_039806935.1 Verrucomicrobiota bacterium
GCTAAAAGTCGGGCGGAACGATCCGTGTCCCTGTGGCAGCGGCCGCAAATACAAGCGTTGCTGTCCCGGCCGCTCCGCACTGGGATGAACAGTGAGGCAACGACCGGTGTTGCACCGCTCTTATTGGGAGCGGGGCGACTCCAGCGCATCGAGCAGTCCGCTCATGGCATCCGCCGGGGCTTCCGGGGCGGGCGGGTTCAGCGCCTGGCGCAGGTAATGGATGGCGTCGGGCACGGTCTTGACCGAGCGCGGCAGGGTGGCAGCGCCGGCGTTGGCGTGGCCACCGCCCTGAAGTTTTTCGGCGATCGGGAGGGCCTCGCCGTGGCGGCTGCGAAAGCTGGCGATCATCACGCCGTTGGTGCGTCGAAAGAGCGTGACCAGAGTGGGGTGCGGCGCCGCCTGGGATTCGAGCAATTCGTGGACGATGGCGTTGGTGTTGCCGATCACGGTGTTTACGAATCCGACTCCGGGGCTGATGGCGGAGATGTTTTCACGGGCCCAGGCGAGGCCGATGGGGTTCTCGACTCGGCGCCGGACGGCCATCACCTCGAGCAGGGGGTGGTCCAACAGCGCCTCGAGGCGGCCGCCGGTCAGCGTGTGCAAATTCCAGAATTGATAGCTTTTGACCAGGTTGGCGTAATCGCCGGCGAGAACGAAATCCGGATCGTCCTCCAGGAACAGGTCCGCGACATTGTTTAAATGCACCAGCCGATCCAACTCCGGCGAGCCGAGGCCGTGCGCCTGGCATAGCTCGTAGCAGAGCCGCCCGGCGGATTTCCGCACGTCGTGAATCAGCGTGGCCACTTTGGGCCGGGCCTCGACGGCGTGGTGATCGATGATGACCCAATTCAAACGGTCCAGCCGCGGTTCATAGGCCAGATCGGTCACCCAGGCGGCGCGCTCGCGCGGCTCGCGCTGGCGCCAATAGTTGTAGTTGCAGGCTTCGAGGCGGATTTCCTCGTTGAAAAGCTTCCGGGCCAGGCGCTGTAACAAAACTCCGGCCACCAGGCCGTCGAGGTCGCTCTCATGCGTCAGAATCACCTCGGGCTTGCTCAGAGAGTTCGTCATCGGCCTCGAACCTACCCGAAAACCGCCCGGGCCGCCAGAATCAATCCCCGAGGCGGGCGCGCCTTCGGAAGATGCCTTTTTGCTTTTTCGAAGGCTCCGCCTCCCTAGACTTTGCGCATGGCGGCGGCTGTAATCGTGGCGGCGGGAAAGGGCACCCGGATGGGTCCGAACGTCGATAAAATTTTTCTGGAGCTCGCGGGCGTTCCGGTGGTGGGGCATACCTGGCGGGCGTTCGAGGCGTGCCCCGGGATCACGCGGCTGGTGCTGGTGATCCGCCCGGGCCTGGAGACGGCCTTTGCGGATTTGGCGCGCGCGCTGGGGTGCAAGAAACCGTTTGTCCTCGTCCCCGGCGGGGTGGAGCGGCAGGATTCGGTGTGGCATGGCATTTCGGCCCTCTCGCCCGAGGACGAAATTGTGGCGATTCAGGACGCGGCCCGGCCCTGCACCAGCCGCGCGCTGATCGAGGCGACGATTGCCGCGGCGGCGCGAATGGGCGCGGCGGTGGCGGCCCAACCCGTGACCGACACGATCAAGGAATCGGCGGATGGCCGGCGGATCGACCGCACGCTGGATCGTTCGCGGCTGTGGTCGGTGCAAACGCCGCAGACCTTTCGAGTGGAGGTCATCCGGCGGGCGCTGGCGGAAGTGCGGCGGCGCGGCTTGGTGGTGACGGACGACACGGCGGCATGTGAACTGATTGGCCAGGCCGTGGAACTCGTCGGTTCCCTTGAACCGAATCCAAAGGTGACGCGGCGGGAGGACGTGGCCTGCATCGAATGGGTGTTGCGAGCTGCCGCCGAGCGCGGCGCGGCCAGGGGCTGGCCGGCTACCTGAGCTTTGCCGCCCGCGCCGCCCCCTGGCGCAAGCGCAGGACCTGCGTGATCGAGGGCGGGATTTCATCCCGGCGATGAGTGACGTAGATGACCGCCGCGCGATGGGCGCGCAGGAGTTGATCCACCGCCCCGATAAAGATGGCGCGATGACCGGCGTCGAGCCCCTGGCACGGCTCGTCCAGGATCAGCAATTCGGGATTTTTCATCAACGCGCGCGCCAGCAGCACGAGCCGCTGCGCGCCGGGCGACAGGGTGGCCAGGGGCGCTTCACACGCGGGATCGAAATGGAAGGCCCGCAGCCACTGCCGCGCGCGGGCCAGTTGGCCGCGTGAGGGAAGCTCCACCGGAACCAGAGAATCGTTTGGGCCGGTCAGGACGGCTTGCAGGGGGTTCAGTTGATCGGGAAAGTGCAGGTGCAGTTCCGGCGAGAGCATGCCGATGCGTCGTTTGGTTTCCCAGATGGAGCCGCCCTCGCCGCGGGAGCGGCCGAAGATCTGGACCTCGTTCGCATACGCCTGGGGATGGTCACCCGAGATCAGGCTGAGCAGGGTGGTTTTCCCCGAGCCGTTTGGCCCCAGCAAAGCCCAGCCCTCGCCCGGGTAAATCGTCCAGTTCACATGACGCAATACCGGAGCTGGGCCGTAGCTCACGGAGACGTCGCGCAACTCCACCACCGGGCGCGCCGCGGGGCAATTTCGCTTCTTGCCTGGCTGCGGCGGGATGCCGGCCGGAGCTGCGGGGCTCGGCCGCCGGGGCGGCGGCGGGAGCTTGCGGCGGTGTTTGGCGGTGCGGACCAGGCGGCATTCCTCCACCCAGGCGACCTGCGTGATGGCGGCGGGCAAATCCTCCGGACGCGTGGTGAGCAGCAGGAGGCTGGCGGAACCGCGCGCCAGCGCCTCGAGCAACCGCCGGAATTGCCGCCGCGCCGCCCGATCCAGCCCCGCGAACGGCTCATCGAGAATCAGCAGCTTGAGGGGATGGCAAAGGGCGCGCGCCAGTTGCAAGCGCTGGCTTTCGCCATTGGAAAGCGACATCACCGAGCGGTCGAGGAAAGGCCCCAGATCCAGCAACTCGATCGCGCGCGCCTGGCGGAGATGGAACGCGCGGCGTCCAGCGGCATGGCGGGTGGTCACCTCGTAGGGGCTGACGTCTAGAACGCGCTCGTAGGCAAGAAAATCACGGACCCGCAGCGCCGCATCTTCCTCGAGACTGCTCCAGCGGGATTGCCAGATCACTCCGGGCGTCTGGAGTTTGCGCCTTTCAAACGAGACATGGCCGATGGCATCCCGCGCGTCCCCTCCGGCCGGGCCTTTGAAATGGAACCGCAGGGATCCCGAAATGAGGGGGAGCGAGCCGAGCAGCGCTTCGGCGAACAAGCTCTTGCCCGAGCCATTCGGGCCGAGCACAGCCCAATGTTCGCCGCGGGAAACCAGCCACGAGGTGTCAGGAAAAACGATCCGGTCCGCCAGGCGAAAACTGGCTTTCCGCAGGGAAAGCAATGGCGCGGCGGAGGGTTGGCCGGCGGCGCGGGGCAAATCGCGGAGGAGGCGAGGCATGGCCGCGTTATGCCTCCTCCAGGCCCCGCAAATAGGCGAAAACCAGATCGGGAAGCTCCGGACTGTAGCCACCCTCCAACAAGCTGACCACCGGCGCGCCCGATTTCCGCAAGCTCGCCCCCAGCCAGCGGTAGTCCTCTGCCTCGAGTGATCCCTGCGCCAGCGGATCGCGGAGATAAGCGTCGAATCCCGCCGAGACCGCAATCAAATCCGGCCGCAAGGTCTCCAAATGATCCAGCGCGCTTCGCAGCACCTGCACGTACTCCGCGCGCGCCGTTTGCGGCGCCACCGGAAAGTTGAAGCAGTTGCCTCCGAGGTTTCGTGTGCCGCTGCCCGGATAGCCGGGGAATTGGTGAACGGACAGAAAAAAGGCGCCGGGGTGATTGAGCAGGATCGCCTCGGTGCCGTTGCCGTGGTGGACGTCAAAATCAAACACGGCCACCCGCCGGCTGCCGCGGGCGAGCGCCTCGAGGGCCAAAATAGCGATATTGTTCAGGTAACAAAAACCCATGGCCCGATGGCGGGTGGCGTGGTGTCCGGGCGGGCGCATGAGACTGAAACTGGGTTGGCCGGCGCGGGCCTCGGCCAGCGCGCGCAGGGCGGCTCCCACCGAGCGCCGGGCGTGCTGGCCAATGCCCGGGAAGAAGGGAGTGTCGGAATCGAAGTCCTTGGCTTGCTCGAGGCGGGCCAGGTGCTCGGAGCTGTGGGCCCGCAGGATGCATTCATCCGGCGCCTCGCCGGGCGGCAGCCATTCCAGCGGCAGACAGGTTTGATTGCGCAAAACCTCCAGCGTGTGGCGGATGCGCTCCGGGCGCTCGGGATGGCCCGGGGCCGAATATTCCAAGCACCGCTCGTCGGTAATAATCTTCATTGCGTTTGCCGAAGGCGCCCCGATTCCGAGCCGCCGAGGGCGCGCGGGCCTTCGCCCAGCGCTCTCGGTGGTTCGAGTCGCCGGCCGCTCTCCCGGAATCGCATTTTGCTGCCTGTTCCAGCCCTCCACAAGCTTCCCGTTGCGGCGACGAGCGGGAAAATGAAAGCCGAAGTCCTGGCGGGTGTAATCACTTGACATAATGGCTCGTATTCTGCTATTCAATTGCCACATGATATCGGTATGAACCGGGCGCTGCGTATCCTACATCTCGAGGACGATCCGGATTATTGCGATCTGGTGCGCGGGATGCTCGCGAGGGAAGGCTTTGAGTTTGAGTTGATCGTGGCGGATGGGCGGGCGGCTTTCGAAGCCGCTTTGGAAAAGGGGGACTACGATTTAATCCTGGCCGACTATTTGTTGCCGGGCTACACCGGCATGGATGCCCTGCTGACCGCCCGGCGGGAGCATCCTGAGACTCCCTTTTTGCTCATTTCAGGCACCATCGGCGAGCAGGCCGCCATCGAGGGGTTGCGCGCCGGCGCCACCGACTACGTTCTCAAACTCTGGCCCGACCGCCTGGTCCCTGCCGTGCGCCGGGCTTTGGAGGAATCCTCGGAGCGCCGCAACAGCCGTGAAATGGAGGCGGAACTTGCCCGGCGCGAAAAACATTTCCGGGCGCTGACCGAAAACTCGCTCGATGTCGTGACCATTTTGGATGCCCGGGCGCGGTTTCTCTACAACAGTTCCTCCGTACGTTCCGTCTTGGGCGTCGGACCGGCCGAACTGCAGGGCAAATGCGCGTTTGATCTCATCCACCCGGACGACTTGCCGACGCTGCAGGCGGCGTTCATGAAGGGACTGCAGCATCCCGAAAACTCGGTCACCTTGAGCTTCCGCATCCGGAGGAACGATGGCGCCTGGCGCTATTTGGAGGCGGTCGGCCAGAGCCGGTTGGGCGATCCGGACATTCGCGGCGTGGTGGTCAACTCCCGGGATATCACCGAGCAAAAGCAACTCGAGGAGCAACTCCGCCAGGCGCAAAAAATGGAGGCGATCGGGCAATTAGCCGGGGGTGTCGCCCACGATTTCAACAACATTCTGATGGTGATCAACGGCTACGCCGCGCTGCTGGCCTCGGCCAATCTCCCGGAATCCGCCGCGCATTCGGCTCGCGAAATCCAAAAGGCGGCGGATCGCGCGGCGCGCCTCACCCGTCAGTTGCTGGCCTTCAGCCGCCGCCAATTAATGCAGCTCTCCTGCCTCGATCTCAATGAGATCGTGGGCAACCTGAGCCGCATGCTTGGACGCATCTTGGGCGAGAATATCCGCCTCCAGATCAATCCCGCCCCTCGGCCGGCCTACGTCCGGGCGGATGCGGGAATGATCGAGCAAGTGCTGATGAATCTGGCGGTGAACGCGCGGGACGCCATGCCTGGCGGCGGATCGCTGCGAATTTGGATCGAGTTCTCGCCAAAGTCTCCATGGCCCTCGGATCCTCCCGAGGCAGGGGCCGCTGCGGAGATGGTCTGCCTGACGGTTTCCGATTCCGGAACCGGCATCGCGCCGGAACATCTGCCGCGTCTGTTTGAGCCGTTCTTCACTACCAAGGAGGCCGGCAAGGGCACCGGACTGGGTCTGGCGACGGTCTATGGAATCATCAAACAACACCAGGGCGCCATCGACGTGGAAAGCGAGCCGGGCCGTGGCGCCCGGTTTCGCGTCTGGCTGCCGGCGGCCGCCGAGCCCGGCGCCGCCACGGAGAGGGCGCCGGAGCCTCACGCCCTGCCGCAAGGCTGTGAAACCATCCTGGTCGTCGAGGATGAACAATCGGTGCGCCACCTGTTTTGCTCGCTCCTCGAGCGTCATGGCTATCAAATTTTACAGGCCGATTCCGCCGGCCAAGCGCTTGAGATTTGGCAAAACCACAAACGCGACATCGATCTCCTGCTCGCCGATGTGGTGTTGCCCGACCGCCTCAATGGCCGGGAGCTGGCGGAACGGCTCCTCGCCGAGGCGCCGCGGCTCAAAGTCATCCTGACCAGCGGCTACAGCACCGAAATGCGCCGGCCACTGGATGGCGATATCCGTTTCCTCCAGAAACCCTGCCAACCGCGTGACTTGCTGAAGCTGGTGCGCGAAACGCTTGGGTCTGGCCAGGATCCGGCCGCGCCCCGGGTGTGACTACGTGGGCACTGGCCCAAGCCGACCCATTGGCAAGCAAGCTCCGGCGAAGATAAAACGAATCCGCCCCGCCGTCCGGCGGCGCCACCGAGGCTTTTCATTGCCTCTTCAAGCCTCCCTCGTCAAACATGGTGCCGCATGGAAACGAGAAAGGCCGCGCGCGCGTGAATTTGCCGAACTACGTCCTTCTGCGACTCATTCCCGGCGTTGCCCTGCTCCTGCTGGCGGCAACCAGGGCCCCGGCGGTGGACTGGGTGCGCGCCGGTCTTACCACCAACCTGCCGGTGTGGGGCATCCGCGGCGGATTGCAATTCGCCCTGCATCCGTGGGCGTTCCGCGAGGGAGCCTCGGGGCCGCGCGGACTGATCCGCATCGGCTCGCCCCTCCGGGACGGCAGCGGCTGCCGCCTGATTAATTTCATCGCCGTCGAGCCTATTGTGAACAGCGCCCGCGGCTTCAGCGAGTTGGAGCCAAGCGGGCTGGATCACGTCCCCGGAAAGCGATTTTGGACGGAGGTCGAACCCTCGGGCAACTCTGACCAATGGCACCCCGGGAAACTTTCCAGGCTGGGACGCGGCCTGGAGGAATTGGAAGTCATCGTCCGCGTCGAGCGATTTGACAACGGCGCCCATGTCTTTCTGAAGCTCACCCAACGGAGCGACCAGCCCGATGAATTGCGCCTGGCGGTGCATCCCGAGAGCGATAGCGCCCCGATACAGTACTGCGTGCTATCCGCCACGATGGGGAATTTCGCCCGCACCCGGCGCCTCTGGCTCAAAGACCGGGTGGTTTCAAGTTTGGAACTTTATCCGGATTATCGCGGCACAAATTTCACTCGGCACACCCGTTTTCCGCAAAGCGCGCTGCAGCGAACTCGGAACGGCGAGTTCCTGGTGGCTATTACCACGGACGAAACCAACCCCGCCGCCATCCGCCCCTTCCCCGGCACCGATCGCTGGTACTACGACGGAGTGGAAGTCACGCAATACTGGAAATGCCGGCCGCTGCGCAGGCGCGCTCCGCTCGAAGCCGTCGTGAACGGACGATTCACGTATTGGGCCTCCGCGCAGCCCATCCCCGGCGGGGTCGCCTTTGAAAACTTCGAGCTCCAGGAGCCATTCCAGCCGGGACGGCAATTCATTTTCGGCATCACCCGCCAGACTCCCCATCAACTCGGCTTCCGTGCCAATCCGCCAGCGGCACAGGCGGAGATGCGGCCGTGAAGCTGCCTGAAAGCGAACCGCCCAGGAAAGCCTGTCGGGAGACCACGCTGTAAGGCGTGTACAATGACCAGGGTGAACACCGAACACGAGACGGTATTTATCGATGCAATAGCGGCGCGCCGAATTTCCGTTCCGGTGGCGCGAGGGATTTCGGGAAAGCCCCGATCTCGCGCGGCGTGTAAAGCCGTACCGGATCCTTCGTGCCTTCGAGTGAACCTGGCTGATCCCTTCACAGGAAGCCGCGAAAGCTATTGCGCAGCCGGGCTTTGTCTGGTAAAAGATAATTCCGGAAGCGGGTGTGGTTCAGTGGTAGAATGCGGGCTTCCCAAGCCTGAGATGAGGGTTCGATTCCCTTCACCCGCTCCA
>JBDHQH010000018.1:0-41033 GCA_039806935.1 Verrucomicrobiota bacterium
GGCGCGACAGTTCACAGCTCACCGCCTGCTCGACAAAATGCAAGGGCTGGCTACATTGCCCGGAATGTCGCAAGGCTCCACACCACTGACCATTGCCGGACGGGAATTCTCGTCCCGACTCATTCTCGGGACGGGCAAATTCGCGTCGCCCGAAACGATGCGGGACGCGCTGGCGGCCAGCGGCGCGGAGATGGTCACGGTCGCGCTGCGTCGCGCCGATTTATCCGGTCAGAAAGATCCGTTCGCCAATATTCTCGAATTTATCGACCCGCAAAGGTACTTGTTGCTGCCCAACACCAGCGGGGCCATGAACGCCGCCGAGGCGGTGCGCCTGGCGCGGTTGGCCGCCGCGGCCGGATTGCCCAAATGGGTCAAAGTCGAAATTCACCCTGATCCGCGTTATCTGCTGCCCGATCCCGTCGAGACGCTCGCGGCCACCGAATTGCTGGTGCGCGAGGGTTTCACCGTGCTGCCCTACATCAACGCCGATCCCGTGCTGGCCAAACGGCTCCAGGACTGCGGCGCCGCCACCGTGATGCCCCTTGGCTCCCCCATCGGCTCGAACCGCGGCCTGCAAACCCGCGACCAGCTTCGGATCATCATCGAGCAAGCCACTGTGCCGGTGGTGGTGGATGCCGGGCTGGGCGCGCCGAGCCACGCGGCGGACGCGCTGGAGCTCGGCGCGGACGCGGTTCTCGTTAACACCGCCATCGCGGTGGCGGCGGATCCGAACCGCATGGCGGCTGCTTTCAAGCTGGCGGTCGAGGCCGGACGCGCCGCTTATGAGATCGGGTTGGCGGAGGAGAGTTTCACCGCCAGCGCCACCAGTCCGCTGACCGGGTTTTTGGACGGATGCTCCTGAACCCCATGAACCCAGCCAGACTCACTCGCGCCCGCGCCCGCCACATCCTCGCCGCAGCGCCTGAGAATCGCCTGCTGGTGATAGGGGACGTGATGCTGGATCAGTTCATCTGGGGCAACGTGGCCCGGATTTCCCCGGAAGCGCCGGTTCCGGTGGTGGATTTCGCCAGCGAGAGCTTCATGCCCGGCGGCGCCGCCAATGTGGCCCGCAATCTGACGGCGCTGCGGGCGCCCGCGGAGTTGTTTGGGGTCATCGGCCGGGACGCGCCCGCCGCGGAGCTGAAGCGCTTGTTTGCGGCTCACGCCATCGATTGCCGCGGCGTGCTCTCGGCCGCGGCCCGGCGGACCAGCGTCAAAACGCGGATCGTGGCGCAAACCCAGCAGGTGGTGCGGATTGACCGGGAATCGCGCGAGCCGCTCGACGGACGAACCGCCGGCAGGCTCATCCACACTCTCGAAGCCAACCTCGAGGGAGTCGCGGCGATCATCGTGGGCGATTACGGCAAAGGGGTGGTGACGCAGCCGTTGCTGGACCAACTCCGCGCCCTGTGCCGCGCGCGCGGCATTTGGTTGAGCATGGATCCCAAACCGGTCCACCGTCTCGATTTGTCCGGCCTCTCGTTGATCACGCCCAATCGGAAGGAGGCGTTTGAACTAGCCGGCCTGCCCGACGAAATGCGCGCGGCTGATCCGCTTCAGGACGCGAGTCTGCTGCGGGTTAGCGAGCAGCTCCTCGGGGATCTGCGCCTGGCGCTGTTGCTGATCACCCTGGGCGAGCAGGGCATGCTGCTCTGCGAGCGGGGGCGCGGCCCAATTCATATTCCCACGGTGGCCCAGGAAGTGTTTGACGTCTCCGGCGCCGGAGACACCGTGATCGCGGTGTTTACCATGGCCATCGCGGCGGGCGCGCGGCCCCTCGAGGCGGCGGCCCTGGCGAATCACGCCGCTGGCCTGGTCGTGGGCAAGGTGGGAACGGCTACCGTAACTCCGGACGAGCTGCTGGCGGGCATCCGCGCGTGACTTTCCTCTTGAGGAATCTGACCTTCTGACGCATTGGTGAAATCCATGAGTGTCAAAATCACCGCCGACGCCATCCGCGCGATGAAAGGACGCCGCGAAAAAATCGCCGCGCTCACCGCCTACGATTATCCGATGGCGCGCCTGCTCGACGAGGCCGGAATCCCCTTGTTGCTAGTCGGCGATTCGCTGGGAATGGTCGTGCTGGGCTATCCGGACACCACTCGCGTCACCATGGCCGAGATGGAGCATCACACCCGGGCGGCCGCCCGCGCCCGGCCCGCGGCCCTGCTGGCCGCCGATCTGCCAAAGGGCGCCTGCGATTCCCCGAGGGAAGCCTTGGCCAACGCTCGCCGACTGGTCCAGGCGGGCGCGGAGGCCATCAAGGCCGAAGGTGGATTGGAGATCATTGACCAGGTGCGCGCCATCGTCGCCGCCGGCATTCCTTTTCTCGGCCATCTCGGGATGCTGCCTCAGCGTGTGCTCGAGGAAGGCGGTTACAAGATCAAAGGCAAGACCGGAGCGGAACATGCCCAACTCCTCGCAGACGCCGACGCTCTGGCCGCGGCCGGCGCTTTCGCCATCGTGCTCGAATTAGTGGTCGCGCCAGTCGCCAAAGAAATCACTCGCCGGGTGCCGATCCCCACGATCGGCATCGGCGCGGGAAAGGACTGTGACGGACAAATTCTGGTCACCCCCGACCTGATCGGTCTGCTGCCCTGGCATCCTCTTAAGCATGTGCAACCGCGTCTGCGCGCCGGCGACGACCTGCGCGCGGCCGCGCGCGATTGGCGGGCCAGTCTGGCAAAACCGGCCTGAAGCGACCGCTGCTTGATGAAACCGCTAAGCAAATCCATGAAACTCACCCATCTGGATGATTCGGGGGAGGCAAACATGGTAGATGTTTCACGGAAACCCGTCGTTCACCGCGAGGCGGTGGCCCGCGGAGAAATCCTCCTGCAAAAGGAGACCGTCCGGCTAATCACCGCCCAGCGGGTAGCCAAGGGCAATGTTCTTGGGACGGCCCGATTGGCGGGGATCCTGGCGGCGAAGAAAACCGGCGAGCTGATTCCTTTGTGCCACCCCTTGCCCCTGACGCATTGCGAGGTCGCTTTTGACATACCTCCCGCTCGGGATCGCGTGATCATTACCGCCACCACCCGGGTGGAGGCCCGCACCGGAGTGGAGATGGAGGCGCTGACCGCCGTCGCGACCGCCGCCTTGACGATCTACGACATGTGCAAAGCGGTGGACCGCGCCATGAAGATTGGCAACGTTCGGCTGGTCTCCAAAACCAAAAGTCAGCCGAACTCGGCGCGATGAGAGTTGGCATTCTCACCATTTCCGACCGGGCCGCCGCGGGGGTCTATGCAGACCAGAGCGGGCCGGCCTTGCGGGAGGCCGCCCGGCAGCGCGGCTGGGAGGTGGCGGGGGAGCGGGTGGTGCCGGATCATTCAATCGAAATCCAAACCGCGATCCGCAGCCAAATCGCCCAAGGCTGCGAATTGATTCTGACCACCGGCGGCACGGGCATTTCTCCCCGCGACGTGACTCCGGAGGCCGTGCGTGGAATTGCCCGCCGCGAGTTGCCCGGCTTCGGCGAGGCGATGCGCCGGGAATCGCTGCGCAAGACCCCGAACGCAATTTTGTCCCGCTCGCTGGCGGCGGTGGTCGAGACCACCCTGGTGGTATGCCTTCCGGGAAAGCCCTCCGGCGCCGTCGAGTGCCTGGAGATCGTCGCCCCGGCCATCCCGCACGCGCTCGAGGTGTTGGGCGAACCTTCCCCGCCTGGCTGATCAGTGGCTTTGCGTTGGCGGCCTCGGCGGGCTAGACTTCCCGCGTGGATCTGGAGACTTTCATCGAGTTGGCCCGGGAACAGGGCGCGAGCGATCTGCACCTCGAACCCGGCCTGCCCCTGGCGCTGCGCATCCGCGGCGAATTGCGCGTAATCGGCGAACCGCTGCCGGCCGGTCCTTTGCTGGAAGCCGCGCGGCAAACCATCGGCGAGGCGCACTGGCCGGAGTTCCTGCAGCGGCGCTCGGCCGATCTCTCGAAAACGCTGCGCGGCGCGCGCTGCCGGATCAACGTCATGCAATCATCCCGCGGCGTCGGAATGGCCATCCGCATGTTAACCTCCTTCCAGGCGACCATCGACGCGCTCAATCTGCACCCGGATCTCAAGAAGTTGGTGGCCAGCCCCCATGGTCTGATTCTGGTCAGCGGCCCGACCGGCAGCGGGAAATCTTCCACCCTCGCGGCGTTGTTGCAGGAAATCAACCTCACCGAGAGCCGGCATATCATCACGGTGGAAAGCCCGATCGAGTACACCTTCCAGCCCCGCCGCGCCTTTATTCGACAACGAGAGGTCGGCCGCGATACCCCCAGCTTTGAGCAAGCCCTGCTGGATTCTCTGCGCGAAGATCCCGACGTGCTGATGGTGGGCGAAATGCGTGATCCCCAGACCATGCGCCTGACTCTCAGCGCCGCCGAAACCGGCCATCTGGTTCTGGCCACCCTGCACTCGTCCACCTGCGCCGAGGCGCTGCAGCGAATCGTCGCAGCGTTCCCCGCCGAGATTCAGGCCAGCGTCGCCGCCCAACTCGCCGACTGCATCGTGGCCGTCATCTCCCAGCGCCTTAAGTTCCGGCCCGAATTGAAGCTGCGCGTCCCGGAATGCGAAATTCTGATGGCCACCCACGCCGTGCGCAACGCCATCCGCACCCGCGACTTTTTCAAAATTGCCTCCGCGCTGGAGACGGGCGCCGACCACGGCATGTGGTCCGTCCAGCGCTACAAGGCCTGGCTCGACAAACGCAAAGACTGGCGCCTGCCCCGAAACGCACCGGGATCGACCGGCAGCGAACCGGAACCCGCCCCGGCCACGCCCGAAAATCCGGCGTCGAAGCCTGTGGATCTCAGACTCAAGCTGCCGCCACTTTCGCCGAAGAGTCCCGCCGCTCCGCCGCCCGACCAGCGCATTGAAATCGAGCCGGCCACTGAGTTCGGCAAAATCCTAAGGCGCCCCGGTGAGAAATAGCCTTTTGCTGCTGGTTTTGGCGCTGATTTTGCCGACGCTTGGCAACGGCTGCGTGAGCAAGGCTCAGGCCCGCGCGCAAGCCCGGGCAGCCTATCTGGCGGGACAACAGGACACCCGGCAACAAATCAATCAAAACCGCGGCCCCGTGGTCACCATCATCGGCCAGGTTCGGACCCCAGTGCTCCCCTGGTCCGCCGACCTGACGCTGGCCAAAGCTTTGATCGCCGCGGATTATCACGGCGCGGAACCGAACGAGATTATTGTGAGGCGCGATGGCCAGGAGTTGAAGATCCAGCCGTCCTCATTGCTCGGCGGGGAAGATCTCCCGCTGGAGCCGCGCGATGTGATCGAGATCATCGAGACTACTCCCTTCCCGAGAAGTTGAGAACTTCCCTTCCGGATGCCCATGTTTTTAATTGACGATGACGGGATCCTGACGCAGCCAGGGGCCTCCCGGGGGTTGACAGCAACCGTCGCGGCCTCCGCTAATTTGTTTGCGGGGCTTCCGGAGTCCGCCTATACACGGGCATGGCTGAGCCTGAATCCCTGCGGCAGGTGGATCGCAATCATGTGCGGTTTCGCGGCCGAAAGCTGGTCTGTTTTTCCGGTTGCGATTACTTTCGCCTGGCCAGTGATCCGCGCGTCCATCGCGCTTTGATTCGTTCGCTTCACGATCAGGGTTTGAACGTGGCGGCTTCGCGAATGACTTCGGGAAACCACCCGCAATATCGATCTCTGGAGCGAAAGCTCTCGGATTATTTCGCCAGCGAGGACGCCCTGGTGGTGCCCGGCGGCTATCTGACCAACCTGGTTGTGGCCCAGGCGGTGGCGGGGCAGTTCTCGCACGCGCTGCTGGACCAGCGCTGCCACCCGGCCCTGGCGGATGCCGCCCGTTTTCTGGAGTGTCCGATCCTCCGCTTCAAGCACCGCGATCCCCAGGATTTCGCGGTCACAGTGAATCGCTGCGGTCCCGGCGCCCGCATCCTGGCGCTGACCGATGGGATGTTTTCCCACAACGGTTCGACTGCCCCGCTGCGGGAGTACCTGAAGGCGCTTCCCCGGGACGGCATGCTGCTTGTCGATGACGCCCACGGAGCCGGGGTGCTGGGAGAAAAGGGCCGCGGCACAGTCGAATACACGGGCGTGGCGCGTCGGCGAGTGCTCCAGACGGTGACGCTGAGCAAGGCATTCGGTTGTTATGGAGGCGCGATTCTGTGCGGCGCGGCGGCGCGGGAGCGAATGATGCGCCAGAGCCAGGCTTTTATCGGCAGCACCCCCTCACCCCTCCCGCTCGTCGGCGGCGCGATCAAAGCGCTCTCGATCCTGAGCGGCGCCTGCCCGGCCCGGCGGCGGTTGCACGCCCAGGCCGCCTGGCTCAGGAATCATCTCCGCCAGGCGGGATTCCAGGTCACCGATTACCCGGGCCCCATTGTGCGCTTGACCCCCAAGTCAACCGAGGCGGGGGATCGTCTCGAACGGGCGCTCTTGGCGCGCGGCATTTTTCCCCCTCGCCTGAAGTACCTGGGCGGCGCGGCCAATGTCGCCTTCCGTTTCGTCCTTTCCAGCGAACATACGAAAGTCCAATTGCGGGCGGCGCTATCCGCGATCCTCGCAGCCGCCGATCCGGCACAGTTTGGTGAGGAGTAACCGGGCGCGGCGGGCTGCGCGTGAGCAAGCCGGAATTTTGAGAGGCGCCGATCCTGATTGTCTATCGCCGCCGAATTCCGATACTTTACCCTTCAATTCATGAAAATTGCGCTGTTTGGAATCTCCGAAATCAAACTGGGCCGGCACAACTTGAAAGATCCGCGGCTCGACCAGGCGGATAAACTGGCCGAAGCTGGCAAAAAGACTCATGCCCAGGTTGAGGTGATCGGGGAGGATCAACTGCTCGAGGCGGACGGCATTCTCGCGACAGCGGAAAGCCGGGCGGATCTGATTCTCAAGGATCTCGAATTCGTCGAGACCCGGCTGGGACGCGACCCGCTGCCCGCGGAACGCGCGGTGCTGGAAAAATTTAAGGGCTTGCTCGAGGAGGAGAAATTTGTTTCGCAGGCGCGCCTCGCTCCAGAGGAGCTGGCGGCGATCACCGCGCACAATTTTTACACCGCCAAACCCATTTGTGTTGCCTCCCGCGAGGAACTTTCAAACCCCGACCCCTTGCTGTTGCGCGCCTTTCAGGAAGCGGGCTACATTTGCTTTCTCACGGTGGGCGGCAAGGAGAATCGCGCCTGGCCAATTCGTGGCGGCATCACCGCCTGGGAGGCGGCCGGCGCCGTCCACACCGACATCCAAAAGGGCTTCATCCGCGCCGAGGTCATCAGCTTCTCCGATTTCATCGAGGCTGGCGGGGAAACCCAGGCGAAACGCGCCGGCAAACAGCGCCTGGAACAAAAGCAGTATTTAGTGCGGGATTATGATCTTATGAATTTCCGGTTCAACAAGTAGCTTGCGCGCGTTCTTCCCCAAATCGGCTTTCAGCTCAACGAACGCGCCCCGAAGCAGCCAGGATGCCGGGGGGCGCCTTCCCCTGCTCCGCGGGGCGGGACGCCTGGGGCGCGGGACCCTGTTTCTAGCCCTGTGCGTCCAATTGCTCGCCGTTGGCGCCGCCCGATCCGCCAGTCATTCTCCGGAAACCCGAGCCTTCACCGCCGCCGCGGAAGCTTTTCAGAGCGGTTTTTACGAGCGCGCCGAAACGGAGCTGCGGGATTTTTCCCAGAAATTCCCAGCCTCCACGCTCCTGGCGGAAGCCGGGTTGCTGCAAGCCCAGGCTCAGATCCAGCTAACCAATTATGACGGCGCCATCGAGTTGCTCGCCGCGCGCGAGTCGTCGTCCGAAAGTCTCCGCGACCAATATCTCTTTTGGCTGGCGGAGGCCTGTTTTCGGAAGGGAGATTACGCGCGCGCGGGGAATTTCTTCGCGCGGGTGACCGCCGAATTTCCCCAATCTTCCAGACGCCTCGAATCGGCCATTGGGGAGGCCGCCGCCAGTGCGCGCCTGAAAGCCTGGCCTCGCGTGATCGAGATCTTGCGGCAGCCTGACGGGATCTTTGAAGCCGCCGCCACCACCGGCTCCACCAACACCCTGATGCTCCGGGGGTATCTGCTATTGGGCGACGCCTGCCTGGCCTCGGGAGACTGGACGAACGCCCTGAACGCCGCCGCGGCGATTCACACCAACAACCTGAGCGCGGCAGACGCCTGGCAAAGGCAATTTTTGATCTGCCGCGGCTATCAAACCGGGGGCAAAGGGGAGGAAGCGCTGGCCGCCTCCACCCACTTGGCAGCGCTGGCTGCCGCGGCGGGGCAGTGGCGGTTGCAAGCGAAGACGGCTGACTTCCGTGGGGCGCTCTTCGAGGCATTGGGACGGCCGTCCGACGCGGTGCGGGCATATCAATCCAATCTTTCCACCAACGTTCCGCCCGAGCGCCGGCGCGCCGCCATTCTCAAAATCACCGAACTCAGCGTGCGGCAAAACCAAACCGAGGAAGCGGCGGCGTTGCTGGAGGAATATTTGCGCGAACATCCGGGGGAAATCGGCTCCGACCTCGCCTGGTTGAGTTTGGGCGAACTGCGCCTGCGCCAACATCTGGCAGCCGCCGCGCAGGAGGCAAGCCCGACGAATCCGGCGGTGACCGGCCCGCTGGACCAGGCGATAATCGCCTTGAACTCTCTTACCAACCCGGTCAGCGCCTGGTTCGGCAAAGCGCAGCTTGATCTTGGTTGGTGCTATTGGCAAAACCACAAGCTTCCGGAGGCGGCCTCAGCCTTCGGACGGGCCGTCTTGGAATTACCCAAATCCATGGATCAAGCCACGGCCTTGCTCAAACTGGCCGAGGTTCAAGCGCAACTCAAAATGTACGGGGCGGCCCTCTCGAATTACACGCGGTTGGTGGAGGGTTGCGCCGATCTGCCGGAAGTCGTGACCAATCTCTTCGAGCCGGCCTTGTATCAGCAGGTGCGCGTCGCGCTCGCGGCGAGCGATTTCGTTGGCGGGACGAACGCGCCGCTGGCCGAGGACTATCTCTCCGCCGCAACCAACGCGGCTGGCCGCTTGTTGGCCGAATTTCCGAGCGGGTTTCATACCGATCGCGCGGCGCTCATTGCCGGGCAGGAGGTCAGCCGCAAAGATCCGGTGGGCGCCCGCGAGTTGCTGACACGTTTTCTGGCGGCCGCACCGGGTGGCGGACTGGTGCCGCAGGTCCAATTAGCCATCGCTCGAACTTACGAGCAGCAAGGGCAATGGACCAATGCTCTGCGGCAATATGATTCCTGGATCGCCATCCACACCAATAACGAAGCCCTTCCGCGAGCCGAATACTATCGGGCCTTCGCCCGGTACCAGTCGCACCTGGACGCCGAAGCCTTCGCTGGGTTCACCAACCTTGTCAGCCAGCACCCGGCCGGCCAGTTCACGCCGCTGGCGCAATGGTGGATCGCCGACTATTATTTTAACACCGGCGACTACCGCAACGCCGAGATCGCCTACAAGAACCTGTTGCAAAGCACCAATCCAGCGGCGGCGCGCCTGGTCTATCAGGCGCGCATGATGGCCGGGCGCGCGGCCAACGCCCGGCAGAGCTGGGGCGAGGCCCTCACGCACTTCACCAATCTCACCTCGGACGTAACCTGTCCCTCGAACATTTGGATTCAAGCCATGTTCGCCTACGGAGACACGCTGATGACCATGAGTCCGGCGGGCACCAACAAACTCTCCAATTATCAGGAAGCCATTCGCGTCTTCAGCCGCATCACGGAATTATATCCCGGCACGCGGGAGGCGGCGCTGGCGGCGGGGCAGAAAGCCAACTGCCTCCTGCAATGGGGCCAGCTCGACGCCGCCGCCGAAGCCTTCCAGCAAGTGATCGCCTCCACCAACGCGGATTTCACCGCCCGCGCCATGGCGAAAGTCGGACTCGGCGTCGTGTTGGAAAAGCAGGCGGAGGACAAGCCGCCTCCGGAGCAAATCCCGATTCAAAAACGGGCTCTCGACCAATATCTGGACGTGTTTTTCCAGGATAAAATCCTCCGGGACGGCGAGTCGCCGGATTTATTCTGGATCAAAAAGGCGGGACTCGAGGCGGGCCGGCTGGCCGAGACCCTGCGTGAGTGGCTGCCCGCCATTCATGTCTATGAGCGGTTGCGCGATCTGGTCCCCGCGCTTCGGCCTCGCCTGGACAACAAATTGGACGCCTTGCGAGCGCAGCAGCAGCTCGCGGGAAAGCAATCCTAGGGAAGGCCGGAGCAAACACCTCCCCCGCCCGGCTCAACTCTGGCTAGCCGCCTTGGCGGCCTCGATCAGTTCCCAAAACTTCGGATTTTGCTGCAAGGCTTCGTCCTCCTGCAATTTCAAACCGGAGCGGAAAAGAAAATCCTTCAAGGTGTGGCGGCTGAGAATCCGATGCACCAGCACGCCCAGCTCATGCCGTTCGAAGTAAACCCGGTAGTCGCCCACGCGAAACCGGTGCAAAATCCGCCCCGCGCGCTCCAGCTTCCCGAAATCATCGAGCTCGGTCTTCATCACCTGCTGCGGAAGCCCGCGGAACTCGCCTAGAATCTGGAGTTGCAACTCTTTCGGCATGCGCGCCAACTCGGCGGCGCTGGTGGGATTAAAAATAATTTGAAATGGGCGCATCGCTTGCTCGGTCGCGCCGGCTTCGCCGCGTCAACCACCGCGACAATGCCCGTTTGCCTCGGCGGAATCAATCCTGTTCACGCCTCCCGAATCGCCAGCCCGGGCGACTTATGGCCGCTCCCAACGAACGGAGGCGGATTTCAAATGGGCCGAGTCGGGCCCGGTTCGGATGATGAATTCGCCCGGTTCCCAGTCGTAATGCAGCGAACGGTTGAAGAATTTCAGTTGCTCGGGTGTGATCGTAAACACCACCTCGCGGGTTTCCCCGGGCCGCAGCTCGACCTGCTGAAACCCGCGGAGATCCAGGACGCTCCGCGTGAGGCTGGCCACCGGGTCGGTGATGTAAAGCTGCACGGTTTCGCGCCCGGGGTGGCGACCCGTGTTGCTCACTTTGACCGTGGCGGTCAAGCTGTCGTTTCCACGCAAAACCGTCTTGCTGAGCCGCGGCGGATCGCATTCAAAGGTTGTATAGCTCAGGCCATAGCCGAAGGGGTAGAGCGGCTCGTTAGGGATATCGAGATACCGGGAAAGATATTTTTCCCGAGGATCCCCGCGATAGGGGCGCCCGGTGTTCTTGTGGTTGTAATAAACGGGAATCTGCCCCACCGCGCGCGGAAAACTGGCGGTCAGCTTGCCGGAGGGGTTGGCCGAACCGAACAAAAGCGCGGCGATGGCATTTCCCGCCTCCGTCCCGGCAAACCAGGTCTCGAGAATCGCCTGGCAATGCGCGTCCTCCCACGTCAGCGTCAGCGGGCGGCCATTCATCAGCACCAGCACCACGGGCTTGCCCAGAGCGACCAGAGCGCGAAGCAACTCTTGTTGATGCTCCGGCAAGCCGATGTCACTGCGGCTGGCAGCCTCCCCGCTCATGCCGAACGCCTCACCCAGGACCACCACCACCACTTCGGCCCGGCCCGCCACCGCCACCGCTTCTTCGACCAACGCCTCCCGGCTGCGCGAGTCGATTTCAAGCTCGCCTCCCGAGGCGTTGAGCGCCTCGCGCAAGGCGCCCTCTTCGATCAGGTTCGCTCCTCGGGCGCGCAGGATGGTCAAGCCGGGGCCGGCGGCGTTCCGAATACCCTCTTCCACGCTGACTGCCTGTTTCCAATCGCCCGCCGCGCTCCAGGAACCGATCAAATCGCGCCGCCGGTCCGCCAGGGGGCCGACCAGCGCGATCACGCCGGTCGTTTTCAAGGGGAGGGTTTCATTCGCGTTCTTGAGCAGGACGCACGAACGTTCGGCGAACTCGCGCGCGGCGGCGCGATGCGCCGGGGTGAAAATTTCCTCCCGCGCACGACCCTCGGTGCAACCGCGGTAGGGGTCGGCAAACAGGCCAAGCTGATGCTTGGCGGTCAGGACACGCGCGCAAGCCGCTTCGATGACCGACTCGGGGAGAGCGCCTTCAGCGATCAAGGCCTTGGCATACCGGAGATAACCCTCGCCCACCATGTCCATGTCCACACCGGCCTTCAGCGCCAATTGGACGTTTTGCTTCAGTTCACCGGTGCCGTGCGCAACCATCTCATTGATCGAGGTGTAGTCCGAAACCACAAGTCCGCGGAAACCCCATTGACCCCGCAGCAAATCGGTCACCAGCCAGCGATTTCCCGAAGCCGGGATCGCGTCCACCTCGTTGAAGGAGGTCATGACGCTGCCGGCGCCGGCCGCCACCGCGGCCTGGTAGGGCGGGAGATAATATTCAAACATTTTGAGGCGGCTCATATCCACGGTGTTGTAATCGCGGCCGCCTTCAGCCGCGCCGTACAGCGCGAAATGCTTCACACAGGCCAGCACGGTGTTGCTCCGGGCCAGATCGTCTCCCTGGTAACCGCGCACCATGGCGGCCGCCATGGTGGAGCCGAGGAACGGATCCTCCCCGGATCCCTCGGCAATCCGGCCCCAACGCGGGTCGCGAGCGATATCGACCATCGGCGAAAAGACCCAGTTCAAGCCGTCCGCGGCTGCCTCCACCGCGGCCAGCCGCGCGGAGCGCTGGATCAGGGTCGGATCCCACGAGCAAGACAGTCCGAGCGGGATCGGGAAAATGGTCTTGTGACCGTGAATCACGTCGTAGCCGAACAGCAGCGGAATACCCAGGCGCGTCTCTTTCACGGCCAGGTCCTGGAGCTTGCGAGTCACGGCGGGGGTGTAGGCGTTAAAAACGCCGCCCGCCTCCCCGCGGCGAATTTTGGCCTCCACGTCCGCGCTCACCACCGGCCCCGTGACGTCCAGCCCGACCGACGGAAGATTCAGTTGCCCGATTTTCTCCTCGAGCGTCATGCGGCCCAGCAGGGATCGCACAAAGGCCTGGCGGCCACTCTCGGGCTCAGCGTCGGTGGCGGCGGCGGACACGGCCAACCCCAGGCCCCAGGCGATGGTGGTTGCAAACGCTTTATTCATGGGCAAAAAATCAAAACTTGATCACTTGGTTCATCCTCCCGCATTGCGAGCAGCGCGAGCGATCCACATCGGGATCATCCGTGTACACGTAGCCGCATTTCCCACAGCGAAAGACCCGGTCGGCGCTCGTGGCCGGCTCGAACCGGCGCCGGCGCAATTCCCCCCAAATGGCGGCTCCGGCCATCCCGGCCAGCACCACGCAGAGATACGTAAAAATCAACTGGTCGCTGGACATCTCAAGGCGTTTGGCCGGCGCTTTTCGCCTCCGGGAGACTCCGCCAGGCAAAGACCAGCCTTCCCCAGGCCAATTGCGAGAGCGCCGCCGCGGGATCGGCATCCGCCGCCCCGGGCAGCGGCGCGAACCGCGCCTCGCGCGCCCGCTCCAACGCCCAGCGGTCCGCCGGCGGGTGGCCGCAGCCGGAGAACAGCACCGCGCCGGAGAGCGGCAGCCCGCGGCCGTCCACCAACACCTGGATCACGGTGTTAGTCAGCAAATCCGGCGCCTCCCACGAAGGCAAATCGCCCATGGCAGACATGCCCCGCCCGGCCAAATCGCCCGTCACCTCGAGTGTGGAGGGAGACTGGGCGGGCGCCGCGGGACCCGGCAGCCCGGCCTTGGTCCATTCGGGAATCCAGGGAGGCAGGCCCAGTGGCGGCGGCGGCGGATTGGTGGAGATGAACTCTCGCAGCGCTGCTCCCAATACTTGCTCTTTCAACGCCAGCCAGCGCTCCGGTTCGGACCAGTCAGCCAGAGGAAACCCCGGGTGCTCCGCCCGCAGCCAGGCTTCGCCGGAAAAACCCCGCGCGTGAGGCAAGGCGAACAGGGTCGGATCGTCGAGCCTCAGCAAGTCTCCCTGGCCGGACGCCAACCGCAATACCGGAATCGGCCCCGCTGGCTGTACCGGCGGCGGCGAGACGTCTCCCAGCCAGAAAATGAACCCCAATTGGGCGATGAACAACAACGCGAACAGCCCCCAGCCGAACCGGCGGTTGCCGCCGCGCTCCTCATTGTGCGCTCGCTCCTTCATGGCTGCGGACCAAACGGACGCGGCAACGTGGCCAGCCAGGCTTCGTAAATCCCGGCGTCCCGCGCCAGCAGCGCCAGCCGCGTCAAGGTGTCATAGTTCACCTGCTGATCCGCCTGCACCAGCAGCACAAGCGGCTCACCGGCCGCGGAGGCCAGGTTTTGCAGCCGGGCCTTCAATCGCGCCTCGTCAATTAATTGATTGGCGTAATAAAACCGGCCGCTGGCGTCCACCGCCACCGGAACCGTCGGACGGTCCGTTCCCGGCAGGCGGTCTCCCGCCGGCAGCTTCAAAGCCACGCCCGGGGTGTAAACCAACGAGGCGAGCGTGAGAAAGATCACCAGCAGGAAGAACAACGACACAAACGGCGCGGCGTCAAGCTGGCCGCGGAGAATGCGGGCGTTGCGTGGAAATTTCATGGGGTGGGCGCGGCCGCGGGTTCCGGGCGTCAGGCCTCGACATCCTCGCTCACGATATTTACGATTTCCGTCGCGGAACGCTCCATGTCGAGCACAATCGAGTTCACGCGGCTGACGAGATAATTGTAACCGGCCTGGGCGGGAATCGCCACCGCCAGCCCCGCGGCGCTGCAAATCAACGCCTGCCAGATCCCGCTTGATAGTTGATTCACTTGCGCGTGTAATCCCGCCTCCTGCATCCGCGCGAACATTTGGATGAAGCCCAGCACCGTCCCGAGCACGCCCAGCAGCGGGGCCAGTTGGGCAATCGTGGCCAGCAGACTCAGCTTCTCCTCCAACCGCGGAACCTCGGTCAAACCGGCCTCTTCCAGCGCCTCGCGCACTTGCTCTCGTCCATGGTCGCGGGCCAGGATCGCCGTGCGCACCAGCCGGGCCACCGGCCCCGGCGTCGCCTCGCAGATGGAGATCGCTTCAACCACGTTGTCCCGTTTCAACACGGTACGCACCCCGTTCAGAAATTCCATCGAGTCGATCCGCGCCCGATGATAATGCAGGTAACGCTCGATGAAGACCGCGAGCGCCACGGCGCTGGCCACGAGGATGAGCCAGAGAACCGGCCCGCCATGCTTCAAAAATAACGGCAACGAAGGCATGTCACCGTTATACGTCTTGACCGGCGCGGTTCAAAGCTCAATCGCGCGAATTCCCCGAATTGACAGGCGGGGCCGAACCGGCCAGTACTGAAGCCGATGACTCATTGGTTTGCACTCCTGGCCGCGGGATTGATCGTCGCCCGCCTCGCCGCCAAACTTTGGCTGGACGCCCTAAACCGACGCCATGTCCAGGCCCTTGCGGATGCGATCCCCGAGGAGTTCTCCGCCTTCATCGATGCGGAAACCTATCGGCGAACGACTGCTTATACCCTCGCCAAAAGCCGCCTTCACCAAGCGGATGCCACCTGGGGAGCCATTCTATTGGGGGCGGTGCTGTTCAGCGGCTTCCTCCCCGCGCTGTTCTCGCTGATAACCAGCCGGCTCGGGAGGGCGGACTGGGCCGGGGCAGTTTTTCTTTTTGCCACCGGCCTGGCCCTCTCCCTCCTGAACCTGCCCTTGGACTGGTATGCTGAATTTCGATTGGAACAGCGCTTCGGCTTCAACACAACCACGCCCGGATTGTGGTGGTCGGATCGGGGCAAGGGACTGCTCCTGGCGCTGGTGCTGGGTTTTCCGCTGCTTTGGGTGGTGCTCAAAACGTTTGCCTGGGCCGGGCCGGGGTGGTGGCTTCTGGCCTGGGGAATCTTGCTGGGTTTTCAATTGTTGATGGCCGTCTTGGCGCCCATTCTGATCATGCCGCTGTTCAACAAATTCTCCCCCTTGCCCGCCGGCAGCCTGCGCGATCGCCTGTTGCGGCTGGCCCGCCGCACCCAGTTTCGCGCGGGCGACATCCAACTCATGGACGGCAGCAAACGCTCGCGCCATTCCAACGCGTTTTTCACCGGCTTTGGCGCTTTTCGCAAAATTGTGCTGTTTGACACCCTGGTCGCGCAATTGACCGAACCCGAGTTGGAAGCGGTGCTGGCCCATGAAATCGGCCATTACAAGAGGCGGCACATCCCGAAAATGCTGGCCGCCTCGGCTCTCTCCTCGCTGCTCGGGTTCTATGTGCTTTCCGTGCTCGCCCGCCAACACTGGTTTTATGCCGGCTTCGGCCTGCCGCCCGCGGAACCGGCCGCGGCCCTGGTGCTGTTTGGCCTCCTGGCAGGGTTGGCAGCATTCTGGCTTTCCCCGCTCAGCCGATACTGGTCGCGCCGCTATGAATACCAAGCCGACGCGTTCGCGCGCCAAGCCATGGGCGAGCCGCATTCCTTGAAAAGCGCCCTGCGCAAGCTGAACCGGGAAAATCTAACCAACCTGACCCCTCACCCGCTGTACAGCGGATTTTATTATTCTCACCCCACGCTGCTGGAACGGGAGCGCGCCCTGGGCGCCTCGACCTGAGGGTGCAGACTACGCCCCGGGGACTACGCAAACGCAGTTTTCCCCGCCGAATTGGTTGGGCTGCCGCAGCGCGCAGTTCGGATCATCTCTCCACTCGCCGTCCACCAATAACCGGTATTCGTAACGTCCGGGCGGAAGCGAGATCACCTTCTTAAACACGCCCCGCTTATCCTTTTTCATCAGTAACGGCGCTTGCTGCCAGCCGGTAAAATCCCCAACCAGAAACACTTCCTTTGCCCCGTCCGCCTGCCAGGCGAAGGTAATTTTTTGCTGAACATTTTTTGCCTTTGCCATAGAACCCTCGTTGCCTGACAGACTGCCCGAAATCGCCGGGCGCGGCAACGTCAAATTCCCGGCTTGGGCGCGCGTCGGCCTTGGAGCCTGTAGCTCAGGGTGTTATGGTACCGTCGTTTGAGTCCCCGTTTGGCGCGTTGACGCTCCCGGGCATGAACCAGATGCTTCAGGCAGCGCGACCCAACCGGCGCCGGCTCTCCGCATTCGGTGCAACGGCGATCCCGTTGCATGCGCAACTGGTACTTCCGCTGCCGCGAAATCGGCAGGTCCGTGAACTCGTCTCGAATACGCTCTCTCATAAGTTATGCGGCCATCACTTTGGATTAGCCATCCGGAGCGCAAATTAATTTATTTGACGGAACTCGCAATCATGGCGGCCATGATTCTGCCATCGTGGAAACCATGAGCCGGATCAAGGCCGGTTTACGGCTATCCGGACCGGCGATCGACCCAGTCCGCCGCGCGGCGGACGAGTTCAACCGCATTGCTCAGCCAGAGCTTTTCTTTGATCTTCGCGCGGTAGGTCTCGACCGTGCTGATGCTCAAGGAAAGTTTGCCGGCGATCTGCCGCGTGGTGTGACCGTTGCCAATCAACTCGAAGACCTCCAACTCCCGGTCACTGAGAGCGCCGACGTCCGAGCCGGTCTCGCCCTCCGCTCCGCGCAAGTGTTTTCGCACCAACCGGGCGCGCATCGCCTCGCTCAACCAGAGCTCCCCCGCGAGCACCTTCCGGATCGCGCTCATCACCGCGCGCGTGGGCGATTGTTTCATCACGTAACCACGAGCGCCCGCCCGCACCGCGCGCTCGGCATAGAGAGATTCGTCATGAGTCGATAAGACCAACACCGGCAGCGCCGGCTGGCGAGCCTGCAGATCTTTGATCAACTCCAGGCCGTTGGAGCTCCCGAGCGACAGATCCACGATGACCAGTTCCGGTTTGAGCGTTTCGATGGCCGACAACGCCTCGGCTGCCTCGCCCGCCTGGCCGCAGACCCGCAGATCGGGTTGAAAATCAATCAACTGCGCGAATCCCTCGCGCGTGACCGGATGATCTTCCACCAAAAAAATGCGCCGTGCGCGCCGGGCCTTGGGTGCGTTTTTAACGGTCATAGGCATAGTTCCGGCGACTGGACTTCCGCAGATGGCAACGGCACGTCACCAGGACGCCGCGCGGCCGCGCTCGCTTGATTTCAAGGCTGCCGCCAATCGCCCGGGCGCGATACTCCATCAAGTGCAAACCCATTCCGTCCTGCTTCCCCGCCCGCCGCGGCATCCCCACCCCGTCATCACGGATGCTCAAGACCAATGAGTCCCCGCCGCCGGCCAAGCGGATAAAAATGCTTTTCGCCTGTCCGTGTTTGATCGCGTTGTTGGTTGCCTCCTGCGCGATGCGATACAGGTGCGTGGCGACGACATGATCATGCACCAGCGCTTGCCGCCCCTGGCAGAAGCAGGCTACGCCGTAAACCGCCGCGACACTCTCGGCCAAACCTTCCAGCGCCCACATCAGCCCGCGCGCCTCCAGATCCACCGGATGCAGCCCCCGGGCCACGTTCCGCGCTTGTTGAATAGCGCGATTCAACAAGGACTCGAGCCTCCCGGCCTCGCGCGCCTCAACCAGCCCTTTCTCTTGCAGTTTTTGCTCGAGCAGAGTGACTTTGAATTTGATGCCGCTCAGCAACTGGCATAATCCATCGTGCAAATCCTGGCCAATGCGCTCGCGCTCTTCCTCGGAGATCCTCAGGATCTGCTTCTCGAGCCGATCTCGCTCCGTCACATCATTGGCCGCCACCAGCAGCCGGTCTCCCATCAGAGTGCCAATAAAATCGACCCGGCGCACCGTCCCGTCCTTGCAGGTGACTTCCACCTCGAGCGGGCCGATTTCCTTTCCCCGGCGCAGTCCGCGCGCGAGCAACGCCTTCCACTGGCGGATCACCTGCCGCCGGTAAGGAGCGTGCGGGTAAGCTCGGGTGAACCAGGCCGTCGAAGTGGGCAGCTCGGCGGCCGAATACCCAAAATGCTCTTGGAATTTGCGGTTGATAAACAGGATCGTCCCCTTCATGTCGTCCAGGGACAGGGGCACTGGCGAGGCTTCAATGGCCTGGCGAAATTGGGCCTCCCCGGCGTAGATCGCCGTCTGGGCGCGGAGCGAAGAATTCTCCTCGCGCAAAGCCAGACAGCGGCGCCGCAATCGGCGCAATTCGCGCATGACCGCTCCTCGAGCGGATCGCGCTCCCTCGCGAGGAGGAGCGGGAGGTCGGGAAGGAACCCTCGGCCGCCGTATGCTCTGGCTCTTCATTGCTGCGGGCGCCAGCTTGCCGGCAACCGCCTCCCCAAGCCAGCTTGAATTAAGGGCATCGTCCTCGCGCGACGCCATCCTCAACCGGTCCGGAGACATTCCGGAGCCTGCCCCGCCCGCCGGAGGGCGCGCAGGCTGAGAGCCTCGTGGCGTTTCGCCAGGCGCGCGCCTGTCGCGTCGCACAGGAGCGGGCAGTGGAAATACTCGGGCGCGGGCCAGCCGAGCGCGCGAAACAGGAGCAGTTGGCGGGCGGTGGAGCGGAGGAGATCCTCGCCGCGCACCACTTCGGTGATGCGCATCGCCGCGTCATCCACGACCACCGCAAGCTGGTAGGCGGGAATCCCGTCCTGCCGCCACACGACAAAATCACCAAAATCCCTGCCCGCCACCAAGTTTTGCAGCCCGCACCGTCGATCAACGAAGGAAATAGTCTGGCCATCCGGAACACGAAACCGCCAGTTGGCCTTTTCGCCAGCGATGGCGGAGGAAAGCCCGCCGCGGCAAGTCCCGGGATACACCGGTTCATCCTCGGCGGCATGCGGAGCCCGGGCTGCGCTCAAGACATCCCGGCGCGAACACCCGCAGGGATAAATTAATTTTTGCTCCCGCAATCGCTCGAACGCGGCGCGGTAGCGATCCAGCCGCTGGCTTTGCGAGTACGGCCCGGCAGGCCCGCCGCAATCCGGCCCCTCTTGCCACGAGATGCCCAGCCACCGCAAATCCTCGATCATGCCCGCGACGAATTCCGGCCGGCAGCGCGCGCGGTCCAGATCCTCATTGCGCAGAACCAGCACGCCGCCGACTGCCCGGGCTCGCTCGTACGCGATCCAGAACGTCCGCGCGTGACCCAGATGCAAATAGCCGGTGGGCGAAGGCGCGAGCCGCCCCCGATAGGCTCCTCCTCTCAACTCCTCGCCCCCCGTCATGGGCCTGCTCAAAAGGCGCCCGGCGGCTGCGCCCGGAGCCATTCGCTGAACCGGGGCAACGGAAACGAAAGCCGCCGCTGTGCCTTGCCGCAGTCCAGCGAAGTATCCGGCGGCCGGGGCGCGCCCGTGTATTCGCGAAGCGAGCCAGGGAGCAACTCCGGCCGGAGCGCGCGCCAGCGCTCGGCCAAAAGCTGCCCGATCTCCCAGCGGGAAAGACGCTCGGCGCCCGCGACATGATAGATCCCGGAAACTCTCTGGCAGGCGAGTTCCCACACCGCCGCGGCGGTCGCCGCCGCGGCAATGGGTGACCGGAATTCATCCACGAACAGCCGGGTGGCGCGTCCCGCTGCCCAGGCCCGGCGCAGCTCCTCGTTGAAACCGCGATCTCCCCGGAGCGAACGTCCGCCATTCAGCGAGGTGCGGACCACCAAATGCGCGGGATTGGCCAGGACGAGGCCTTCAGCCACCGCCTTGGTTTCGCCGTACACACTCAAGGGATTCAACGCGTCCTCCTCGCGGTAGCCGCCTCGCCGGCCATCAAACACCAGATCGGTCGAGAAAAACACGAAGGCAATCTCCGCCCCCAGCCCGGCGAGCGTCCGGGTCACCTCGACGTTCTCCCGCCGGGCGCGGGCCGGATCCGCCTGGCAGTCCGGACTGCGGCTTAAGGCCGCGCAATGAATGATCAGATCGGGGCGGTCCGAGGCAAAACGCCGAGCGACCGCTTGAAAATCCGTCAGTTCCAGTTCCTCGCGGGCAAGTTCATGCACCGCTGCCCGAAAAGCCCCGGCTCGAGCGCGGCGCGCCAGCTCGTTCCCGATGAGACCGGCGGCCCCGGTGATCCAGATGACGCGGAAATCGCAAGCTGGTGCTGAGCTCGGCAAAGTCTCGGATATCGGGCGGCTAATCAATCAAACGGCGCGTCAAGTCGCCATACGCGTCAATGCGCCGGTCGCGAAAAAAGGGCCAATGAGTGCGGGTTTGGTCCACGCGCGCCAAATCCAGCGTGGCGGTCAGCACCTCCTCCCGATCGCTGGCGGCCCTGGCCAGAATCTCGCCCGAGGTCCCGGCGATGAAACTGCGACCCCAAAACTCGATGCCCTCGCCGGCGAGCCGCTCATGCCCGATGCGGTTGGGCGCGGCCACGTAACAGCCGTTGGCGATGGCGTGCGAGCGCTGCACGGTTTCCCAGGCGGCATGCTGCCGCTCGCCGTGCTCGGCCTTTTCCGATGGGTGCCAGCCGATGGCGGTGGGATAGAAGAGGATTTGCGCCCCTTGCAGGGCGGTCAGCCGCGCCGCCTCCGGATACCATTGGTCCCAGCAGATCAGCACCCCGATTCGCCCATGGCGGGTGGGCCAGGCCCGGAAACCCAGATCGCCCGGCGTGAAGTAGAACTTCTCGTAAAACAACGGATCGTCCGGGATGTGCATCTTGCGGTAACTGCCCAGGAGCGAGCCGTCGGCGTCGATGATCGCGGCGGTATTGTGATAAACACCGGGAGCGCGGCGCTCGAACAGCGAGGCGATCACCACCACTGAGCGCGCCCGGGCAAAGTCGCAAAAGGCTTTTGTCGAAGGCCCGGGGATGCTTTCGGCCAGTTCGAAATTCGCGTGATCCTCGGACTGGCAGAAGTATTGGGAACGGAATAGTTCCTGAGTGCAGATGATCTGGGCGCCCCGCTCCGCGGCCTGCTCCGCCGCCCGCAGGGTTTTGGCGAGATTCTCCCTGGGATCGGCGGTACATGCTGTTTGCAACAGGCCGATGGTGACCCGCGAGGAGGTGGGGTTCCGGTTCATGACGCCTGACGGTTGGCGAGAAAAAAGGCCGCCGCCGGCGCCTCAGGTCCCGGCGAATTTGGCGAGGCGAGCCAACGGGTCGCCGAGGCTCTCGCTCTGCATCGCCGCCGAGGACAAGGGCTGCCCGAAAAGCTCGCGAATGAACCGGCCCAAGGTCTCATTCGTGGGGCCGTATCCGGAGCTGTAGATGTAATGCTCCAAATCATACAGTAATTCGTCCGCCGTGGCGTAGCGCTTGTCAAGGTCGCGGGCCAGGGCGCGGGACAAAATTTCATTGAGCCGTTCGTCCACGCGCGCATCCAGGGTCCGGAAATCCGGGATGGCCAGCTTCATGATCCGCTGGCGCGACTCATCCGCGGTGGGGGCCTTGAAAATGTTTTTGCCCAGCAACAGATGCGCAAGCACCACCCCGGCGGAAAACAAATCCGAGCGTTTGTCGGTGATCTGGAAGTCCGCCTGCTCCGGACTCATGTAATCGGCCTTGCCCGCCACCACCTCACCCTCCTGATCCACGATGAATCCGCGCGCCTTGGCGATGCCGAAGTCGGTCAGTTTCACGTCGCCTTCGAAGGCGATCATGATGTTCTTGAAACTGACGTCCCGGTGGACCACTCCCAAGGGGCGGCCGGCTTTGTCGGTCTTGGCGTGAGCGTAGGCCAGGCCGCGGGCGACCCGGCTGACGATGAACACCGCCAGCTCTCTCGGCAGCGTCGCGCGTTTCTCCTCGAGTTGCCGCATGAACTGCTCGAGATTCACCCCGCGAATCAGTTCCATGGCGATGAAATACACCCCGCGCGTTTCCCCCAGATGGTAGGTCTGCACGATGTTGGTGTGAATCAAATCCGCCACCAGCTTGGCTTCGCCGATGAAGTTCTCGATGAATTGAGGCTGGTCCGAGTAGTTTTGGCGGACCACCTTGATGGCCACCCGCTTCACAAAGTCGCGCGCGCCGTGCTGCTCGGCTTCGTAAACGATTCCCATGCCGCCCTCGTAGAGTTTGCGGACAACGTCGTACCGGAGTTCATTCTGCACCGTGAACAAAGCCACGGGGCGATAATCAGAAATGGCCCTCGGAAGTCAAGCCCGGGAAATCGGGCGGCGAAAATCTCCCGTAAAAACAGCAAAATTCTGCTTGCGAGCTGTCCTTGAACCGCTTTAATTCCGTCCAGTCGCAAGACGACAACTAAACTCAATACCAGAAAACACTAGAGAATATGGCTAAAGCACTGTCCAAATCACAAATCGCCACGACGATCGCCGACAAGGCGGGGATCACCAAGAAACAGGCCACCCAGGCCCTCGACACTGTTGCTGAACTCGCTTACAAGCACGCTAAGAACACTTTCACCCTCCCGGGACTCGGCAAACTGGTCTTGGTGAGCCGCCCGGCTCGCGAGATGACGATGCAATTCGGTCCCAAAAAAGGCCAAAGCATCCGCATCCCCGCCAAGCGCGTGGTGAAGTTCCGCGTGGCCAAAGCCGCCAAGGATGCCATTCTCGGCAGCCGTTAATTGTCACTTTTTTCACCAGGGCACCCCGGGACCTCCCTGGGGTGCCCTTCTCATTTCCGGACCTGGCCCGATGAGTCCGCCTGCCTCATGAAAATCGCCATCGTCGGTTGCGGCGCCCTCGGCAGCTTTTACGGCGCCCGCCTTGCTCGTGGCGGCCAGGAGGCGCATTTCCTGCTCCGCTCGGATTTTGATTCCGTCTCGCGCCACGGCCTGCGTATTCAAAGCATCGCCGGCGATTTCCATTTGCACCCGCGTTGCTCGCGGCGGCCCGAGGAAATCGGGATTTCCGACTTGGTGATCATCGCGCTCAAAACCACGGCCAACGATCAATTTGAACGTTTGCTGCCGCCGCTGGTCGGCCCGCGGACCACGGTCCTGACCCTGCAAAACGGACTGGGCAACGAGGAGCGGCTGAGCCGCCTCTTTTCCCCGGAGCAGGTGATGGGAGGATTGTGCTTTGTCTGCGTGAACCGGGTCGCTCCGGGGCGGATCGCGCACCTGGCGCACGGACGCGTCGTCGTCGGCGAATTCGCCGGCCCGGCGCGGGAGCGCACCCGCGAAATCGCGGGGTTGTTCCAGCGCTCCGGTGTTGATTGCACCGTCACCGACAGCCTGGCCCAGGCGCATTGGGCCAAGCTGGTCTGGAACGTCCCTTTTAACGGCCTGGGCGTGGCGGCTTCGGCGGGTTATGAGGCCGTGCTGGCCGGACGGGTGGATGCCGCGCGCGAGCCGGATCCCTGCCTGGCCACCGACCGCCTCCTGGCCGAACCACGCTGGGAGGCGTTGGTACGGGAACTCATGGCCGAGGTCATTCAGGCCGGGATTGCTCTGGGCCACGATCTGCCCGCCTCCCTCCTCGAGCACAATCTGCGGCTCACCCGCGAGATGGGTCCCTACAAACCCTCCACCGTGCTGGATTTTGAGGCCGCCCGGCCGGTTGAATTGGAGAGTCTGTTCCGGGAACCCCGGCGTCAGGCGCTCTCCGCCGGCCTCGAGTCGCCACGGCTCGGGGCCCTGGTTCAGGTTCTGGAAGGGCTGGAGGCGGCGCGCCAGATCTGAACCTCTGATTCCGCTTCGGACCGGAGAACTCGCTGCCCGCCGACAGGTCCGGAGAGCAGCGCCCCGCCGGGCGGCAATCTTGCCTCGGACGCGGCTCCGCCATAGACTGTCCGGGCTGGAAGTTCATCCAACGCCATTGAAATGGTTACCAACACCTTGAGCCGCCGAATCACCTTTTCCCGGCGCGGGGGGCGAAATTTTTCCCGCGCCGCCTTCGCCGTCGCCGCTTTGGCCATCGGTTGCGCCATCCTGCCGACGCAAGCGGCGCCCACGAACTCGACGATGAGTGATCCTTACCTCTGGTTGGAAGAAATTACCGGCGACCGCGCCCTCGAGTGGGTGAAGGCGCAAAACACGCCGACTCAGCGCGAACTCGAAGCCGATCCGCGCTTCGAACCGCTCCGTCGCCGATTATTGTCGATTTTCGATTCCCGCGAGCGGATCCCCCAGGTCGCCAAGCACGGCCTATATTATTACAATTTTTGGCGGGATGAAGTTCACGTCCGCGGGATCTGGCGTCGGACCTCGCTCGCCGAGTACAGGAAGCCGGCGCCCCGATGGGAACCGGTGCTGGATCTCGACGCATTGGCCGGGCGGGAAAAAGAAAATTGGGTCTGGAAGGGATACACCGTGCTTTTCCCATCCTATGACCGTTGCCTGATTCACTTATCCCGGGGCGGAGCGGATGCGGTGGTGGTTCGGGAATTTGATCTGCGCTCGCTGACGTTTGCGGCTGAAGGCTTCGCTTTGCCGGAGGCAAAGAGCCGGGTGGCCTGGCGGGATCGCGACACCCTGTATGTGGGCACGGACTTTGGCACGAACTCAATGACGACCTCCGGCTATCCACGACTCGTGAAGGAATGGAAACGCGGCACGCCCTTGAGTGCGGCCCGGTTGGTGGCGGCGGGCGAACCCCAGGATGTGGGCATCAGCGCGGAGGTGGCCCATGATCACGGCCGCACTTACGAATTGCTCCATCGTGAACTCACGTTCTACACCAGTGAAACTCGCCTCCGCCGCGGCGATGCCTGGGTGAAACTCGAAAAACCCGAGGACGCCACGGTGGACTTTTTTCAGGGACAACTTTTGCTCCGCTTGCGCTCCGATTGGACGGTGGACGGTCATTCGGTTCCGGCGGGGTCCTTGATCGCCTGTAACCTCGAAAAGTTTCTGAGCGGGAAGCGCAACTTCGAAAGGTTATTCACCCCGTCCGAACGCACCAGCCTGGCGGCCACCACGGAAACCCTGGATTACTTGATCCTGAACGAACTCGACAACGTGAAAAGCCGTCTGGAGGCCCTGCAATACGCGGACGGGCGCTGGCGCCGGTTCCCCCTGCCCGCGCCCGGTATTGGAACCTTGCATATCCAGGGGATCGATCCGCACGAGTCGAACGACTATTTCCTCACGGAGAGCGGATTTTTGACTCCCTCCACGCTCCAATTGGGACGGGTCGGAAGCGAAAGCCGCGAGAAATTGAAGCAGTTGCCCGCTTTCTTTGACTCCCGGGGGTTGGAGGTTCAGCAGCACGAGGCCGTTTCGAAGGACGGCACGAAGATCCCCTACTTTCAGGTTGGCCGGAAAGGACTCATGCCGAGCGGAACGAACGCCACCCTGCTCTATGGCTACGGGGGCTTTGAAATCCCCATGCTCCCGGGCTACTCACCCGCGATGGGCGCCGCCTGGCTGGAATCCGGCGGGGTTTATGTGCTGGCCAACATCCGCGGCGGCGGCGAGTTCGGGCCACGATGGCACGAAGCCGCACGGAAGCAAAATCGCCAGCGCGCCTACGATGACTTCATCGCCGTGGCCGAGGATTTAATCCGACGCGGGGTGACCAGTCCCGCGCATCTCGGCATCCAGGGCGGTTCCAATGGCGGCCTGTTGATGGGGGTGATGCTGACCCAACGCCCCGATCTCTTCAAGGCGGTAGTGTGCCAGGTGCCCCTATTGGATATGCGCCGCTATCACCAACTGCTGGCAGGGGCGAGTTGGATGGCGGAATACGGCGATCCCGACGATCCGGCACAGTGGGCCTATATCCGGAAGTACTCGCCCTATCAAAACGCGCGCGCGGGAATGAAATATCCGCGAACGCTCTTCCTGACCTCGACCCGGGATGACCGCGTGCATCCCGGCCACGCCCGCAAAATGGTGGCGCGGCTGAGGGAGCAGGGGCATGACGTCCTCTATTATGAAAATCTCGAGGGGGGACATGGCGGCGCGGCGAACAACGCCCAAACGGCTTACATGTCCGCGCTAGCCCAGACCTTTTTACAGCGGGAATTACGCTAAAATCATCACCGGACCAGCAACAGGTTGAACGGCGGACAATACGCCTGAAGCAACACATAAAGCGCCATCAGCACGGCCAGCACCACGCTGTGCAGGAAAACGAAGCGCAAAATGCTCCCCTCGTGTCCGTACCAATCCGTGGCTGTGCTGGCCACGACAATACTCTGCGCGTCGATCATCTTGCCCATCACCCCGCCTGAGCTATTGGCGGCCGCCATGAGGATGGGACTGAATCCCGTCTGCTCGGCGGTGATCTTTTGCAGGCTGCCAAACAGCACGTTCGAGGCGGTGTCCGAGCCGGTCAGCGCCACCCCGAGCCAACCCAACAGGGTCCCGAAGAACGGGTACAGCGCTCCCGTGCCCGCCAGGGCCAGGCCCAGCGTCGCGTCGGCGCCGGAATACTTCGTCACCGTGCCCAGGGCCAGCATCGAGGCGATCGTCAGCAGCGAAAAGCGAATGCGCCAGATGCATTCCGCGTAGGTGCGGAGGAGATCGCGCCATCCGAAGCCCATGGTGAGCCCCGCGAAGAGCGCGGCGGCGAGAATGCCGCTGCCGGTGGCGGAGATGGCGTTCAGTCGAAATTCAGCCGCCTCGGGCTTCGCGTCCGGCGGCGCCACCGGCGCCACCCGCTGGACCGCCTGGTGCAGGCCGGGCACCGCCAGCTTCGGTGAGAAGCTATGGTCAAAAACGGCTTTCGTCTGCGGCAATCCCCAGACGAAAACGAAGCCGGTGAGAATGATCCAGGGCGACCAACAGCGCAAAACCGAGACGCCCGCCGTGGGGTGCGGGACCTCGGCGGGCGCGGCTTCCGCCGCGGCCTTTGCGGTTCGTGGTTTGGGCCTCCAGACGCGAAGCAGGCCGGCCAGGGCGAGAATCGAGCAGCCGGCCGAGATGGTGTCCACAAGCCAGGGACCGTGGAAATTCGAGACCAGAGCCTGGGGAATGGCAAACGCCGCGCCGGCCACCAAAGCGGCAGGCCATACCTCCAGCATGCCGCGCCACCCGGCATAAGCGGCGACCACCCAAAACGGGAGAATGAGCGAAAAGACCGGGAGTTGCCGCCCCACCATGGCCGAAATCTTGAGCGCGTCCAGGCCGGTGACCTGCTCCATGGTGGTGATGGGAATGCCCAGGGAGCCGAAGGCCACCGGCGCGGTGTTGGCAATCAGGGCCAGCCCGGAGGCATGCAGCGGCCTGAACCCGAGTTGGATCAGAATCGCGCCCGTAATGGCCACCGGCGCGCCAAATCCCGCCACTCCCTCGATAAAGGCGCCGAACGAGAACGCGATCAATATGACCTGCACCCGCGGATCGGGCGCCAGGCGCGCCAGACTGTCGCGCAGCACCTCGAAGTAACCGCGCTTCACCGTGAGCCGATAGAGAAAAATGACGTTCAGGACGATCCACCCGATGGGGAAGAGGCCAAAAGCCGCGCCCAGGCCGGTGGCGCCGGCCGCGGCTTGCCAGGGCATGCCGTACACCAGCAAAGCCAGGGCGAGGGCAACGATCAGACCGGCGAGCGCGGAAAGATGAATCCGGATTTTCAACAGGGCGATCGAGCCGAGCAGCACCACCACCGGCAGGGCGGCCAGGAGAGTCGAGAGAACCGGGCTATGCAGCGGGTCGTAGCGCTGCGGCCAGACCGGATTCATGCGCCGCGCTTTTGGGCTGGGGAAGGGAGCGCGCCCAGCGAAGTTTGCCACCACTGGAGATATCGGGCCGTCCCGGATTCGGGCGGCCAAGCGAGGATTTCCGGGGTGTCATAGGGATGTGCCTCCAGAATGGCCTGCTCCAGCCGGGCCAGCGTGGCGCGCGCAGCTTTGAACAACACCAAAACCTCGGAGCTCCTCTCGATCCTCCCCCGCCACCAATAATGGGATTCCATCCGGGGCACGAGGTTCGCGCAGGCGACCAGGCGCGCTTCCAACGCCACCCGGGCGAGCTTGCGCGCAGCGGCGGAATCCGGCGCTGTCACCATCACCAGCAGAAACTTCGAGGCGGATTTCATCGCGCGGTCGCTTTCGGCCAATGGAGTGGAACGCCGGCATCGGCGAGCAGATTTTGAAAGGACTTCAGCAGTTCGCTTTTCCCCCGTACTGCGCGCGGCGTGGTCTGGCGTTGGCGGCAATAGGCGACGAGGGTTCCCGCCGCCTCGCCGATATTCCACTCGACTGGATGGAGCCGATAGCAGCCGTTGGTAATGTGGGTCACCCCGAGATTCTTGCAGGCCGGCAGGAGATTTTCCACGCGCTTCGGCAAAAGCGCCCCCAGCGGAATTTGGTAGGGCAACGAGCTGATGTCGATCGAATTGTCGCCTCCCGTGCTCGGATGGAGATCAATGCGGTAGCTCCCGATGCCGACGCTGTCGGGGAAAAAAGCGGCTTGGATGGCATCACCGCTGGCGCCGGTCTCCTCGCCCCGGGCGGTGGTGGAGATATGTTGCTCCAGGACGGTGAACTCCGCCTGAATTCGCCGGCTCTCGCGAATGTAAGGATATTTGGCCAGGCCGTCCTCGGTGCCCAGCACGTCGCCGCGCAGGCGCAGGCCCTTCCAGCCCGTTCCGCCATCCGGGCGTGGCGCCTCGGTTTGGAGCCAATACAGCAACGAGAGACTCAGTTGCTTGGCGCGGGCCACATGCCGGGCGGCTTCGGCGGCGTCCACCTCGCAGAGATTCCCCAGGAGATAATCGTTTTGCGGCCAATTCACGAGTGAGATGTCTCCCGGATACGTTCCGCCGACGAACTGCGCCTTGTCCGCGATGCGGCGGTAGGCCCACAACCCGGTGGCTTTCGCCGGATCGGTTTCCAATCGTTTGCCTTTGAGCGTGATCGGGTCGGCGTATTCCCAGGCCAGCAAACGCCCCGGCCAGGCGGGCTTCAACTCGGGAACGTAATCGCGCCAGAAGCTGTACTCCTCAGGCCGGTTGATCGTATGATCCTCGCCCTCCAGAAAATCCATCGCGAAACAACAGGTGAAAGCCTGCATGTTCAGCGGTGCGGCGGCTTCGGGAGCGTGGGCCTCGCCCGTTTGGCGGCGGGATTCAGCGCCGGTCACGTACTCGGTTCGAGTCATCGGCAGCAAATCCCCCAGTTCCGTGGCATCAATAAAATACGGAGCGCGCAGCACCGTGTCGTGGCCGGATTCCAGACTGCGCGCGCGAACCGATTTGACAGTGTCGCCGTCCACCTCGGCCTCCACCGCCTGGTGACGCGGAAGCAGGCGCAGGCGCGTCCCGGCAACGCCGGGCGCGAACCATTCGGCCAGCACCGCCACGCTGACGCGCGGCTCGTGGCAAAGCCGGGAAACCCAGCCGTTCCCCGGGTTGAGATATGGCCGGGCGCGGGCTTCCGCGGTAAGGGGAAAGTTGCGCAGGTAGTACTCGCGAATGCGCCGCCGCAGATCGAGGTAAGTGCGCGTGCCCCCGAAGGTCTCGATCCACGGGTTTTCATCCGGAGGAACGCCCTGCGCGGTCATCTGTCCACCGAACCAGTCCGTCTCCTCGGTCAGGATCACCCTAAGCCCGCCACGGAGTGCCGCGAGCGCCGCGGCGCAACCGCCCAGTCCCCCGCCGATGATCACCAGGTCCGCCTGGTACTCCTTCGGGCGGGCTCCCCGCGGGGTTGCGGGCTTGGGGATCGGCGAAGCTTCCGCCGCCGCCATATCCAACAGCGACAAAGTTGGCGCGCCTGCCGCCAGGGTTTTGATAAAGCTGCGCCGACTGGGACGAGATAAGGTGAAGCCATGCATACTCACCGCGTTTTTTACCGGAAATTTTCTCCGGAACAAGCAAACAATTTGCCGGCTCAACGTTGCGCGGCCGAGTTCGAAGAATGGCCCGCGGCCGGTTCGCTCAATCGCTGAATTGAGGCCTCGATCCGGGCAACCTCGTCTGTTTTCCCGAGTTTTCGCGCCAGGGCCAGCGCCTGTGGCTCGAGGGCCGCTTTGTCGGGAAAATCCGCGTAGTCCTTGCGGAGGGTTTCGTAGGCGGACCACGCCTCCGCGGCGCGGTCGAGGGCGGCCAGCCTGCCCATGGCGGCCAGCAGGAGGCGCAATCGTTGTTGAGGCGAAGGATCCAGCTTTAACGCCTCGAGGCAGCTATGCGCGGCGGAGGAGGGCTTGCCCTGGGCAGCGTACAGGTCGCCCAGCTTTTCCATTAAGACCGCGCTTTTTTTGGTGAGATCCAATTCCTCGAGAAAATTGACGCAATCATTCAGCGGACGGCCGTTCGCCAGGTTCACGTTGAGCAGGCGCAAATAAGACCACTCCAAATTCGGGCTGTTTTGGCGGAGCAATTCATCCTGGAGCAGATCCGGGTTGCCGCCAAACGGACAGTAGAGCGGATCGCCCACCACGGTGGTTTGCCAGGATAACACCGGCTGCGAAGCCAGGGCGGCCTCGCCAAAGGTGAAGCCGCTGAACATCCAGCGCGCCGTGAAAACGGCCATATCGGGGGTGCCCGCCAGGTACGGCTCATCGACGCACCCCAGGGTGGCGGCGGCCCCCTTGGCGAGCAGCGGCCCCACCCAGAATTTGTTCGTGCTGCGCAACGTGGCCGCGCTGTAGGAATGCAGGTGATACGCGAAGGCTCCGGGCATGAACTCGACCTTCGCCCGCGCAAAAGGCCCCGAAACGTCCTGATCGTACCAACCCGCATAAAACGCGATCTGGCTCATCGGGAACGAGGACGAAAAAGTTCCGGGTTGATCGTCCACCACGGTTTCAAAGCCCAGATGCCGGGCGATCTCCGCGGCGGCCCGGATCGAGTCATCGCCGGGTTTATATCCGGGGTCGGTGATGTTGCGCAGGTCGAAATAGGCGCGCCCCCACAGCCCGCCGCGTTCCGCCTGCAAGGCTTTATCGACCAACTCCCGGGCAATCCCCGGCGAGGGGCCATCGAGGCGGGCGACCATCAGCACGCCATTGGTCGGATGCAGCAGGGCGGTATTGGTGGCGGCATACACCGGGCTGCGCAGCGGACCGGACAGCGGAAGCTTTTGTCGCAGGAGCGGCAACAGCATCAGTTCGCTATCCACCGAAGCCTCATTCCGCCGCATCTCCGGGCGCAGTTTATCCGCCCCCTCCTCCTGTACGGAGTCATCCCGCAAGATCTTCAACGGCACACCGTAACAGAGCACCGCGTAGCGAATTTTTGATTCGGCGACTTTCCACTCGACCCGCGCAGCTTCGTTGGAACCCGCGGGAATCACGCTCGAGGCCACTCTCCAGAGCTTGCGAGCCTCGAGTCCCTCCGCCAGCGGTCGTTGCAAATCATCGCGAAACTCCGCCCGGCGGATCTCCTCCGTGGTGGACAAATCAAAGCCAAAGATCTGGTTGGTTGGCACCTGCCGCAACGCCGCGTAATGATCCGCAATCGCCTTGGATTCGGGCATCCGCGAATTGAAAATCACCACCGCCTCCCGCCCGCCCGCCGCGGCCCGCCCCGGAGCAATGCCAGCCAGCAGGGCCAGCGCGGCAACGCCTGTCCCCAAAAATTTCGTCATCGTCCATTCTTCGACAGCCCGCCGCCTCCAGAGTTCAATGCGATTACCCCCGCGACCCTTCCGCCTCCGCCCCTCGAGACTCCTCGTCATTCGATCTCCACCCGCAGGCCGTCATACGCCAGCCTGACCCCCGGCGGCAATTCACGTTCCGCCGCGTCATGGTCATAGTCGTGGTTCAGGTGAGTGAAAAAGGTCCGCTCCGCGCGAATCCGCCGCGCGGCCTTGAGGGCCTCGTCCAGGCACATGTGGGTCGGATGCGGCTTGCGCCGGAGCGCGTCCAGCGCCACAACCTGGACCCCCTGGATGCGCTCAAGGGCGGAATCCGGCACCTCTTTGCAATCACTCAGGTAAGCCAGGAGTTTGCGCCCCGCCTGCTCGAAGAGAAACCCCAGCGTCGTCATTTGACCATGTGGCAGAGGCAGCGGCGTGATGCGCAGATCACCAACGGCGAAGGGGCCGTTGATAATGCGTGGATCCGGAATGAAGTAACCCTTTGGCCACGGCCCCTCGTGGAAAGCGTAAACGAAGACGCGGCGCAAATCCCGCATGGTCGCCTCGCTGGCGTAAACCGGCAGCGACACCCCGCCCCGGGCGTCACAAACACTCCGGCAGTCGTCCAGGCCCATGATGTGATCCGCGTGCGAATGCGTGAACAGCACCGCGTCCAGGTAAGCCAGCTTCTCCCGCAGCATTTGCAGGCGAAATTCCGGGGTCGTGTCCACCACCAACCGAACGGAGGGGGTGGCAACATAGATCGAGGGACGGGTCCGATGATTCTTCCGGTTGCCCAAAAATTCCGCGGAATACTCCCGGCCGATCATCGGCACTCCCTGTGAAGTGCCCGACCCGAGGAAAATAAAACTCAACGCCATGGACGCGTGATCATAACCAACCACTATCGTGCTCGCAAGCGAGCGCCCCCCCGTTGTCCCCAGTTCTGGTGACTGGCCGATTTTGGCGCACGGACTAGAGTGGGGGTGTGTTCGATGGAATACCGCAGTAATCAGACCGTGTGTGGCTGATCGGCGAAGGTCTGCGGCGCCGCATCGAGCAAGGCCTTAGTTCTCAATTTGTAGTGTGTGTTTGAAGGGCCGGGTGGGCAACCCGGCCTTTCTTATGTACTATCACCGCGATTATGGTCCCATTCTCCCGTCGTGGCCTTGAAATCGCCGCCCACGAAACGCGCGCGATTCACGCGCTCGACTTCCCGGCCGCCGGGATTGCCGGCTCGTGAACTTCCCGAACCCGCAACCCAAGGCGATGAGGCTGCACTGCAAAACCTGGGGCCAGGGGCCGCCGGTCATCATCCTTCATGGAATGTTCGGCTCGCTGGACAACTGGAGTTCCATCGCCGCGGCGCTGGCCGCGGATTTTCAGGTGTTTGCTGTGGATCAGCGAAATCACGGCCGCTCGCCGCGCGCCCCCGACATGAATTATGAGCTGCTCGCGGCGGATCTCGGCGAATTCATCGCCGACCGCCAACTGCCGCCCCCCATTTTAGTGGGGCATTCGATGGGCGGCAAAACCGCCATGCAGTACGCCCTTTCGCATCCGGAGGGTGTGAAAAAACTGGTGGTGGCGGATATGGCGCCCAAAGCTTATCCCGCGCGGCATGAAGTGATCTTGCGCGCGTTGCTGCGCCTGGATCTGACCCAATTCAAGAGTCGCGCCGAGATGGAGGAATGGCTGGCCCCGGATCTCCCCGACCTGGCCGTGCGCCGCTTTTTGTTGAAGAGTTTGGATTTTATCCCAGGCGAGGGATTTCGCTGGCGTCTGGGCTTGAATGAAATCAACCGGAATCACGAAGCCCTGCGACGGGCGATCACCGGTCCGGGGCGGTTCGCCGGGCCGGCCTTGTTCATCCGCGGCGAGCGCTCCGATTATTTGCGGGCCGCCGATCTGGCCGAAATCCAGCTCCTCTTCCCCGCCGCCGAAATGCGCCTGGTCAAAAATGCCGGCCATTGGCTGCACGCCGAAAACCGCGCCGGATTTCTCGCGGCGCTCGAGCCGTTTCTGCACGCTTAGCCGCCAGTTTGCCCCGCCGTCAATTCGCGGCAGAACTTCTCGAGGCGGTCGAGGCCCTTCTCCAAGTTCGCCAGGCTCGTGGCGTAGCTCAACCGGATGTAATCATCCGCACCGAAGGCGATCCCCGGGACGGCGGCGACTTTCTTCCGCTCCAGGAGCCTTGCGCAAAACTCGGTCGATTTCAGGCCCGTCCTGGCGATGTTGGGGAACAGGTAGAAGGCGCCTTTGGCGTTCACGCAAGAGATGCCCGGAATGCTGTTCAGCTTCTGCCAGGCAAAGGAACGCCGCTGGCTGAACTCGGCCAGCCAAAGCGGCAAATGATCCTGCGGCCCGGTCAGGGCCGCCACCGCGCCCTTCTGCGCGAACGAAGTCGGATTGCTCGTGCTGTGGCTTTGGATGGCGTCAATGGCCTTGGCGATCGGCTCGGGCGCGGCGCACCACCCGAGACGCCACCCGGTCATGCTCCAGGCTTTGGCGAAACCATGCACGATGATGGTGTGCTCGAAATGAGCGGGAGAAAACGAGGCGACGCTCTTCGTCCGCGCGCCGTCATAGAGCAAGTGCTCGTAAATCTCGTCGCTCATGATCAGCACCCCCCGCTCGACGCAAAGATCGCCCAGCGCCTTGATTTCCTCAGGGGTATAAACCGATCCGGTCGGATTGCTGGGTGAATTGAGCACCAGCAACCGCGTCCGCGGGGTAATGGCCTGCCGCAATTGGGCGGGCGTGATCTTGAACTCGGTGTAGTCCGTGGTCTGGATGATCACCGGGGTGGCCCCGGCGAGCTTCACCATTTCGGGGTAGCTCAGCCAATAGGGCGCCGGAATGATCACCTCGTCCCCTTCCTCGCAAGTGGCGATGATAACGTTATAGCACGAATGCTTGCCGCCGCAGGAGACGATGATTTGCGAGGGTTTATATTCCAGCCCGTTCTCGCGCCGGTGTTTCTCGGCGATCGCCTGGCGCAGCTCCGGAATGCCCGCCGCCGGCGTGTACTTCGTAAACCCCGCCGCCAGCGCCCGCGCCGCCGCGTCCTTGATGTGCTGCGGGGTGTCGAAATCCGGCTCGCCCGCGCCAAAACCCACGACGTCCTGCCCCTCGGCCTTCATCTGTTTGGCCTTCGAATCGATCGCCAGCGTCAGGGACGGCGAGAGCGCCGCCGCCCGGCGTGAAATTTTGTAATTCATCAAAGCAGACAGATACCACCAGACACAACGAGCGCAAGGGATTTCGAGCCGCCCAAATCCGCACGTAAGAACGGCGGCGCGGGAGAGGGATCGATTTTCGGCGCGTTGATTTGGCTCTGAACCGCTGCTCAACCCGCCGGAGGGGCGAGTTGGACCTCCCCAGAGCGAATTTGGCGCGCCGAAGGCTTCTCCGACGATGTTTTCGAAGGGAAAAGACAAAAGCCCGGCAACGTCCTTAAGGACGTTCGGGCTTTTCAACGGTGAATAACTTTGGCGGCGCTGCTCAGGTGAAGGCGGTGGCCTGAGTCGGCAGTTCAAAAACCTCCCAGACCTTTTGCACGCGCGCGATCGCGTCGTTGCTGGCACGGCGGTTGGCTCAGAACGCCCAACGTTTCTTGCCCACGCGGGTGTGATTTGCGAAGCTGGGTTGTCCGTTTGCCGGGGCCCGGTGAGCGGGCCGGGCGCGTGGCGGAATTGGCAGACGCGAAGGACTTAGGATCCTTTGGAGCAATCCTTGCAGGTTCGACCCCTGTCGCGCCCACCCGCCGGGCAATCCGTCGGGAGACAATGCCTCGTGGCGCCGCGCTCCTCCCCGAGGTTCTGCCTCAGCAATTCCCGCAGTCGCGCGGGGGACCTCACGGTCAAAGCCTTTCCGCTGACGCTTACCAGATCCTGCTCGCGGAATTTGGCGAGAGTGCGCGAAAAGGTTTCGCTGACGGTGCCTAGTTCCGCGGCGAGCACGCGCTTGGTGGTTGTCAGTTCAATGAGCGCCGGTTTCTCCGAGCCCGGGTTGGGGCAGCGCTTCAGCAGCCAGTTCGCCAGGCGGGTTTCGACGTCCTTGAGGGTTAAATCCTCGATTTTGCCGATGAGCGCGCGGAGGTGGCCGCTCATGGAGGCGAGCATGCGCAAGCCCAGTTCCGGACGGCGCTTGAGCAACGCGACGAATCCCTCCTTGCCCACCATCAATACTTGCGAGGGTTCGACGGCTCGAGCATCCGCCGGATAGCCGCTCTCGGTGGCCAGGGCCGCCTCGGCCAGGGATTCGCCGGGCCGGAAGATGTGGATCACCTGCTCCTTCCCGGCCGCGTTCACGCGATGCACGTTCACGGCGCCCTTCTGAACGATGTAAAAACCTTGCGAGGGTTGCCCCTCGCGGAACAGGTATTCCTCGCGCTCGAGCCGGCGGAGCATGGTGATCGAGGAGATTTCCGCCAGATCGGCGGGGGACAATCCCGCGAACAGCCCGCAGCCGCGCAGGCTGCTGGTGATGGCGGCCTGCTTCAACTCGGTTAAAGAAGTCGTCATGCTCGAGGGTAGCGCACGGATGGAAGTGTAGCCAGCCCGGAACCATCCGTCCACCTTTGCCATCGCGGGTCTGGCGGGAGGGGCGTAGGTTCATGAGCGGAACTTTAACCAATAATAATGCACACTTGCTCCAGTAGGCACGTTTTCATCAGCGTTTCTGTTGAAGGATATTCAAGAGCAGGACGCATTGGGCGTGGATGCGAGAGAAAACCGTAGAGCTAATCAGGATCACTAACTCTGCGAGTTGGAGTGGTCGGCGACAAAAAATGGCTATTAATTGGCAAGCGCAGTGTAGTGAGGGATCGGCCAGCTTCCTAGGTTAGGGGGGTAAATTGTGGATGATACCCGCGTACATGGTTCCGCCGCCGGTCTGGTGGCCGAGAGGCGGAAGATCTCCGCCCGCGCCAACGGGTTGAGCGAGACGGCGTTTGGCTCGCCGCGGGATTTTCTGGAGAACCGGTATGTCTATGCGGTGGTGTCGCCGCGGGCGCGGGGTTTGTCCATTGGCATCAATCTGTGTCCGGACCAGGCGTGCAACTTCGATTGCCTGTATTGTGAGGTGCGGCGCAACGGCGGCTCGGCCGAAACCCTGGATGTGGGGCTGATGGCGGCCGAGCTCAAGAAGACGCTGTCGTTTGTGCGGGCCGGCCGGTTGCGGGAGCGCCCGTGGTATCAGCATCTGCCGGATGAGTTGTTGCAATTGCGCCATGTGGCCCTGAGCGGGGATGGGGAGCCGACCTTGAACCCGCTCTTCGCCGAGGCCCTGCAGGCGGTGGTGCATACGCGGGCGCTGGGCGAATTTTCCTTCTTCAAGCTGGTGCTGATCACCAACGGGACCGGCGTGGATTTGCCGCATGTGCGGCGGGGCTTGAAATATTTCACGCGCCGGGATGAAATCTGGATCAAGCTCGACGGCGGGACGCAAGCCTACATCAACAAGGTGAACCGTTCGGAGGCGCCACTGGAGAAGATCCTCGAAAACATTTTGCTGCTGGGCCGCCAGCGGCCGGTGGTGATCCAGAGTCTTTTTCCGGCCATCGACGGCGAGGAGCCGCCGCTGGAGGAAATCGAGCAATACGCCCATCGGCTGCTGGACCTGAAAAGGGCCGGGGCGGAGATTTCGCTGGTGCAGATTTATTCGGCGACGCGGCCCACCATCCACTCGGTCTGCGGCCATCTGCCGCTCAAGACGCTATCCCGGATCGCCCAAGCCGTGCGGCGGACCGCCGGCTTGAAGGCCGAGGTGTTTTAGCCGGGGGCTTCCGGGCGGCGTCCCGGCGGCCTGAGGCCGGGCTATTTCCCGCAGCACTGCTTGTATTTTTTGCCGCTGCCGCAGGGGCAGGGATCGTTGCGGCCCACCTTGGGGCCGGAGCGCACCGGGCGGGCTTTCTCGACCGCGGCGGCGGCCTCCGAGACCACGTCGCTCGCCCGGGATTCCCGGTCCGCTGGGGAGGCGGCGCCGGCTCCGCCGAGGGCGCCGACGGCGGGCTGATGAGCGGTGTGCTGGGGCATGCTGCGGAGGAAATTTTCGAAAGCCAGCAGGCTCGAGGCGCTGCGGAAGATATTGTGGCAGACTTCGGTTTTGATGTTGACCATCAATTCCTCGAAAATCTTGTAGGCCTCGGCTTTGTACTCGATGAGCGGATCGCGCTGGCCGTGGGCGCGCAGGCCGATGCTGTAGCGCAAGCTATCCATCTCGTAGAGGTGCTCCTGCCAGAGCTTGTCGATGGCGCTGAGGATGGTGTAGCGCTCGATTTCGCGGAGGGCGTCGGGCTGCTCAAAACTGACCTTTAAATCATAGGCTTTGCGGACCGCGTCCGAGATGAAGGTGCAGACGGCGAACTGTGCCGGGCTCAGGGCCTCAAACACAGAGCCGGGAACCGGCTCCTCGCTGCCGGCCTGGGCGGCCTTGAGCACCTCGGCCTCGGGCATGCCGAGCGGGAAATTCAAGTTCACCCAATCGGAGAGCGAGCGCACTTTCCAATCGTTGAGGTCCTCGCCCCCGGTGGTGAACTGCTCGACTTTTTGGATCACCACTTCCTCCATGATGTCCATCAGGCGATCGCGGGCATCGGTGGTATGGATGATCTCGTTGCGGAAACCATAGATGATTTCGCGCTGTTTGTTCATCACGTCGTCGTACTCGAGGGTGCGCTTGCGGATCTGGAAGTTATGCTGCTCGACGCGTTTCTGCGCCTGCTCGATGGAGCGGTTCAGGAACGGATGCTCGAGTTCCTGGCCCTCCTCGAGGCCCATTTTTTCCATGTATTTGACGATGCGATCCGAGCCGAAGAGGCGCATGAGATCGTCCTCGAGGGCGATGAAGAAATGGGACGAGCCGGGGTCGCCCTGGCGCGCGCAGCGGCCGCGCAACTGGCGGTCGATCCGCCGCGACTCGTGGCGCTCGGTGCCGATGACGTGCAAGCCGCCCGCCTCGGCCACGCCGAGGCCCAGTTTGATGTCCGTGCCGCGGCCTGCCATGTTGGTGGCGATGGTGACCGAGCCGCGCTGACCCGCCCGCGTCACGATTTCGGCCTCCTGCTGGTGGAACTTGGCGTTAAGGACGGAGTGCGTGATTCCCTCGCGTTTGAGCATGCGCGAGAGATGCTCGCTGACCTCGACGGAAATCGTGCCGACCAGGATCGGGCGGCCCTGGCCGTGGATGTGTTTGATTTCGGCGAGCACGGCATTGTATTTCTCGCGGCGCGTCTTGTACACCGAATCGTTGGCGTCTTTGCGCGCCACCGGGCGGTTGGTCGGGATGACCAGGACCCCCAGTTTATAAATGTCCAGGAACTCGGAGGCCTCGGTTTCGGCGGTGCCGGTCATGCCGGCGAGCTTGTGGTAGAGTCGGAAGTAATTCTGAATGGTGATGGTGGCCAGCGTCTGGGTTTCGCGCTCGATGGCCACGCTTTCCTTGGCTTCGACCGCCTGGTGCAAGCCGTCGCTCCAGCGCCGGCCGGTCATCAGCCGGCCGGTGTTTTCATCGACGATGATCACCTTGTTGTCCTGGACCACATACTGGACATCTTTTTGGTAGAGGCAGTAGGCCTTGAGCAACTGCGAAATCGCGTGGATGCGCTGGGCGCGGGTCTCGAAATTCTGTTGCGCCTGGGTCTTGAGCTCGAGCCGTTTGCGCGGATCCTGCTCGGGGCCGGTGTCGATCTCGTGCAGCGCGGTCGTCAGGTCAGGCAGCATGAAGGCGTCCGGATCCTGGGGGCTGAGGTGATTCCGCCCTTTCTCGGTGAGGTCGGCCTCGTGGCTTTTTTCGTCGATGGCGAAGAAGAGCTGTTCTTTTTCGGCGTAGAGTTCGGTCTTTTTCTGGTCGCCGTGGAGTGTCAATTCGGCCTGGTTCATCAGGCGCAGGTGCTCGGGTTCCTCGAGCAGTTTCAGCAGGCCCTCCGCCTTGGGCTGGCCGGTCTTGACCCGGAACAGGAGCAGGCCGATTTCACGTTCGAGCGCCTCGCTGTTCGGAGCGTTCGAGCCGTCCTCCGGATGCAGTTTTTTGATCAGCTCCGCGGCTTCGTTCAGGTAGCGGGCGCAGAGTTTCTCCTGCACCCGGAAAAGCCCCTCGACCTGCGGTTTGTATTTGGCGTACTGCTCGTCGTAGGTCACCACCGCCGGGCCGCTGATGATCAAAGGCGTGCGCGCCTCGTCGATGAGGATCGAGTCCACCTCGTCCACAATCGCGTAGTAATGGCCGCGCTGGACCTGTTCCTCCTTGCGGGAGGCCATGCCGTTGTCGCGGAGATAGTCGAAGCCGAACTCGGCGTTGGTGCCGTAGGTGATGTCGCAGTTGTACTGCTCGCGGCGGACATTGGGCGACTGGTCGTGCAGGATGCATCCGACCGTGAGGCCCAGGTATTTGTACACCGCCCCCATCCACTCGCTGTCGCGCGCGGCCAGGTAATCGTTCACGGTCACCACATGCACGCCGCGGCCGGTCAGGCCGTTCAGAAACACCGGCAGGGTGGCGACCAGGGTTTTGCCCTCGCCGGTCGCCATTTCCGCGATTCGCCCGGAATGCAGGGCGTAGCCGCCGATCAATTGGACGTCGAACGGGACCATCTCCCATTTGAGCGGGTGCCCCCGCACCGTCACCTCGGTGCCGCACAGGCGACGGCAGGCGTTCTTCACCACCGCGAACGCCTCCGGCAGGATCTCATTGAGCCGCCGGGCCAGTTCCTCGAGGTCGGTGATTTTGGCCAGTTCCGCTTTCCAATGGGCCGTCTTGTCCCGCAGCGCCTCGGGCGTCAGCGATTGCAGCTCCGCTTCGAGGGCGTTGATTTTGGCGACGAGCGGACGCAGTTTACGGACTTCCCGGTCGTTTTTCGATCCGACGACCTTTTTGACTATAAAACCTATCATGGTGAACGAAAACTCAGACGCTACGAGTACCTTGGCGAGGCGTCAAAGAGATTCAATTATACGATGGGAGCGCCA
>JBDHQH010000151.1:0-7890 GCA_039806935.1 Verrucomicrobiota bacterium
GCGCAGCCTAAAGGCTGCGGCTACATCCCGAGCGTCTGATCGGAAATCCCCATGTAGTCGCAGCCTTCAGGCTGCGTTTCCTGTCCGGACCCGAGCGCTGTCGCTCAATAACTGAATCCGCTGATCTTCACTTTGCCGCGAAACACCCAGAAAATGGCCGTGGTGTAGGCCAGGACGAAGGGAATGCCAATGAAGGCGATGACGCGCATGATGCCCAGCGTCTTTGGGGAGGCCGCGGCGTTGTAGGCATCCAGGCTCCACTCCGGATTCAACGAGGAATGCACCAACTCGGGAAACAGCGCGACGCCGAAAAAGAACACCAGCGCGGCGATGGCCGCCGAGGAGGAGAGAAAGCCGTAAAGCGGGCGGCGGGCGTGGATCGCCCGCGGGATGTTGGCCACCGCCAGGATGTTTAACACCACCACCGCCCAGACCCAGGGGTGAGCCTCGAAATGGCGCGTGGCCAGCGGCACCCGGGCCAGGGTGTAAATGGTGGTGAACAAATAAAACACCAGAAAAATTCCGAAGGCGCGCCAGAGCCAGCCCTGCGCGCGCTCGTGGAGCGGGCCCTCCGTTTTCAGGCTGAGATACAGGCAGCCGTGCAGGGCGAAGGTGGCCACCACCAGGCAGCCCACCAGCAGCGGGTAGCCGCCCAGCAACTCGAAAAAGCCGCCGCGCAACTCCTTATCCGGGCCGATGGGCAGCCCTTGCATCGCGTTGCCCACGGCCACCCCGAACAGGAAAGCCGCCAGGGCGCTGCCGCCAAAAAACGACCAGTCCCAGAACGAGCGCCAGGCCCGCCCGGGCCGCTTGCCGCGAAACTCCATCGAGACGGCCCGGAAGATCAGGGCGAATAACAGCGCCATGAAGGCGGTGTAAAAACCCGAGAAGACCGTGGCGTACACCTCGGGGAAGGCCGCGAACATGGCTCCGCCGAAGGTCACCAGCCACACCTCGTTGCCATCCCACAGCGGGCCGATCGAGTTCATCGAAATCCGCCGCTCCTCGTCGCCCCGGGCCAGCGGATGCAGGATGCCCACGCCCAGGTCAAAGCCGTCCAGAATGGCGTAGCCCAGCAACAGGATGCCCAGCATCACAAACCAAAATAAGTTCAGATCCATATCAACCCTCCGGCTCCGGATCCCGCGGGGCGCCCGCCGGGGGGGCGTGCGGCATGGTCAACGACCCCCCGCCGGTCCCGGCGCGCAGCGCGGCGATATCCGCCAGATCGCGCGCGGTGGCGCCCTCGGGCGGATGCGCCGGCTCGGGGCCATGACGAATTTTATCGTTGAGAACGTAGAGGAACACCGCGAACAACAGCGTGTAAATCAGGCCGAACATCAGGATCGATCCGAGGGTTTGCCGGGCGCTGACCACCTTCGAGACGGCGTCCCGCGTGAGCAACAAATGATACACCGCCCAGGGCTGGCGGCCCACCTCGGCGACCACCCAGCCCAATTGATTGGCGGCGTAGGGCAGGGGGATGATGACGACGAAAATCCACAGCAGCCAGCGCTGCTCGAAGAGCGCGCCCCGCCAGCGATACCAGCCGGCCACCAGCGTCAGGAGGATGAACAACATCCCGAGTCCGACCATGGCGTGAAAGCTGTAAAAAGTGATCGCCACCGGCGGCCAATGCTCGCGCGGGATCTGGTCCAGCGCGGTCACGGGAGTCTGCGCGCGCCCATGCACCAGCACGCTGAGCAGCCCCGGAATGGCCACCCCGGCCCGCACTTCCTCGGCGGCCTGATCGGGCAGCCCGAACAGGTACAGCGGCGCGCCGCCGGGGCGGCTGGCAAAGTGCGCCTCCATCGCCGCCAGCTTCGCCGGTTGCGTGCTCGCAACCTTGCGCGCCTGCACGTCCCCCTGGATCAACGCCGCCAGCGACATCACCCCCCCGATCACCAGCGCGGAAGTGAAGCTGCGCCGCGCGAACTCGACATGCCGCCGCCGCAACAAATACCACGCCGAGATGCTCATCACGAAAAACGCGGCCAGAAGGTAGCAGCCGATCAGCGTGTGGACCAGCCGCTGGACGCTCGAGGGATTGAACAGCAGCGCCCAGAAGTCGGTGATCTCGGCGCGGACGTCCGGCGGCGCGCCCACCAGATGAAACCCGGCGGGAGTCTGCTGCCACGAGTTGGCCACCACAATCCAGACCGCGGAAAACACCGCCCCGAGCGCCACCATGCACGCCGCGAAAAAGTGCATGCGCGGCGAAACCCGATCCCAGCCGAACACCAGCACCGCCAGAAAACCCGACTCGAGGAAAAAGGCGAAAATCCCCTCCGCCGCCAGCGCCGAGCCAAACACATCCCCGACAAACCTCGAGTAGGTGGACCAGTTCGTGCCGAATTGGAATTCCATCACGATCCCGGTCGCCACGCCCATGGCAAAATTCACCGCGAAAATTTTCGTCCAGAATTTTGCCGCCGCCTCATACTGCCGATCCCCGGTCTTCAGAAACATCCCCTCCAACGACACGATCAGCCCGCCCATCCCAATCGTCAGCGGCGGGAACAGGTAATGAAACATGATCGTCAGCGCAAATTGCAGCCGGGAGAGCGAGACGACGTCCATTTCCATGCGGGCATGATTGGCCACGCCTCCGGAACCAGTCAAGAATAAGCCGAACGTTCGCTTCAGCGATGACTGTTCAGGAATAATAATGAAAATCCGCCGGACGGGAAAGGGCCGGCGGCTCGCCGCCCCTCAACGGAACCACTGCCGGAGCGAGAGCGCGGGCGGTTGCGGAGCGTAAACGAGGTATTGCATCGAGTGGCGTTCGATCTCGTCGCGCAACTCCCACCAGAGCCGCCGTGGCTCCGGCGACCAGAGAATCACCCAAAACCCGCCCTGGCCCGAGCGCGGACCCGAGCGCCATTCGTGCTCCATGCCCCCAAACCAGCGGAGATGCCGCAGAAATTCCTGGGCGAAGGCTGCCTCCAGCCACGTGAAGTCATCCTGCTCGGGCGACCACTCGCCCGTGGCTTCCCGCCGGCGGCGGCGCAATTGCAGCAGCGATTCCCACGGCCGCTGCGCATGGCTGGTCTCGACGCAGCACCGGACAAAATCCCGCCCCTCCGCCGCCAGCGCCAGATGCGCGCAGCCATCGGCGGCGGGTTGCCGGCAAAACGGACAATGTCTTTGATTGATCATCGCCTTCCTAACACGGGCGCCTCGCCCGGGCTTTGCGCGGGACAATTTATCCACCGGCCAGCGCGTGACCCGGACGCTCCGCCCGGACCGAACCTTCACGCGATGTGGTCTATCGCCCAGCGCCGACTCTGTCAAGTTTGCTCTCGTGCGCGGAATCGAAGCGTTTTGCGCCAAAATCTTGTTACCCGAGCGGGGAGATGGCAAAAATGGCTCGAACATTAAATTCCCCCGCTTGACGCAACAATCTGTTGTATGATAAGCATTCCACAACCACTATTAGTGGCGGATATGCGTTGTTCGAAATGTGGCTGCCAGGACGATAAGGTGATCGATTCACGCGCCTCGCGCGAAGGGGCGACCATCCGCCGCCGGCGTCAATGCGTTTCCTGCGGCTATCGCTACACTACCTACGAAGAGATCGAGCGAGGCGGCTTGGTGGTTCTCAAGCGGGATGGCCGGCGCGAGGATTTTTCACGCGAAAAACTGCTTTCCGGCCTGCGCAAAGCCGTGCAAAAGCGACCCATCAGCCAACGGGCACTCGAGGAATTGGTGGACCGGATTGTGAGCGAAGTGATGGATCAATACGAGCGCGAAGTGCCCGCCGAGGTGATCGGCAAGCTCGTCATGGACGGCCTGCGAGCTATCGACCAGGTCGCCTATGTGCGGTTTGCCAGCGTGTACCGCCGGTTCCAGGAGGCCACGGATTTCGTGCAGGAGGTGGAAAAGCTCAAAGTATGATTGCGCTGGCCTCGGATTGTCTGGTTTTTGAAATGACGGGCGGCGAGCGTGTGCCCGTCTCCGCCGAAATGATTTCCATCCAATACGCGGGAACGGAGACGTCGGACTGGGACGAGGAGTTTTTGAGCCAGGCCGCCTCGGGCGTGTTTGACTATTTCAAGCATGAGCTGCGGCGGCAGACGGTCAGCCTGGCCGAATTTAGTGAAGCGCTGGAGAAGGTGCTGCAGGGGTTCAAGCTCGACCCGCCCCAAACCTCGGCCTGGGGATCCGATTTGAACCGGCTGGCTCGTGAGTTCGGGCCGGATTGCGAGCTTTTCTTCTTCTCCCGCCTGCGCGAGGAGCTGCGCCGCCAACTGCTCCAGGGGCCGGCCACGCTGCGCTTCCACAGCTTGCGGAATTGCGTCAAACAGTTGGCTGGCGCGCGGCGGTGGAATCCGCGTTGCCGCCGGTTGCACGAGCGGATCATCGAGTTCCTGCGCGGCTGCCTGAGCGCCGAGAGCTCCGGCGCGGAGCGCGCCCTGGTGGTGGAATAGCCGGCATCGTCGATTTTCCCCACCACGACACCGGACGCAGAAAAATCCCGTTTGCTCCCTTCCTCTCAGTGTCTCCCTGCCTTTGTGGTTCCTCCTCCCGACGCCGTTACCCGGCTTGCCGCCGGCATGGTGGCTTGGCAGATTAACCCGGAATGCGTCAGAAACTCCGCGCCTGGACCGAGAGTTTGGAGACCTTCCTGCTCGAGGTCATTCTGGAAGAGCGGCGCGGAACCCGAGCCGCGCTGGTGCGCGGGTTGCTGTACCTTTGCTCGAAGATCTTTCAGGTGGCGATCAAGGTGCGGCGGGTGCTGTACGACACGCGGATTTTACGCGACTCGACCCTGGGCGTCCAGGTGATCGCCATTGGCAACCTGACGGTGGGCGGCACGGGCAAAACCCCGGTGGTCGAGAAATTCGCCCGGGAACTGCGCGATCAGGGCCGGAATGTCGCAATCCTCTCGCGCGGCTACCGCTCCAAACCGCGGCCGCTGCACCAGACGCTCTACAAGAAGCTGTTGCTGCGGGATGACACCACGCCGCCGCGCGTCGTTTCCGACGGCAAATCGTTGCTGCTGGATTCGGAGATGGCGGGTGATGAACCCTACATGCTCGCCTCGAATTTGAAGGATGTGGTGGTGCTCGTGGACAAGGACCGCGTCAAGAGCGGGCGCTACGCCATCGAGCAATTTGGCTGCGACACCCTCCTGCTGGACGATGGCTTTCAATACTGGAAACTGCAAGGGCGGCGGCAGGACATCGTATTGGTGGACCGGCAGCAACCCTTCGGCAGCGAACGATTGCTGCCGCGCGGCACTTTGCGCGAACCGCCCACTCACCTGGCGCGCGCGACCACCATCTTCATCACCAAAAGCGACGGCGCCACGGAGGAGCTGCGCCGTCAGTTGGAGCACTTCAATCCCAAGGCGAGCATCATCGAGTGCATCCACCATCCGCTCTACCTCGAGGACGTTTTCACCGGCCGCCGCGAGGGGTTGGAGCTGCTGACCGGACGCAAAGTGGCCTCGCTCAGCGGCATCGCCCAGCCGGAAAGCTTCGAGAAAAGCCTCGTTGCCGGCGGCGCGGAACTGGTCTATGCCAAACGCTTCGCCGACCACCATCGCTTTACCCAGCAAGAGGTGATCAACGCCATCAATCGCAGCAAAAAACGGCGCGCCGAATGCATCATCACTACCCAGAAAGACGCCGTGCGCTTTCCCAAAATCGACCGCCGCGACCTGCCGATTTACTTTTTGCGCGTCGAAATCAAAATCCTGCGCGGCGCCAAAGACTTTCAAGATTGCGTCCGGAAAATTTGTTTCCGTTGATATGGAGCGGCTCTTGTATTTATTGGCCCGGTCGATGGTGGCGCTGCTGCAGGCGCTGCCCTTGCGGTGCGTCGCCCGCCTGGGCCGCCTGGGCGGCGGCCTCGCGTATTATCTGGACGGGCGGCATCGCCGGGTGGCGCGGCGGAATCTGGCCCGGTGCTTCGGAGCGGAGTTGTCCGCGGGGCAGGTGGCCCGTCTGGCGCGGGAAAATTTTCGCCGCCTCGGCGAGAACTACGCCTGTGCGGTCAAGACCGCCTCGATGACCTTCGAGGAAATCCGTCCGCACGTCGAGTTTGCCGCGCCGCGGCTGCTGGCGTCCGGCGACGGCGCCCCGGGGGGAGTTGTCGCCGCCATCGGGCATTTCGGGAATTTCGAGCTCTACGCCCGTTTCGGGCAGTTCGCCCCCGCTTATCGCTCGGCCACGACCTATCGCGGCTTGCGCGAGCCGCTCCTGAACCAGCTCCTGCAATCCTTGCGCGAGCGCTCGGGCTGCCGTTATTTCGAGCGCCGGTTCGAGGGCGCCGCGTTGAAGTCCTTCATGCATCAGCCAGGCGTCATCCTCGGCCTGCTCTCCGACCAGCACGGCGGCCAAAACGGCTTGCGCATCCCCTTCCTCGGCCGCGATTGCTCGACCTCGCCCGCTCCGGCGATCTTCGCCCTGCGTTACCGCTGCGAATTAATCACCGGCATCTGCTACCGGGTGGGCCTGGCGCAATGGCGCATCGAGGGGGGCGATCCCATTCCGCTCCGGGACGAGGCGGGGCGCGCCCGCTCGACGCGCGACATCATGCTGGACGTGAATCGGGCCTTTGAGGCGGCGGTGCGGCGGGATCCCGCCAACTGGTTCTGGGTCCATAACCGCTGGAAACCCGCCAAAGCTCCCGCCCGCGCTCCGGCGGTCCCGGCCACGGAAAGCGCCTGACCCCGCATGCCCGGCGTCGCCCCACCCGCCCCCGTCCCGCCGCGCATCCTCATTCGCGGCCTGAATTGGCTGGGCGACGCGGTGATGAGCGCGCCGGCCCTCGAGCGGCTCCGCGCGCGCCTGCCGGATGCGCATCTCGCGCTGCTGACGCCGGAGAAATTGGCCGGGCTTTGGCGCGCCGACCGGCGGTTGAACGAAGTCATTGGCTTCGCCCCGGGCGAAACCCTTTGGGGCGTGGCGCGCCGGCTGCGCGCCGGACGATTTGACATCGGCCTGGCGCTGCCCAATTCCCCGCGCTCGGCCCTCGAACTCTGGCTGGCGGGCATCCCGCGCCGCATCGGCGTCCGCCAACTCTGGCGCGCCGGGCTGTTGACCCGAGCCGTCGCGCCCGATCCCGCGCGCACCCCCATGCGCAAGCGCTCGGCCGCCGAAGTCCGCCGGTTGATCGCCCGGCCGGAGCTAAACACCTTTCATCCTTCACCCGCGGCGCATCATTCGCTGCATTACCTGCGGTTGGCGGCCGAATTGGGCGCCGATCCGTCGCCGCTCGAGCCCCGGCTGGAGCTGCCGGCCGGCGCCTCGGAGCGGGCGCGCGCGATCGTCGGCCCCGCCGGACGCGCCCGCCCCTGGCTCGGGCTCAACGCCGGCGCCGAATACGGCCCCGCCAAACGCTGGCTGCTGGATCGCTTTGTCGCCGCGGCCATCGAGATCCAGCGACGCACGGGCGCGCTCTGGCTCGTTTTTGGGGTCGAGCGCGAGGCCGGACTGGCCGCGCAAATCGAGGCCGGCATCCGGGCGGGCAGCCGTCCGGACTCAGGCGCGGCGGTCGTGAATCTGGCGGGCCGGACCTCATTGCTCGAACTGGCTTGTGTGATGCGGGAATGCCGCGCCGTGCTCACCAACGACTCGGGCCCCATGCATCTGGCCGCGGCCTTGGGCGCCCCCGTCATCGTGCCCTTTGGCAGCACCTCGCCCGAGCTCACCGGCCCCGGTTTGCCCGGCGTCGGCGGCCCGCACCACATCCTGCGCGGCCAGGCCCCGTGCTCGCCCTGTTTCCGCCGCGAATGCCCCATCGACCACCGCTGCATGACCTCAATCCCGGTGGCGACGGTCGTCCAGGCAGTGCTCCAGGCGTATCACGCCAGGCAAAGCCGCCTGCCCGAGGCGTCCGGGTGAGGCGGCCCCGCTTCAGGGAAGGGCGTTTCGGCGAAAC
>JBDHQH010000152.1:0-7758 GCA_039806935.1 Verrucomicrobiota bacterium
AGATGAATTCGGGTTCCGTCGTGACCGCCAACCCAAATGTCATTGAATTTGTCCACGGCAATTGTGCGGGTGCCGGTGCAGGGCACGCGCACGTACTCGGTAATGGCCTCATCTTCGGCCGTGGAAACACCGCCTTCTGTATCCACGCCATAAACCCCGTTGCGCACGTTCGACCAAGGCAAAATGTCCGTCAAGCCAACCGACGTGCGAATGTAACCGTCGCCGTCGCGGTCAATGCAGGTGTTATAGGAGGCGTTGGTGATGCTGATATATTGCCCATTCGGATTCGGATAATAAACGCCATTGGTTTTTGACCAGCGCGATCCCAAAATCAGGCCGATGCGTGTAATCGAACCGTAGTTGGCCCCGTTTATGGGTTGAGTGTCTTGCCGGTTGGCGACCCACACGTTGCCGTATTGGTCAACGGTTGTGCGCGAAGGATCGGCATAACCAACGCTCTTTTCTTCCCGCCAAGGCGCGGTGCGATACTCGCCGATGACGACACCATTTGTCGTATTGATACGGGCGACGGTGCCGCGCTCAGAACACGCCACGTTGATGAAAGGAAACTGCGGCGGCAGGTTGGTCTTGAATTGGAGCTGGCCATCCGGGGCTGGGGCGACTGCTGCCAAGCCGGCGAGCACCCCTTGGTTGAAATCGGCCACGGTCGTGTAAATCTTCGTGTATTGTTCGAGAATCCACGCCGTTGCGCTCGCATGTATTGCGTCCACTTCCCAGCCGGAACCTGTCTGCAAGGCGAGCGTCGCGGTTTTCGTTCCAGCCGAAGCCTGGTCGTCAATGGCTGTAAGCGTCAGCAGAAGATTTGTTTCTCCCGCCGGAATCGTGACCAGCAGATTGGACGTGGTGAGCGTGACCGCGTTTGCAGGCGTCAGGGTATAATTGACCGAGATGGTCGCCGTGCCGGACAGTTGCAAGGCCAGCGTCAGCGGTGAATTCAGGTGTCCGCCCAAACGCGTGATGAGGAACGAGGCGGTATTCGCGGGTTGCTGCTCCATCGCAACCGCATCGGGCGTGGATATGCCGACGAGCGGCGTCAGGCGGTCGTCCGCTGGATTATTTGAATTCAAGCCGAGAAGCTTTTCGCAGGCGTCTGACAATCCCCCGCCGTCCGTGTCGTTCGTCAGGCCGAGGATGAAAAATTCCATCGGTTGCGTCAGATTGGTGATGACGAGATTCGTCTGTCCTGGCGCAGTGCGAAGCACCCAGTTCCACCAAGACGGGGCGAGATTCGTTGTCGAGAACAGATCATAAACGCCATTGGCGACGTTCCACGGTGAATGAATTACGAGATTCGCGGTCGTGTTGGTCATCGTCTTGATTTCCAACCACAGGTCGTTCGTTGTTGGCGTGAAGCCACCCAAGGTGATGTCGCCACCCCCACCATTCGTGCCGTCGCCGCCGTCTCCGGGCGCTGGCGGCCCGTCAGCCTCCGCCGTGCTCATCGTCAGATCCAACTCCCTGACTGCCTGCTTCTCTTGAATCCAGGCGATAAAACTCGCCAGCTCGTTCACCTGTTCTTGAACTACCGAAGCATAGGACATGGCACTCAACTGCCGCTGCCTCCTCAGGAGTGGCCCGGCGGTTTCGTCAATGAGGAATTGACCATCGCCGATTTGGTAAATTGGCAAGCTTGGGTCCAGCGGCGGGCCGGGCAGTGGCGCTGCCACAACCGGAAGGGAATTTCGCACTTCCCAAAATGTGCCATGCATTGGCAATGCCTCCGAGGGCACTCGCGGAAATCCCGCGGCGTCGGCTACCACAGCCACAACCGAATCGGACTGTGTGGTCTTGGTTTGAGCGGGCGACAGGAGCGTTGAGATAAAGAACAATGCTGCCGTTCCGATGATTGCGACAAGTGCGGCTGCGGCGAGACGACTTGTTTTCATGGTGAGTGGTTTTCCCGAGAAATCTGAGATGCCGCTTTACGAATCTGAACCCCTGCGGCTTTGGGTCGGGCGCAGTCGTTTCTACGATTGCCAACCTGATTACCCATCTGAAAACCCTTTGTCGTGACTATCGCAACAGAAGGGGAAAAGACTCTCCCTTTTTTGGCAGAAGCTTGGTCTTTATTGCTCACGTTTTTGACGGCCATATTTCAGAAATCCGCGGCGCTCACCATTCGTCCGACCAAAAAAATGGCGTTGCTTCACTGGTAAATTTGGAGAAGAGAAAGGGCCCGGTGAACCCCGGGCTTTCGCTTCTACTCCCCTGTTGTGGGTTCGCTTTCCATATACGTCGGCGGGGATCCGACTGTCGAGCCCTGGATGCCAGCGCCGGGGTTACTCGGCGGTACATGGCATACGACACACTCGGAGCACAAAAAAAGGACCGGACGAGTGTCCTGTCAGCTATTAGAACAGCCTGCGGGCCGGGCATTGGTTGGGGCGGCGACGCCAAAGTTGTCGGTCAGAGTTGGGGCGTGCTCAAACCTTGGATCCCAAGACCGGGCGGGAGGTCTGGGCGGTCAAGAACGCTCACCCCGCCCCTCGATCCGGCATTTCAGATGATGTAATCTCGGATTCATGGATGGCCACAGCGAGCCATTACCCCTGGGCAGTTTCTACCTCCGCCAAACCCCCGCCAACGCGTTTTTTACCCGCAGGGAACTCTGGCGGAGGGGCGAACGGCCGCGAACCACCGCGCACCGAAAAAAGAAAGCGGCGGCTCAATGCTTCGCCGCGACCGGCCATTCGTCCGATTCCGTCCGGGCCCGCTTCAGATAATCCTCGATTTGCCTCACCACCTCGGGATGCTCCGCAGCCACGTCGTGCCGTTCACCGATGTCTTTCGTCAAATTATACAGCTCCAGCGGCTCGCCCGGTTTCAGCCGGATGGCTTTCCAGTCGCCCATGCGCGCCGCCTGTTGAAAGCCGCGCTCGTGAAATTCCCAGTAAAAGAAGTCGTGCCGGCGGGTTTGCGGCCGGCCCAGCAGAGTCGGCAAAATCGAGATGCCGTCGAGGTCCGCGGGCGGTTTTTGGCCGGTGAGCTCGGCCAGGGTTGGCAGCAGATCCCAAAAGGCCCACGGCTCATCGCTTACCGCGCCCGGCTTCACTTTGCCTGGCCAGCGCGCGATCACCGGCACCCGGATGCCGCCCTCGTACAGGTCCCGTTTGATCCCGCGCAACGGCCCCGAGCTGCGGAAGAACTCGGAGTTCACCCCGCCCTCGCGGTGCGGCCCGTTGTCGCTGGCGAAAATCACCAGGGTGTCCTCCTCCAGACCGAGCGACTTCAACTGGTCCAAAATCTTCCCCACATCCGTGTCCAGCCGCGTGATCATCGCCGCCTTGTTCTTCTCCGCTGGCGGCCAGGCTTCCGACCCGTACGGCGCGTCCGAGGGGATTTGCATGCCATTGCCCGAGTGGCGCGTCTCCTCGTTGTTCGCGTGCGGCAGTGTGCTCGAGAAAAACAGGAAGAATGGATGCCCTCCCGTCGCGGGATCCGGACGATTCAAACGGAGGAAATTTTGCGCCGCCTTCTGAAAAATGTCCGGCATGTAGAGGCCCCGTTTTCCTCCGGAATTCTCGAAAAAGGGCATTTGCGCGTCAAACCCCGTGCGCGGGTCATAGCGCCACAGGTAACTGGTGTAATAATCGTGGGCATGGACCTGGTCCAGAAACCCGATGAACTCATCGAACCCGTGCTTTTGCGGCACGCCCGTCGTGTGCTCGTTTCCCAAACCCCATTTGCCCACCAGACCCGTGTGATAGCCGGCCTGCTTCAGCACCTCGGCCAGCGTGACATCCTCCGGGCGCAAGGGCACCTTTTTGTTTCCCCGGATGAGACCATGGCCCGTGTGCAAGCCCGTCATCAACGCGCAGCGTGACGGCGCGCAGACGGTGCTGCCCGCGTACGCGCTGGTAAATCGCATCCCTTCGGCGGCCAGGCGGTCCAGATTCGGCGTCTTGATCTTCGCCTGCCCGTAGCATCCCAAATCTCCGTAGCCAAGATCATCCGCCAGCAGCAACACAATATTCGGCGGCGGGGGGGCGGCGGAGGCCGCTCCGGCCACCCACGCCAGACCACAGCCCAGCGTGGCTAAAAGGCGGCTTCCGTGCCGGATTAGAAAGTTCAACCTCATAAAATCTCTCACCTGGTCAGCATGTTGGGAAATCGGCCGCGGCTCGTCCAACGAAAGTTCCGGCGGGGGAATGTTTCCTGATCCGTCTCACTCCTGCCGGGGTTACTCAATCCCTGAGCGCGGCGCTCCCTCACCGGGAGCCTGCCTCCCGATCAATCCACCGGCGCCAGCTCCCGAAGTCGCTCCACCATGCCCGGCAGCTTTTCCAGCACCCGATCCACATCGGCCTCGCGGTTGTAGCGGCCGAAGCTGAAGCGCAGACTTCCGCGCGCTCGCGCGGCGGCGCAACCCATCGCGATCAACACATGCGAAGGATCCAGCGAACCGGTTGTGCAGGCGGATCCGCTCGAGACGCAGATGCCCGCCTGATCGAGCAAGAGCAACATCCCCTCCGCTTCCACACCCGAGAACGCCAGGTTCGCGGTGTTCGGCAATCGCGGCTCGAGGGCGCCGTTGCGAACCGTCCCCGGTATCCGCTCCAGAATCCCCGCCTCGAGCCGGTCCCGCAACGCCCGCAGCCGCGGGATGTCCCGCGCCAGTTCCTCCCGCGCCAGTTCCGCCGCGCGGCCAAACGCCACCATTCCCGCCACATTCTCCGTGCCGGCCCGCCGCCCCCGCTCCTGCCCGCCGCCGGCGAGATACGGCTGGAACTTGACTCCCCGGCGCGCGAACAACGCTCCGATCCCCTTGGGCGCATGCAACTTATGGGCCGAGAGCGAGAGAAAATCCACTCCCCAGCTCCGGACGTCCAGCGGGGCCTTTCCCGGCGCCTGCACCGCGTCCGTATGAAACAACACCTGGCGCTCACGACAGCGCCGCGCCGCCTCGGCCACCGGGAACATCACTCCCGTCTCGTTGTTCGCCAGCATGATCGACGCCAGCGCCGTCTCGTCCGTGAGCGCCTCGTCGAGCCGCGCCAGATCCAGCGCGCCCCCGGAGTCCACCGGCAGATAGGTGACGCGCACCCCTCGTTGCTCGAGCTGCGCGCAGCATTTCATCGTCGCGCTATGCTCCACCGCGGTGGTGATGACGTGGCGCCGGCCCGGTTGCGTGAGCAGCGCGTTGTGGAACACCGTGTTAATGCTCTCCGTGGCGCAACTGGTGAAGATGATTTCCGAGGCGTCCGCGTTCAGCAACGCCGCCACCTGGCCGCGCGCCCGATCCAGATCCGCCATCAATTGATGGCCAAACAGATAGGCGCTCGAGGGATTTCCCCAACGTTCGCGCAAAAACGGCAGCATCGCCTCCAGCACTTCCGGCGCGACTTGGGTGGTGGCGTTATTATCGAGGTAGCACAACGGCTGGCCCATGCCCTCCAGTTTAGATCAAGCAGCCCTCCGGCGAAAGTCGAGGACGCAATTCAATCAGGGCGCCCAGCCCCCAGAGCTGGCCGGCGCAACGTCCGGCAACGCTGGAGGAGTTGCCCATGCGCGCCTCGCGAGCAACTGAGTCATGCCCGCGCGCCGCGCGACCGGAAGCCGCGACCGCCTCCTAATTTTCATCGACACCACCTCGATTCAGGGCCATCGTGAAAGTATGCGGAATTGTGTGGAATCGCTTGGCGGGCGCGAACGGCGCCGGGGTTTTACCTTGATCGAACTTTTGGTGGTGATCGCCATCATCGCGATTCTGGCGGCGATGCTTCTGCCCGCTTTAAGCCGGGCCAAGACACGCGCCCAACGCACGCAATGCATGAACAATTTGCGCCAGTTGGGTCTCTGCTGGGTCATGTACGCCTCGGACAACAACGGGCTGCTGGTCGAATCCTACCCGGTCAGCAATCCGTATCAGTGGGTGCAGGGAGACATGTCCGTGGCGATCGAATCGACCAATGTGAACCTGATCATGCAGGGCAAACTCTACGCCTACAACTCGAGCCTTAAACTTTACAAGTGCCCGGCGGATCAAAAGAAATCGCCCGCCGGGGTGCCGGTCACGCGCAGTTTCTCCATGAACTCATTCATGGGCGGACGCGCCCTGGCCTCGACGCCCAAGGGATCGGTGCCGAGCACCGGGGATCAATACAAATACATTCCTTTCTTCGCTAAAGAGAGCGAATTGGTGCGCCCCTCGGAGTTGTGGGTGCTGCTGGACGAAGACGAGCGGAGCATCAACGACGGCTTTTTCGCCCCGGATCCGCCCAATCCCGCCACCGGGCAATCCCAGACGTGGTACGATTTTCCGGCCAACACGGATTATCGTCACGGCCTGAGCTTCGGGCTGAACTTCGCCGACGGCCATTCCGAGATGTTTCGCTTGATCGACGGGCGCTCGAAATCCGTGTCGGCCAACCGCACCAGCCAGCCGGGCAACACCGATCTCGCCCGGTTGGGCAGGCTTTCCACCGCCCTCCGGTAGCCCGCCAAATCGATCCGCCGGCTGGATGGGCCAATCCCCATCCCGGCGGGGATGGCAGCCATGAGCCGGCGGGGTGCGCGAGACCCGAGCGCCACCCCCGGAACCTGGGCGCGAAGATATATCGATCCCGGAGGAATCGCAGCCCGCGGCTGGCATCTCAGGACCGCTACATGAACATGTGATGCTCGAAGGGCGCTTTTTCGTGGACAACCGCCCTGCTTTTTCCACATACTCACCTCACATATAATGCTTGCGTCCCTGTTCAAAAATCCGGTGCGCGGCGCGTCCGCCATGAATGTTTCCACCATGTCTTCGTTGTTTCCAAACCCGAGCCGCAAACGGCGGAACGGCTTTACCCTGATCGAGTTGCTTGTGGTCATTGCCATCATCGCCATTCTCGCGGCGATGCTGTTGCCGGCCTTGTCCAAAGCGAAATCCAAGGCGCAGCAAATCTACTGCGTGAACAATCTGAAGCAGCTCAACGTGGCCTGGATGATGTACGCGCAGGACGCGAGCGACATGTGCCCGAGCAACTCGACCCGCGGCCCGTTTGACGCCAACCTGGGCAACTGGGTCACCGGGTGGTTGAACTGGGACCGCGGCCAGCCCATCGGGGCCAATACGAACAACAGCTATTTGCAGGATGGAGCGCTCGGGCCGTACATGGCGCGCAACCTCGGCTGCTATCACTGCCCGGGCGACGTTTACGCCAGCAACGCCGGGGTGCGCAACCGCACGGTGGCGATGAACAGCTTTATCGGCGATTTCGTCGGCTTGATGGATTCTTTCGGAAACACCGCATTTCGGGTGTTCAACAAAACCACCCAATTCACCGTGCCCGGGCCGGCGATGACCTTTGTGTTTCTGGATGAATGCCCCGATTCCATCAACGACGGGTTGTTCCAGGTAAACATGGCCAACTCGACCTGGAGCGACATTGTGGGCTCGCTCCATGGGGGCGGCGGCAGCCTCTCGTTCGCCGACGGCCACGCCGAGGTGCGCAAATGGAAGGACAACGTCACCAAATCCCCGGTGGTGAAGGGGCAATGCCCGGCCTACGGCAAGACATCGCCCACCGATTACCGCTGGCTCCAGGATCGCGCCACGGCCCGAAAATAGGCATCCGGGAAGCCGGCTTTCTTTCATGCAAAATCAAAAACCTCAACCCTTGAATCGCTATGAAAAGAAAGATCCGTCAGTCCATGGTTCGGAAGCTGCGGCTGGCTTCCGGAATTATCCTCGCGCTCAGCGCGGCATCATTGCCGGCTGAGGATGTATTTGTCACGGCCTTCAAAGGCACC
>JBDHQH010000153.1:0-7637 GCA_039806935.1 Verrucomicrobiota bacterium
CCGGCTGGGCTGCGGGGGCTTCCGATCCGAATGATCCGGGAGATGTTTTCTTTCCTAAAACGCAAGGGAAGCGGGGGGAGATGGACTTGACGCGTGGTGATCGGCCCCTATAATAAATTGCGATGTCAGGCCTTCGGCGAAAGGCATTGCGGGTGGGTGTCGGCGCGGCCGACGCCGTAGGCACTGGTCGGAGATAGAGCGGATTTCGACAATGACCCGCGGCTGGAAACGGTCGTGGGTTTTTTGTTGACCGCCGGCGCCTCGAGCTTTATCGGAACAAGAAGATCATGAGCAAGAACAGGACAAGAAAAACCAAGAGCGCCAAGACGGCGCGGCCGGAGCTTGGCCCGACGATGTCGGGCAGCGAAATTCTGGTGGCGTGCCTCGAGCGGGAGGGCGTGGACACCATTTTTGCCTACCCGGGCGGCGCGAGCATGGAGATTCATCAGGCGCTCACGCGATCCAAGATTCGGACGGTGCTGCCGCGGCATGAGCAGGGCGGAGCGTTTGCGGCGGATGGTTACGCGCGGGCGACCGGGCGGGCGGGCGTCTGCATGGCCACGAGCGGCCCGGGGGCGACGAACCTGGTGACGGGCATCGCCGACGCCTACATGGACTCGGTGCCGTTGATCGCCATCACCGGCCAGGTTTCGCAGGCGATGATCGGCAAGGGCGCGTTTCAAGAAACGGATATTTACGGGGTCACGCTGCCCATCGTGAAACACAGCTACCTGATCACGGACATCAATGATATTCCGCGGATCGTGAAGGAGGCGTTTCATATCGCCCAGACCGGGCGGCCGGGGCCGGTGCTGATCGACCTGCCGAAAAACGTCCAGCAGGCCCGGACCCAGCCGGTGTTTCCAGCCGAGGTGAGCCTGCGGGGATACGACCCGGCGCGGAAGGCCAGTCAATTGGAACTGAACGAGATCATCGGGCTGATCGAGAAATCCGAGCGGCCGGTGTTGTACGTGGGCGGCGGCATCATCACCGGCGACGCCAGCCGGGAATTGCGGGCGTTTGCCGAGGCCACGCAGATTCCGGTGACGACGACGCTGATGGGTTGCGGGGCCTTTCCCGAGACGCATCCGCTCTCGCTGCGCTGGCTGGGCATGCATGGGGCGGCCTTCGCCAATTGGGCGGTGAACGGAGAATATGAGCCGCGCCAGAACGCCAATGATCCGATGAAACGGATCCATCCCGGGGCGGACTTGCTGCTGGCTTTCGGGGTGCGTTTTGACGACCGGGTCACGGGCAATGTCCAAAAATTCTGCGAGCAGGGGACGATTGTGCATCTGGACATCGACGCCTCGGAGATCAACAAGAACAAGCCCGCCAACCTGCCGGTGGTAAGCGACGTGAAGTATGCGTTGGGGCGGTTGGCGCGGATGATCAAAGAGCGCCCGATCCAGGCCCGGTTCGACGCCTGGCACAAACAAATCCAGGCTTGGAAGGCGAAGGCGCCCTTTGGTTACACGGTGACCGAGGAGGTGAAGAAATCCGAGCACATGCGCGAGCATTTGCGGGGCCGGGAGAGCGAGGTGATTCTGCCGCAGATGGCCATCGAGACGCTCTACGAGCTGAGCCAGGGCGAGGCGATCCTGACGACGGGGGTGGGGCAGCACCAGATGTGGGCCGCCCAATTTTACAAGTTCAAGCATCCCCGGCAGTTCCTCACCAGCGCCGGCCTGGGGGCGATGGGGTTTGGCTACCCCGCCGCGCTGGGAGTCAAGGTGGCCCATCCGAACCGGGAGGTCGTCGATATCGATGGGGACGGCTCCTTCCTCATGAACATCCAGGAGCTGGCCACCGCGCATATCGAGAAGATCGCCGTCAAAGCCATCGTGTTGAACAACCAACACCTCGGCATGGTGATGCAGTGGGAGGACCGGTTCTATAAGGGCAATCGCGGCAACACTTACCTGGGCGATCCGGGGAACCGCAAGCAGATCTATCCGGATTATGTGGCGGTCTGCAACAGCTTTAACGTGCAGTGCGAGCGGGTCGTGTACCGGAAAGATCTAAAGGGCGCCATCCAGCGCATGCTGGAGGCAAAGGAGCCCTACGTGCTGGATGTGATTGTGCCCTACACGGAGCATGTGCTGCCCTTCATTCCCGCCGGCCGGACGGTGGCGGACATGATCTGGCAGGCGTAGGCGGACGGCCCGGATGGCGACTGCCGCCTGCCCGGGTTTCGCCTGGTCAGCGGTACTCGTCCCACTCGGGCTCGTTGTCGAAAATCCAACGGTAGTATTCCTGCTCCTTGAGCTGGCTGGCGGCCTCCTCGTCCACCACCACCGTGCAGTGGCGGTGGAGTTGGAGCGCCGAGGCGCTGATCATGCTGGTGATCGGTCCTTCCACGGCCTGGGCGAGCACCCCGGCCTTGCTTTCTCCGGTGGCGAGCAGGAGGCAGCGCCGCGCTTCAATGATCGTCCCCACCCCCATGGTGATGGCGCGCCGCGGCACGTTCGCCTCGCCGCCAAAAAACCGCGCGTTTTGCTTGAGCGTCGTGGGGGTGAGCGCCTTGACCCTCGTCCTGGAGAACAGGGCCGAGAGCGGTTCGTTGAACCCGATGTGTCCCGCTTTGCCAATGCCCAGCAGTTGCAGATCGATGCCGCCAAACCGCCGCATCAGGGCTTCGTAATTCTGGCACTCGGCATCGAGATCCGCGGCCATGCCGTTGGGCAAATGGGTGTTCCGGGGTTCCACGTTCACCTGCCGGAACAGATGATGATCCATGTAATGGCGGTAGGAATTCGGATCGGATGGAAACAAGCCCACATACTCGTCAAGGTTAAAGGTGCGGCACAGGGAGAAATCCAGGCTTTGCTCGCGATGCAGACGCACCAGGTTCCCGTACACCCGCTCCATGGTGGCGCCCGTGGCCAACCCCAGAACCAGGTGCGGATTGGCCCGCAACTCTTTGGCGATGATCCGGGCCGCCAGGGCCGCGGCGCTCTCTTTGGTCGGTTGTATAATGACTTCCATGTGAAGGCGAACTCCAAACTAAAGCCAAACCTCCGCGGCACAAGCCTATTCCGCTCGGCAACGAGATGTCCGGCGTAGCGGAGCGGAGCGAAGTCCGGCGCGGAGCGCTTTGATCTCAGTTCCGACGACAACGCTCCGGCATGCAATCAACCCCATCCAACGACGGTCACTCTAAAAGCTCTTTCCCCTCGCGCTCCCACCCCAGCCACTAAATTTCGTGAATATCCGAAAATCCGGCTGGATAGTGATCTCCTTCGGCTCCTTCTCGTACATGTTTACGAGCTCCGCCAACGAAAAAGCAAGGGTCTCGTGCTTAATTCCTTTCCTGTGCTGCTTGACTTGCTCTAGCAAGAGTTCACTCATTTTGTTCCTCGTTTGGTTGCGTTCTTTCGGGGCTTTCTGGCGTGGTAAGCGACTGGCTGCTCCTGCAGGATCTGGACGGTTGCCGCGACATCCGGCTGGGCGACGAGTTGGCCGTGGAGTTGAATGTCGATCTGGGCGTGGCTAAAGAGCGACGTGTTCTCGTTCATTAGGCGGGAGGCCGCCATTCGGCAGTATTCGGTGTCCAATTCGATTCCGACGCTGTTGCGGTGCGTTTTCAAAGCGGCGAGCATGGTGGTGCCGGTGCCGCAGAACGGATCGAGAACGGTGTCGCCAACGAAGGAGAACATTTGGACCAGTCGCGACGCCAGCTCGAGGGGGAAGGGCGCCGGGTGCTCTTTGGTGGAGGCGCCGGACAGGTTCCAGAACTGCTGAAACCAGCGGTCGAATTGGTCCTTGGGGATCATGCTCATTTTGCGCTGCTCGTCGGTGGGCTTGCGGTAGCCACCGGGTTTGCGCTGCATGAGGATGTATTCGATGTCGTTCTTGATGATGGCGTTGGGCTCGTAGGGCTTGCCGAGGAATTTCGAGCCGTTTGATACCTCGTAGGAGGCGTTGGAAATCTTGTGCCAGATGATGGGGTTTAGGTTGTCGAAGCCGAGGCGGCGGCAGGTAACGCAGATGTCGGCGTGGAGAGGAACGACGGTGTGGCGGCCCGCATTTTCGCGGCGAGAGAGGCAGACATCGCCGACAACGCAGACGAGGCGACCACCAGGGACGAGGATGCGGAACACCTCACGCCAGACTTTCTCCAGTTCCTTGACGAACTGCTCGTAGTCGGCAACGTGACCAAGCTGGCCCGCGGAGTCGTTGTAGCGTTTGAGGGTCCAGTAGGGCGGCGAGGTGACTACCAGGTGAACTGACTCGTCGGCCAGAGCCGAAAGGTTGCGGGCGTCGCCTTGTACGAGTTTGTGGGTTGTCGGGAAATCTTCGGGCAACGCGGCGCGGGTGGGCGGCAAAGTGGGCGTGGTGTGTTTCATAGTTGCTTGATTCGGCCGCTAAAGGCGGCGACCTGGGCGACAAGCGACTGGGCGAACCTTTGAAAATTCAGGTCGGAGGCCGGCTCGACGTATTCGCCTTGAAGGCCTGCCTGGGAGCTGGACAGGAGAAAGGCGGCAGAGTCGTAGTGCCGCTCGAGGACAAGGCGGCGGCAAAAGAGTTCGTAGCGCTTCGCGTAGGAGGAATTTCGAAACTCGTCGAAGACTTTGAAGTGGGGTTCTTTGACGGAGACGGCGGCGCGTGATTTCGGGCAGTCATCGAGCAGAAACATATACCCGAGCCAGGGTCGGACTGCGGTGCCGAAGGCTTTTTCGCGGAAGGCGGTCCAGAGGTCGAGGGCGCTGCCCATGGCCTCCTCTGTGCGGTTGTTAAAGTTGTTGCCGAAGGATGGACCGACCTGAGATTTGGTTTCGAGAGCCGCGACGAGTTGGCCCTTCACAACAACAAGGAAATCCCATTGTTTGGTGGGGCGGAAGTAACCGGGCAATTCAAGCGACTCTTTGTAGTGGATGTGGCTGCGGTCAACGCCAGCTTCGATGACGAGCTTGGTGAGAAGTTCAATGAAGCCGTCCATCTGGGCGCCGCCCGTGACGGCGGAGCGCAAGCCCTGGTCTTTCGCACCGGCGCCAGCCTGTTTTTCAAGCTGTTTCGTTCGCGTCTCCCAATAAAAGCGCACTGCCTCGCGCACGTAGCGCGGCAGGTCTGAAAGAATGGTGGTCCGTTCGGCCATAGCCAGAACCAGCCTATCGCGCCGGCTTGCGGTGGGTCAACGAGTGAAATAGGAGCGGAGCGCGAAGTTGGCGAAAGTCGTCAATGGGAATGTGAAGAATTTTTTGCCTGTCCAGGTATCTCAAAGGCATCTCCATGCGCGCTAATGCACATCCAGCTTTGGGAGGGGGCCAGCGGGGCGAATTTGGGGGTTATGCTGGTGGCCGTGAGCAGAAATATCGACAGCGGACGGAGCGAAGGCAAAGGCGACGGCACGCAGGCGCGCGGGTGGTCGATTGGAGATTAGATGCGGGCGCAGCGGGCGGACCAGGCGCGGGTCCGACTGGAGGCGGAGGTGCGCGCGGAGGCGCGGAGGCTGGGGGCGGATGTGCGGCTGGCGGGTGAGTTGACGGAGCAGAGCGCGGCAAACGCCAAGCTCATCGTCTGCCTGGACAACAACACAAAAGTGCTGGAGGAGTGCCGAGATGAGCTGCGCCTCGTCCGGATGGAAAGGAAGCAGGTATGAAGGTGACTCGTGGTGAACGGTGTTTTCTTGGCGTCTTGATCGCGGCGGCGCTGGCGCTGCTCGCAGCGTGCGCAAGCGGGTGTTCGACGCTTGACCGCGCGTACAAGCAGGAAGTGACGTGGAGCGATGCTCCGGTGGTGCATGTTTTCACGAATACGGTGGTTGTGACCAACACGGTGCCGGTGGTGACGGAGCGGACCAACATCGTGTTTGTCACGAATGCGGTCAGCGGGGCGGTGGCCGGCTATGCCGTGCGCGAGCCAATGGCTACAAACTTGGTGACGGCGGTCGTTACGAACTTCGTTCCGGTCTTCATGACCAACGTCGTTCAGGTCCCGGTGACCAACTTAGTTGCCAAGCCGGAGGCGCTGGCGACGATCGAGGCCACAGGCTCGGTCGTGAATACGTTCGCGCCTGGCATTGGTAGCATTGTGGCGCTGGCCCTCGGCGGCCTTTACCACGGCTACCGCCAGTTACGCAACCGGAAGGTGAACGAGGCGCTTGTGCAGGGCGTCGAGACTGCCCGGGCCGTGCTGACCACTACACCCCAAGGCCAGGCCGCTGACGCGCAGTTCGTGAAGTGGCTGATGGAGCACCAGAAGGAGGCTGGCGTCTTCTCGACGGTCACGCAACTGGTGGACCAACTCACCGATAATCCGGCGGCCAAAATGGCGGCGCAGGAGATCGCGGACAGGTTGCAGAAGGCGCAGCCGAAGGTGAGCGCCTGATGTGTGTGGTATGTGTGGTATGATGTGTGGTATTTTTTTTCAGGAAATTGCACCTTGTTGCAGGTTGTCTGAGTTCTCCTTTCGAAACGGCTAAAAGTGCATTTTCCCCAACAAAAACGGGCCTAGAACGAGTGTTCTGGGCCCGTAAATTGGTTGCGGGGCCTGGATTTGAACCAGGGACCTTCAGGTTATGAGCCTGACGAGCTACCGGGCTGCTCCACCCCGCGTTGCATTTGACGGTTTAAAAATGCCTGACTCTGGCGCGTTCGCAAGCGTTTTCTCGGAAAAATTTGATCTCCGCTTCAGCCGCCCAAGCGGCGCAAGGTTTCTGGGGGTAAAACCCTCAATCAAAGCAGGGCAATGGCGGATGGCCGGAATGAATGCGCGCCATTAAGTTGCTCAAAGGAAGAGTGGTTATGAATACGGCAATCGCTGAATTTGACCCGTTGGATTTGGAGCGGGCCATGGAACTTGAGGAAATCATCAACCAAGCCGGCGCCCGGCATGAGGCGGTGGTGATCGATCCGGATGAACGTGGCGTCACCAGCGCGGTGCCTGCGGAGCTGATCTCGCCCGCCGAGGACACCAATGGTCTGGCGCGTTATCAACGCCATTATTGACTTCATTGCGGTGTCGAGGCGGCGCCGGAACAAAACCGCAGAAAACGGCCAAGCCGTCCAGGCTTGGCCCTTTTTCCGGGAAAAGTTTGCGGCAGGGCGGATGGGGGCCTGCGCGCCACCGGAGCGAGCAAAGCGCCTTATCGCGGAGCGCGCCGAGCGTGGTGGAGCTGTATCGGTGCCGGTGGGGGATCGAAGTCTTCTTTGAGCAGGGAGAAAGCGCGGAGAACCCAAGGCTCATGCGGCTGCTGGATCGGGAGTACACCCGCCACCCGGTTTATGGGGTTCGCCGCATGACGTTGCTTCTCCGTAACCGTCCGGCGGTGCCGTCCTACGCTGAGGGGTAAGGGCGTGGCAGGATGGCGGTGTGAAACGACACTCCTACGAATTGGCCGGCGGTCAAGTAGAGTTCGAAAAACGGAAGTTCAGCTCGGGCGGCGGCGAGCCCGCGGGATTGCAATCAGGACCCCGGCTGGGGTCGGCAACGACCTCAGGCCAATAATTGGGGATGAACGAGACCTGGAAGCCGGCGAAGAGGAGGTACGGGAACGGGCCTTCCTGAACCGAAGAGACGGGGGCGAAGGTATTTGGGCGGTTGGGCATGCCCTGGCTGTTAAATGAAGAACCTTGCAGCAGGTCGAAGCCCACAAACCAATCGTAGCGCAGCCCGATTGCCGTGCCAGGCAGGAT
>JBDHQH010000154.1:0-7636 GCA_039806935.1 Verrucomicrobiota bacterium
CAGGGGCATCGCTGCGTAGCCATGTGCGGAAGAGATAAGCGCTGAAAGCATCTAAGTGCCAAGCTCCTCCCAAGATAAGGTTTCCCGGACCATCAGGTCCCTGAAGACCCCCGGAAGACTACCGGGTTGATAGGTTAGGCGTGCAAGCCCAGCAATGGGCTCAGCGGACTAATACTAATCGGTCGTGCGGCTTGATCGCTTTTTTCCACCGCCTTGGCGGCAGGAAAAGCGATTTCAACTCGCGAACTGGTAATTCTGGTTACTCCTGTGTGCAATTTTCAGAGATCGGCGCCGCTCCTGCGGCCACGCCGTCCGCGAGGACGGATCCGTTCTTTATCATTTTTTGGTGGTCATAAAGCTGTGGTCCGACCCGTTCCCATTCCGAACACGGCCGTCAAACGCAGTCTTGCCGATGGTAGTGGTTTTATAGACTCCGCGAGAGTAGGTTGCCGCCAGTTTTTCTCACGCCGAAGGGCTTTCCGAAGTCCTTCGGCTTTTTTGTTGTCAAATTTTCTGGCTTTGCGGCGGAAAGCGGAGGAAAGTTTCGCTGTTGAAAACTGAGGTCTTTGAGAGCAGTGATAGCGCGCGGCATGCTTTGCCGCTCCGGCACGCTCGCCGGTTTCGCCTTGCGGGCCCCTTGGCGTTGGAGTTGGGGGGAAGCCTTGCCGGGGTTGAGGTGGTTTACGAGACTTACGGACAGCTCAACGCCGGCCGGGACAATGCGGTCTGGATTTGCCATGCCCTGAGCGGCGACTCGCACGTGGCCGCGCACGACGCCGAGGATGATCCCGGGTGGTGGGATTTGGTCGTCGGGCGGGGGCGAATTCTCGACACGGATCGCCTGTTCATTATTTGTCCGAATTTGCTCGGCGGCTGCCGCGGTACGACGGGTCCCTCCAGCATCAACCCGGCGACGGGCAAACCTTACGGCCGGGATTTCCCTACCATCACCGTAGGGGACATGGTCGAGGTGCAGAGGCGGCTTTTGGACCACCTCGGGATCGAGAAATTGTTGGCGGTAGTTGGAGGGTCGTTGGGGGGGCATCAGGCGGTCGTGTGGGGCACTCGCTTTCCCGAACGGGTCCGGTCGGTGATCGCGCTGGCCACGTCCGCGCGCCTGACCAGCCAGGCGATTGCGTTCGATGTCGTGGGCCGCAACGCCATTTTGCGCGACCCCCATTATTACAGCGGCCAATACTACGACCGGCCGCAGCGGCCTAGCGTCGGTCTGGCGCTCGCCAGAATGATCGGCCACATTACCTATCTTTCGCCCCAGGCCATGCGCGAGCGATTTGACGCCGACCGGCTTAAACCACGCCAGGTCGCGGTCGAGTTCGAGAAAAAATTCTCCGTCGGTTCTTATCTGGGTTATCAGGGGGCGAAATTTGTCGAGCGTTTTGACGCAAACAGCTACGTGACGCTTTCGCTGGCCATGGATTTATTTGACTTGGGGGAGCGGGAAAAACTGGTCGAGACTTTTCGCCGCGCGAGTTCACGCTGGCTGGTGATCAGCTTTTCGAGTGACTGGCTCTTTACGCCGGCGCAATCGCGCGAAATTGTGGACGCGCTGATCGCCAACCATGTACCGGTCAGCTACTGCAATGTCCAGAGCACCTGCGGCCACGACGCGTTTCTGCTGGAGGATGAGTTGCCGGTTTACGGCGGCATGATGCGGGGCTTTCTGGAGCATGTGGCCGCGCCGGGCATTCTCCTGGGGCCGCCGGATGAGGATCCGCATGGCCTCACCAGCATTTTCCGGCAGCATCGGATTGATTATGATCGAATTGTGGAGCGGATTCCGACGGGCACCAGCGTGCTGGATCTCGGTTGCGGCTCCGGCGGCCTTTTGGCCCGCCTGGCCCAGACGGATCATCGCCGTCTGGTGGGGGTGGAACTGGACGAGAAGAACATCCTGCGATGCATCCGGCGGGGACTGGATGTGGTGCAAGCGGACCTCAACAAGGGGTTGCAGGCGTTTGGGGCGAACCAATTCGATTACGTATTGCTTTCGCAGACGCTGCAGGCGATTTACGACGTCGAGGGCGTGCTCTCGGAAATGCTTCGCATCGGGCGCAAATGCATCGTCAGCATCCCCAATTTCGCTTATCGCGTGCTGCGCCGCATGCTGGCGGAGCAGGGGCGGGCGCCGAAATCCGGCGGAGTGTTGCGCTACGAATGGTACAATACGCCCAACGTGCGGTTTTTTACGATCAGCGATTTCGAGGCGTTCTGCCAGGAGAAAGGAATTCTCATCGAGCAACGGATCGCTCTCGACACCGAATCCGGCGCCGAGGTGAGCGAAGACCCCAATCTGAACGCCGACCTGGCGATTTTTGTCATCAGCCGCAACTGAGCAGCGGCTGCCGCGAGGTAAGGGCTCGGGTGGGAACGAAAGCGGGATTGCTTGAACGAATGTCTGAGGCTGATCATGATGAAGCGAATGAATACGAGCGCCACGGATGCCGCCCGAAAGCCAGAGACAGCCTGGTTTCAGTGCATCCATTCAGAGTGCGGAGCCATCTATCCGCTCGACACGATCATTTATAATTGCCGGCAATGCCAATCTCTGCTCGAGGTGCGCCATGATTCCGAAGCCCTGGCCCAGCGGCCGCCCGACGAGTGGAAGCGGCTGTTCGAGGCCCGGTACAAAAGCAACCAATGGCCCTATGGCTCGGGAGTTTGGGGAAAGAAGGAATGGATCCTCCCGGGCCTCGACAATGATAACGTGGTGTCGCTCTACGAGGGCGGCACGAACCTGTTTTGGGCCGAGCGTTTCGGGAGGCTGATTGGGTTGGACGATCTCTGGATCAAGCTTTGTGGCAACACGCACAGCGGCTCGTTCAAGGATCTCGGCATGACCGTGCTGGTTTCGCAGGTCAAGCAGATGATCGCCGATGGGGCGCCGATTCAGGCGGTGGCCTGCGCCTCGACCGGCGACACCTCGGCGGCCCTGGCGACTTATTGCGCCGCCGCCGGCATTCAGTCCATCGTCCTCTTGCCGCGCGGCAAGATTTCCCTCGCCCAGCTCATTCAACCGGTAGCCAACGGCGCGTTGGTGCTCTATTTGGACACGGATTTTGATGGGTGCATGAGGCTGGTGCGGGAAATCACGCAAGATCCGACGCTGTATCTGGCCAATTCCATGAACTCCTTGCGCGTGGAGGGGCAGAAAACCGTCGGCATCGAAATCGTCCAGCAGTTTGATTGGGAAGTCCCTGACGTGATGATTATTCCGGGCGGAAACCTGGGGAATGTCTCTGCTTTGGGCAAAGGCCTGCTGCTGATGAAAGAGTTGGGCTTGATCGATAAGCTGCCCCGCTTGGTGGTGGCCCAGGCGGAACGAGCCAATCCGCTTTACCGGTCTTATGTGAACAACTTTGCGGCGCTGGAACCGATACCGGCGCAAAAAACCCTGGCGAGCGCGATTCAAATCGGCAACCCGGTCAGCTTTGATAAGGCGGTTCGCATCCTGCGGCAGTTCCAAGGTGTGGTCGAGCAGGCCAGCGAGGAGGAATTAGCCGATGCCGCCGCGCTGGGCGATCGCACGGGGATGTTCAACTGCCCGCACACGGGAGTGGCGCTGGCGGTGCTGCTCAAGCTCCTGAAGGCGGGGAAGATCGATAAAACCGAACGCGTGGTGGTGATTTCCACCGCGCACGGATTGAAATTCATCGAGATGAAGGTGAAATATCATCAACGCGAGCTCGATTTTCCCTCCCGCCACGCGAATCAACCGATCGAATTGCCGGCCCGCCTGGACGCCGTGAAAGCAGCTTTGAAATCGGCGCTGGCAAAACGCAACGAGTTAACGGCATGAAAGAACTGGGCCGGTTGGGGAACGTGGGCTTGATTTCGCTGCTATTGGGGATGGCGGGGCCGCAGGCCGGCGCGGCTGAGGCCGCGCCGGCGGATGCCAGCGCCAAGCCGCTTTATCAGATGACGCCGCGAGAGGTGGATGGGTTTTTGCGGCAATTGCACCAGGCGGAGCCGGATTTGCGGAAGCGGGCGGTGATTATTGCGCGACGCAATCTGGGACAACCCTACAAGTTGAATTTGCTGGGTGAATTTCCTTTCGAGATCCACGACGACCAGCCGTTGTGCTCGCTCGAGCATGGCGACTGCGTCGTCTTCGCCGAGCATAATTATGCGATGGCGCTCTCGCCCAACTGGCCAACCTTCTTTTCGATGCTCCAGCGAATCCGTTACAAGGATGGCGAGATTTCGGTGTTAACCCGCAATCATTACACCCTGGCGGATTGGAATCCGAATAATGCGTGGTTGCTGAGCGATTTAACTTCCGAGTTGGACGGCTGCCAGTCCGAGCCGGTGATCGAGCACATTGACCGGACCGCCTTTTTTAAAAAAGCCTTCGGAGTGGAGGTGCAGGCTCCGGTGCAGGATTACGAGACCGCCTTTGTCCCGGCGGCGAAAATCAAGTTGATCGCGGCCAGGCTCAAGGATGGGGATTGCGTTAATTTCATCCGGGGTCGCAAGCCGGACGAACTGTATTGCGGCCATGTGGGCATGATTGCCATCGGTTCGAATGGCGAGGCCGACCTGATCCACTCCATTGAGCCGCGCGCCCTCGAGCAGCCCTTGGTCGCGTATGTCGAGGATCAACTGTCGAGGAACGTGGAACGGCGGCAAAAAGGGCAGGTTCAGTTTTACGGGCTGAAGTTCCTGCGGTTGCGCGAAAACGCCCTGCAAAACCTTGTGGAACTGGATGGGGCCGACGCGCCGAAAGTCACCGGCCCCCGCGGATTGCTCAAACGCTGACCGGGCGGCTTTCGCTTAATGATGCTCCCCGGGAGGCATTTCCTGCCAGGCCGCGATGCGGCTCCGGCATACCCACGCCTGGCCAGAGGCGATCTTCTCTCCCCCTCCCAGCCGAGCTTGCACCAAGCGGCCTCCTGCTTCAGCGTTTTCCACGAGGGGGAATACGGTGACGGTGCCTCCCCAGATCCGGATCGGACTCCCGCGCCCACATTTCCAGAACCAGGCTTTTGAGAGTGAAGGAGGGTTCCGCTGCCGATACGTCCCCGGCCGGTTGCGCTTCCAGTCCGGGGTTGGGCGTCCTGGGCGGTTTCGGGATGATTTGTCCGTTTTCGTCAAGCTGGGGGAACCAGTGTTGGCGGTCGGCCTCGGCGCCCAGCGCGGTTCGCCGGGTTCGGCGCACGAGAGCCTTATAGAATTTGTCGGCGGTTTTGGGATCGATATATTTGATAAAGGAGCCGCCCTGCCAGAGGATGTGGGCGGTTTGGTCGTCGTTATCCGGGAGCAGTTTGGCCGCTTCCCAGGCCAGGGCGGCGGCTTGGTACCGGTAGTGGTAGCGCCGATTGGGGTCTGGTGCGTGGGCCCGGTTGCGTGCGAGTTCGTCCGGCGAGGGCGGCACCAGCACCACGTCTGTCTCGGGATCGCGAATCCCTTCGCCAATCCCAAACAGGTAGTTTCCATCGATGTTGTGGCAGTCGGGCAGCCCCTCGGTGGCGATCAGTTCCATGCCGTTGGTGCGCGTGATCCACGCCGCCTCGAATAAGGCGCGAGCACGGTCCGCGGCGGGAGCGGCTTCATCCCATCCCCGTCGCAGGGCGGCTACGAGGCGATCGAAGCTTTCCGTTTGTTCGGGCGGGTAATATTCGCGCGCCTCATGGCCCCGAAATTCGCGCGTGAGCCGCCGGCCAAGCAGGTAGCGGAGGTTCTTGCGGAAATCAAAGCCGTTCGAATTAGTCTTTCCAGCGGGGAGGGCTGGCCAGAAGCGGTCCACGTAGTTCTTCAACTCGGATACCGTCAGCACGCGTTCGGCGACATAGGCCGCCTCCTCCCAGTAGGCGGCCGCCAGCAGAGAATCGAGGGCCTGTTGGTATTCACCACGAGCCAACTGCAGGGCGCCCAGTTCGCCATGCACCTGCGCCTCGGCACGATTCACGTACATGGTCTCGTCGAAATCCAGGACGGTGAGCGTATCCTGGCGAGTCTCCGGGCGCCGACGGGCGGCGCTGGCGGCCGGGAAATGGACGCTGACCCGGGCCAGGAGCACGGCGGCTTGCCGCCATTTCCCTTCGCGAAGCAACAGTTTGCTCTCGATCCATTGCGCGGCCGGCGATCGCGGCGCGCGCTTAATCCAGCGAGCGGCGGCGTCCATCTCGTTGGCGCGATACGCCGTTAGCGCCAGCGCTTCGGCCAAATCCATGTCTTTGACGCCGGCTTCTTCCACGCCGCGCAGCCAGCGCGCGGCGGGGGAGAGGACGGGATGCTCACGCTGGGTTTCCTCAGCTTCACCAGTGGAAAGCAGCGCCGAGTCGTTGCGGATCGAGAGCAGGCAGGCGGTCACCAACTCCCGGGCGCGCGGATTTCTCGCCAGCGCCCGCAAGTCTGCGGCGGGGTCCGACAGGGCTTTTTCGGTGGCGGTGATCAGCGAATTGGTGGCGGTGGGGTCGCCGGTCGCCATTTGTGAAAGATACAGCTCGATTGCCCGCTCGTAATGTTTGAGATCCAATTCCACCCGGGCTTCCATGCCGATGCTGGCGGCGGCCAGGCCCAGACTGTCGCGAAACCCCTGCCGGGCGAGTTCCCGGACTTGTTGGAAGTAGCCGATGGCCCTGGCGCCATCCTTTTCCATCCAGGCTTTGCCAAGCATGAAAGCCGCCCAGGTGGATTTAAAAGGACGCTCATCCGCTGGTCGCGCGAGCAGGTTTTCCCAGGCCTCGCGGGCGGCTTGTTTATCGGTGATTGCGGGATTGTGCCAGGCGAGATAGCCCCTGAAGTAATCCGCGAACTCGGCGGGCAATCCGTCCACCACCATGGCCGTGAGCACCTCGGGCCGCTTGGCGCGCCAGGAGGCGAAACGGTATTCCTCCTCGGGATCCCACCCCGCCGCCGCCTCCATGAAGCTGCTGAGGAGTTGGCGCTGCCCCTCATGGGCACGGCACAGGCGATTGATTTCCTCCGTCGGCCGCTTCGCGCGCCTCAGCGCCTGACGCAAATCGGCCAGCTCGATTTCCTTTGATTGCGAGGCGTGGCTGACGCCTTCCGACGGGGGGAGGGCCTGGAATGGGGGCGGATCCAATTTTATCCGTTCCAGTTCAAATTGGAAGTTTCCCTGCGGCGCTCGCAGGAGGTTCAGGCCGTCCCCCTGGAGCACCGAGCTGGGAAATTCGGGGCTGCAGGCGGGGGCCTGGTTGAGGGCGATCAGGGAGGTGGCGAGGAAGACCGCCGCCCGGCGATGATTTCTGACCAACACCGCGCGCCACCGGGTGTCACCGCTTCTCTCATTCCTCAAGTTCAAGGTTTGCCTCGCAATCTTTGTCGAACCGCAGCCAACCGACCACCTGGCTTTCTCCCGCGGCCAACCGATAATCCGCGGCGGCCTCAAACCGGGCGGAGTTCCGGTCCGAAGCCGTCATTTGGAATCCGCGCAATCCGTCGCCGGCGATCAGGCGGCTGTCATGCCAGCGTGTTTGCAGGGCGACCGGTGAGGAAATATCGAGCTCGCCATCATTCGCCAGCCTGATTTCAACCAGGCCGGGCTCGATCCGGTGCAAGTTCGCGCGCACGCTTTTCCGGGGAACTCGCCGGTGGACAATCGCATTCAAGGTCGGCCAGCGCCAGTTTAAAATATCCCCCGGCACAGGAAGTC
>JBDHQH010000155.1:0-7576 GCA_039806935.1 Verrucomicrobiota bacterium
GCCGGCGCGGTACGCGCTTCGCCCGGTCAATTCGCAACCCGGTTTTCGCCGGGCGAATCTACGCGTCGGTCGGCCTGAGGCCATGGACATGACAGTCCGGTTCGTTTTTCCGCGCCGGCCGGGAGGGCGTCCTGTTGACGCCCGGTCAGGGCTGGCGGACTGGCCGCCCGGGGCTTGACCCCGTCAAGGCTCCAGCATTTTCATCAGCAACGGCATCACCCGCTCGGTGCGAACGGTCCACGTCCGCAGAGTTTCGACCCGCCGGGCCACCTGGGCGCGCTCGGCCGCGGGCAGTTTCTTCACCATCCCCGCGATGGCCTCGAGCCGTTCGCGTCCGCTGTCGAATTGGGGCAAAATTTGTTTTTGGAGGAAGCGGGTCACCAGGAGCCGGAGTTGGGCGACGGCTTCGTAATGCATGCTGCGGTCGCCGGGGACGTAAATGGTCTTGATGGCGCCCAACTCGCGCAGGAATTTGAGTCCCATGCCCGCCGAGCCGCGGCTGATGCCCAGTTTGGCGATGAGGTCCTCGAGCGTGAGCGGGCGGGTGGGGATGAAGATGAGGCCGTAAATCTCGGCGTAGGAGCGCGGCTGGCCCAGGGCGCGCGCAAGCTGGACGAACATGCCGATGACTTCGGCCTCCAGCCGGGTGATCGGCCGCCGCGAAGGCGGGGTCCCGGCTGAATCGGAATCGGATCCAGCCGCGCCGGCGGCACCGCGCGTTTTCACAGCCAACATGCGCGCCGGGTTTAGCAGGGCCGCAAAAGCAGTTCAAGCATTTTTGAATTGACCAGGCTCGCCCGGCAATGGCGGGCGGAGGGCGGCCGCCTGGCAGGGGCGGCGGGCAGAGGCGGAAGCGAAGGCGTTTGGAGGAGGAGCTACGGGGCCGCCACCGGACTCCGCAACGCATAGGCGGCGTGGCAAACCGGCACGCCGCGGGCGCGGAATTCGCGCTCGAAATCGGTCTGCACGGCCAGCAACTCCGCCGGGGTTTCCACCGTTTGAAATTCCGGCGCGGCGGCGAAGACCTCCCGCATTTGGGCGAAGTAGCCGGGATCATCCGTGCGCAAGCACACCCGGCCACCCGGGGCGAGCGCCGCGGCGGCGATGCCCGGAAACCGCTCGTTAATCATGCGGTGGCGCAGATGCCGGCGCTTGGGCCACGGATCCGGGAAGTAAATGTGCAAAGCCGCCGCGCTCCGGGGCGGGAGCAGATACTCGAGGAAATAGACCGACTCGATCCGCAGGCCGCGCAGATTGTCCAGGCCCGCCCGGCGCCCCTTCCGGTCCAGCTTGCGGATACGCCCCAGCAGTCGCTCGATTCCCAGAAAATTCCACTCTGGATGGCGGCGGGCATACTCGACCAAAAAAGAGCCGTCCCCGCTGCCGAGTTCCACGTGCAGCGGCTGCGCGCGCGCGAAAATCCGGCCGGGCTCGAGCCGCTCCAGGATTGAGGGCAGGCGAAGGAGAAGGCTCGACGCCGCCTCCGGCGCCGCCTGTGGTTTCGGTGCCGTCATGGCGCACAGTTTCCCCGCCGGAGCGAAATTGGCAAGCCCGCTGACCCGATCAAAGGCCCTCGCGACAGCCCGCGGCCAGCTCGGCGCGGAAGGTTTTCCAGTCGAGCTCCTGCTCCCAAATCGCCAGCAACACCGCGGCCACGCAATTGCCGATGTGGTTGGTGATCGCCCGGCCCTCGGACAGAAACTTGTCGATCCCGAGAATCAGCGCCAACCCCGCGACCGGAACGCCCGGCACCACCGCGAGGGTGGCGGCCAGCGTGATGAAACCCGAGCCGGTCACGCCGCTGGCGCCTTTGCTGGTGATCATGGCCACGAGGAGAATGCGCAGTTGCTGCCCAAGCGTGAGCTCGATCCCGAGCGCCTGCGCGACGAAGATCGAGGCCATGGTCATGTAAATATTGGTGCCGTCCAGGTTGAAGGAATAACCGGTGGGAACCACCAGCCCCACCACCGAGCGGGACAACCCCAGCCGATGCAGTTTCTCCATCAGCGGGACCAGCGCCGGCTCCGACGAGCTGGTGGCCAGCACCAGCAACAGCTCGCTCTTGATGTAGCGCAGCAAACGCAGAATATTGAAGCCCGCCAGCGCGGCAATCGAGCCGAGCACCCCCAGCACAAAGATCGCGCAGGTGGCGTAAAACAGCAGCACCAGGCCGCCCAAAGGGACCAGCGACCGCAGGCCAAACTTGCCAATCGTGAAGGCAATCGCGGCGCCCGCGCCCAGCGGCGCCAGATAGAGAACAAAGCGCATCACCGCAAACAACAGCCGGTTCAATTGCTCGAGCAATCCCATCAGCGGCTCGCGGTGCGTGGCCGGCAGGCGCGTCAAAGCCACCCCGGTCAGCACCGATATCAACAATACCTGCAGGATGTCGCCATCGGTAAAGGCGCTGAAGAGCGTCCGCGGGATCAGATGCAGCAGGTGATCTGAAAACGTCCAGGCTTTGGCCTGTTGCACGTAACCGGACACCAGCCCTCCGTCCAGTTGGGAGGCGTCCGCGTGAAAGCCCCGCCCGGGTCCCAGCCAATTGGCCATCGCCAGTCCCAGCACCAGGGCCAGCGTGCTGACCACCTCGAAATAGAGAATCGCCTTGCCGCCCACGCGCCCCACCTTCGCCAGGCTCCCGGTCCCGGCGATGCCGAGCACCACGGTGCATAAAATCACCGGGGGAATCAGCATCTTGATGAGATTGATGAACCCCTCGGCCGCCGGCTGCATGGCCACGCCCGCCGCCGGAAAAAAATGCCCCACCAACGCGCCGGCGATCACCAGCGCCACCAGCCAATGAAACAGCTTCAGCCGAAATCCCGCCTTCGGCACGGCCGCCAATGCGCCCGGCGCCGCTCCACCGCCCGCGGCGGCTAAACGAGTCTCAGGCTGGCGGATGGCGTCGCGGCGCGTCGATTCGAGCACGGGCTTATCATCGACTCGAGCGCCCGCCCGAACAAGCATTTTTGCTTATTCCCCAATCAACCAGCGCTTAATCCTCTCCCGCGCCTCCGCGAAATAATCCCCGGCCGAGTTCAGCCAGACAATCCGGCGGTCGCGTTTGAACCAGGTCACCTGCCGCTTCGCGTATTGGCGGATCGCAATCGTGAGTTGGGCGCGCAATTCCTCGAGGGAAGCCACTTCGCCGCGCAAATACCGGGTGAGATAACGATACTCCAGCCCGAGCTCCTCCAGGCGCTGGTCGGAAACGCCTTGCGCCCGCAGCGCGGCGACCTCCTCGATCATGCCCGCGGCCAGGCGTCGCTCGAGCCGCTCCCCGATGCGCTGCTCGAGGACGGGGCGCGGCCAGGTCAGGCCGAGCTGCAAAAAATCATCGTCGGGCGGGGTTCGGCGCGGCGTTGCCCGGGGTTGCCCGGCCGCGGCAATTTCGAGGGCGCGGATCAGCCGGCGCGGGTTGCGCCGGTCCACGCGCCGGGCAGCCTCGGGGTCGGCCTCCTCGAGCCGCCGAGCCAGCTCCTCCCGGGGCAGCGCTTCCAGTTTCTCGCGCAAAGCCTGGTTGGGCGGCACCCGCGCCAGCTCATACCCCTCGAGGATGGCGCTGAGGTAAAGGCCCGTGCCCCCCACCAGAAACGGCAGTTTGCCAGCTTCGCGAATGCTCGCAATCGCCGCGCTGGCCGCCGCTTGAAAGAGCGCCAGGGTGTAATGCTCGCGCGGATCGGCCACATCGATCAAGTGGTGCTTTACGAGCGCCCCCTCCGCCGCGGTGATCTTCCCCGTGCCCAGGTCCAGCCCCCGGTACACCTGCCGCGAATCGGCGGAGACGATCTCGCCCTGAAACTCGAGCGCCAGGCGGATGCCCAGCTCGCTTTTGCCCGAGGCGTTGGTGCCCAGAATAACTACCAGCTTTCGCATACGGAGCAGCCCGCTCAGGGCGCGATCGGGACGGACGCGTGTTCGCGCAGCCAAGTGAGATCCTCATTCGCCGCAAAGGCCCAGTTCAAATGGGTGACGAACTCCGCGCGGGCCATCTGCCGGGTGAAAGGATCGCGCCATCGGCGCAACTCCACATGGCCGTCGGCGAACGAAATCGGACCGGAACCGCCGTGCTCCATCGAGGGAAATTGATAATACACCAGGGACATGGCCACGCCGAAGGCCGAGTGGCAAATCCAGTTCGGCGCCACATCCACAAACGCCAGCAATTCGGAGGGCCGCGCCTGGTTCAAATCGGACATCTTGCGGAAATTCACATGCGCCCCGCTGAGATACAGATCGCCGCCGCCGGCTGGCTTTTCCCAGTTCAGGTAGGAGTTCAAACCGTAGCTCCGGACTTTGGGCTGCCCGTGGATGGTGCTGCGATCCGCCGGGCATTTGTACACGCCCGGCATTTTCAGATACGGCGCGAAAGCCGCAAATTCGGGATCCAGCAGATGATCCAGATTGGTGAACGATTGTTGTTCGGTCGCGTCGGCCTTGTGCGTGGCGCCCATCACCCACAACCTCGTTTCCCCCAGGCTGGCCGCCGTGCCGTAACCGTTGGCTGCCAGCCCGCCGGCGTTTTCATCGGCGTACAGTTGCCAGGTCACGCACAACTGCCGCAGATTGTTCGCGCAGGACGCTTGCAAGCCTTTCTGCTTGGCGCCCGAGAGGGCGGGCAAAAGGAGCGAAGCCAGAATGGCGATGATCGCGATCACCACCAGCAACTCGATCAAATTAAACCCCGGGGAGCGCCTTTCCCGGCTAACGGCATCGATCAATCTGGCATCAGGTTGGCACATGGATCCGGGCTAATCCTTTCGGCACCCGCGCCCGTCTGGCGCGGCGAACTCCATCGGCAGCCCGCTGGAGCACAGCCTGCCAGCCCAGGGGCGGGTAAGACAAGGCGGTTCCGCCCCGGCGGCGCGGGCCGGCCGCCCGCGCCTGCCAGAGCCATGCAAGCCGCCGCCCGGGCCGGCCTTGAGCTCGGGGATACCGCGCGGTTAGCGTTCGAACTTTCACGCATTAACATAAGTAACCTTACTCTACAATTGACAATTTACGCTTTGTTGCTAATTCTGTAGAAGTTAGGTGACATGCGTTTGGTTGGCGAACCAAGCGGCGGGTGCCGGGCGGAATCCAACCCAAGGCGGTCACCGCGAGCAGTCCGATAATGGTCAAACGCGTCTTGAATCAGTTATGAAGAAACGAATCCGACACTCCATCGCCGCTCTGCTGGCCCTGTCCGCCGTGTCCGCTTTTGCCGGAGACGTCGTGCGCAACGGAAGCTTCAACCATGTGCTGGTGGACTGGAAAATCCCGGCGGAACTGGGCCGCGGAGTCCCCTACGACGAGGAGTTGGGGGCCGTGACCCTGTACAGCAGCACCATGGCTTACGACTATTACGGGCCGGTGCTGTTCCAGCCGCTGAATGTGGCGCTGGGGGGCGGGGCGCTCGAGGTTTCGGTGGATGTGCGGCCGCTCTGGGTGCCGCCAACGGGGCAGTCCGTGGCGGTTTATCTCGAATTTCTGGACACGTCCGGCGCGCGGCAGCGAGCGCGGGTGATCCATCCGGATCATGGCGAGCTTCGCGACGGCGCCTGGGTCACGTTCACGGCGAGCTACACCCCCGGGGCGCATTTGACGAAGCTGGTGGGGATCAGCCTCGATCGGGAAGGCGAAGGGAATGTTTACGTGGACAACGTGAAGATTCTGACCTCGGCGGCCGCCGGGCCGGTTCCGCTGCTGACTTCGGTAAGCCCGTCCGCTGTGGCCTACGGCGCCAATCTGGTCATTCAGGGCGCCCATTTTGGCGCGGAGACCGGACATGTCACCTTGGGAGGTCGCACCAACGGACTGACGGTCCAGTCCTGGAGCGACACGCAAATCATCGTGGCGGTCAATGACCCGTGCGAGGACGGAGTCTTGACGGTGGAGGCGGGCGGGGTGCGTTCGTGGCAGTCGCGCCATGTGACCATGGCGAGCCCGCATTACCAGTTTGCCGCGGTGCCGGCGAAGGCGCTCGCGATTCCCGGGCAGCGGCTGCCAATCGCGGTTTTTGTGGATTTTCGCAACGGCTTCGAACCCGCCGGAGGCATCACTCTTTCGGTGGCGGGCGGGGCGGAGGGATCGTTCTGGTCGCCGACGGGCCCGCTGCTGCGCGGCGGCGGGTGCGAGCTAATACTGGACACCACCGGGATGACGCCGGGGCGCCGGCAGGTCACCCTCACGGCGGCGGGCGGCGGCTTGCAGCCGCGCGCGATCACGGTCGATCTCGATTTGCGCGCGCTGGGCGACGTGCGGGTATTGTATTACCAGAACGACGACTGGCTCCCGCTGGATGGCGCGCAATTCACCCGGCAGGGATCGGTCCGCCTCCAGCTCCAGATGTTTGATACGGAGGGGCGCGAGATCTCCACGGAGGTTCCGCGGTTGTCGCCGACGAGTTCGAACCCGGACGCGGTGGATGTGCATAATGATCTTGCGCCCTGGGGCAACAGCTCGCTGCTGGTATGCGGCAGCGGGTCGGCGGTGTTGACGGCCAACCTGCCGGGCGGCGGCGTCTGGACGGCCTCGGTGAAAGCGGTCATCCCGTCGCATCCCTCGTTCACCAGCGCCATTTTTGACCATTACCCGATGGCCAACACGCCGGAGGCCACCAACCGCTTCACGGTGACCGCCAGCGACCCGATGACGCAGTTCTCCTGGGGATTTCAGGGCCTGTGGGGCAGCATTTTGGACGGCGACTGGGGCTGGCAGAATTACTCGTACTCGGGCCTGTTCCAACTGGGGGAGGCGATAGAGCCCGGGAATTACCTGTTTTACGCCAGCGCCAACGTAAACGGCCAGCCCCTCAGCATCTCCCGCCGGTTGCGGGTGGTGAATGACCCGGCCGCCGGCATGGTCTGCGGCCGGATCGCCAGACTGGGCGGCTCGGGGCACGGACACGAGATTTCGGGCGTCCTGGAGTTCCACGACCCGGTCTCCGGCGACCTCCGCTTCGAGCGGAACATCTGGGTCTGGACCAGCGAATATACCGCGGCCTGCGTGACGCCCGGCGCCTACAAAATCCGCTGGGTGCCCGAGAACTTCGGCAGCCCCCGCCTCGAGCCGCAGTGGTATCCCAACGCCGCCACCCTCGCCGACGCCCAGACCGTGGTCGTACAAGCGGGATTGGTCGCCACGAACATCCACTTCTTCCTGATCGCTCCCGCCACACCGTCAGCCCCGCCGCAAATTGCCGGGCTGCCGGTATTCAATTCCGGCGCGGGCGTCATGTCATTGACAATCCCAACCGAGATGGGCGAGGAATACGAACTGCAAAAGTCCACCACCCTGCTCGACAACTCCTGGTGGCCGGTGACCTCGGCCTGGGGAGACGGCTCGGTCCAGACGCTGGAGGATCCGAAGGCGACCGGCGCCCAGGGTTTCTACCGCCTGATGCGCAAGTAGCCCGGAACGAAACACAAAGCCACCGCGCCGCCCGCCGCGCGAGCGAAGTTCCCCGGCCCCACGGAGCGAAGGGCCGGTGGCGGCGCGCTCGACCGGCGGCGGCCCGGACACGAGATTCCGGCCGCCGTCCGCTCCCCCGGGACGCCAGGCGGAAGCGGCCGCCGATTTCGGCTTTTCACGC
>JBDHQH010000156.1:0-7562 GCA_039806935.1 Verrucomicrobiota bacterium
GTCCCTGCCTGGCGCGTTTCGACGAAACGTCCTCACCTCGAGTCGCGCAGTCCATCCATATTGAGCTTTACTCCGCTCTCTGACCGGCCTATTTTCTGGTTAGAATTTATGAATGTCATGTTCGGTTTGTTCAACCTTGGCGGCGGCGAGATTATCCTTATTCTGGCGCTGATCCTCATCCTGTTTGGCGCCAAGAAGCTGCCGGAATTGGCAAAAGGCCTGGGCCAGGGAATCAAGGAATTCAAGAAAGCCACCAAAGAGGTCACCGACGAGGTCGCCAACGCGATGGACGACACGGCGCACCCGCCGCGTCGGCTGCCGCCGACAACCGCCTCGAGCACGGCCACGACGGAGACTCCCGAGACCGTTCCCCAATCCTCACCCGCTCCCAGCAGCACGAAGGCCTAAGCCGCCAGCCGGTTCCACCCTATGGCTTATGACCCCGCAGGGGAACGCCTTGAGGACGAGCACGAAGAGGAGGGCGGTCCGATCAAATCGTTCCTCGAGCATCTCGAGGATCTCCGCTGGGTCTTAATCAAGAGCCTGGCCGCGGCCGGGGTGGCCATGCTCGCCTGCCTGCTGGCGGGCAATTACGTTATCAAAGTCCTCGAGTGGCCGCTCAGCCGCGCCCCGGTTCGCAGCCCCGGCAAAGCCCAAAGCGTGCGGGTGATGCTGGGCACCAATCAGCTCGGGATTTTTCAGGTCGCCACCAATGAGCCGTTTTCGGCGGTGATCGGCACCAATCGCGCCGTTCGGCTCGAGCTTGGGCCGATCACTGTCGGCACCAACCAACTTTTGGGGGTGACCGCCATCCCCGAGACACCTGGCGCCGGCCTCGCTCCGCAAAAGCTGCCGATCGAGATCATCAACCTGAGCCCGGCCGGTTCCTTCATCGTGGCCACCAAGGTGGCTTTTTTCGGCGGCCTGGTCCTGGCCGCGCCGTTCATTTTCTATTTCATCGCTCAGTTCGTTTTCCCCGCTTTGAAGCTGACCGAGAAGAAATACGTGTATCGGGGCCTGGGCTTCGCGGTGGGTCTTTTCGCCATCGGCGTCTGCTTCTGTTATTTTGTTCTGATGCCGCTCGCGCTCGCCGCCTCGGCCCATTACGCCGAGTGGCTGGGCTTCGCCGCCAACCAATGGCGGGCCGAGGATTATATCGGGTTCGTCTGCAAATTCATGCTCGGCATGGGCCTCGGCTTCGAGTTGCCGGTCATTGTTCTCACTCTGGTCAAGCTCGGGGTGGTGAATTACCGCACCCTGGCCGGCGCGCGCCGCTACGTCATCGTGCTGAATTTCATCCTCGGCGCGGTGTTGACCACGCCCGAGGTGATCACTCAGGTGTTGATGGCCATCCCGCTGCAGTTGTTGTATGAGATCAGCGTCTGGGTCGCCTGGTACTGGGAGCGGCAGGACAAGAAGCGCGCGGCGGAGGCCGAGGCGGCCGAACGCGCCGGCGCGCTGGCCGAACCCTGAGCTGCGGCGGGGGTAATGCCTGATGTCCGCGCCGGGCCCGGGGGTGGCATCTTGCCCCATGGGTTTCAAGGGCCTCTGGGGGCTGCTCAAGTCCGCCACGAAGAATTGGATCGCTGACAACGCCCAGCGCCTGGGCGCCGCGCTCGCCTTCTACACGGTCTTCGCCGTGTCGCCCTTGTTCATCATCGCCATTTTCGTCGCCAGCCTGGTCTTCGACCAGACGGCGGTGCGCGCCGCGCTCTTCGACCAGGTGGCGGATTTGGCGGGCCAGAAGGGCGCCCGCGCCCTGGAATCGGCCCTGGCGGCCTCCCTCCCCCATCAGCAGGGGGTGTTTGCCACCATGGTGGCGGTCATCACCTGGTTTGTGATGGCGACGGGCGTCTTCATGGAGCTGCAGGCGGCGCTGAACCGCATTTGGGGGGTCGAGCCGCGCCCGGGCCAGGGCATCTGGGGTTTCCTCAAGGCCCGTCTGCTCTCGTTCGCCATGGTGATGGTGATCGGCTTTCTCCTGCTGGTGTCGCTGGTGGTCAGCGCCGTCCTGGCCGCGCTGGCGGGCTATGTCTCCGCCCTGGTGCCCCGCTTCGACATGCTGATGATGATCGCCAACGGCATCGTCTCCTTTGGGGTGATCACGCTGTTGTTCGCCGGGGTTTTCAAAGTGCTCCCCGATGTCAAAATCTCCTGGGGCGACGTCTGGATTGGCGCCGGGGTCACCGCCCTGCTGTTTACCGGCGGCAAATTTCTGCTCGGCCTGTACTTGGGGCAAAACAGCACCGTCTCGGCCTATGGCGCGGCCGGCTCGCTGGTGTTAATCCTGCTCTGGGTGTATTATTCCGCTCAAATTCTGTTTTTCGGCGCGGAGCTGACGCAGGCCTACGCCAACCGCTACGGCTCCCCGCTGGCGCCCAAGGCGCACGCGCGCTGGATCCGCCCGCCGCCCCGGCCCGCGGCGGATCCGCCCGCCGCTCCCCGGCCGGCGCCCCGCGAAACGGCGCATCCTCCACCGAAGGCGCTGGTACCGCAACTCGAGCGGCTGCGCGAGTTGCGCGAGCGGGCTCGCGACCTGCGCGCCCGCGCCCGCGCCCAGGGTCATTGAACCACCCACACCGGCAGCCCCGGCTCGACGAGGCCCGCCAGCGCCGCCGCATTCCAGTTCGCCAGGCGAAAACAGCCGTGGGATTCCGTGCGCCCCACCTGCTCGGGCGAGGGGGTGCCGTGGATGCCGTAACCGGGGCGGTCCAGGCCCATCCAGGCCACCCCCACCGGATTGTTCGGCCCGGGCGGCAACACGAGCCGCCGCCCGAGGGCGCGGCCCTCGGCCGACTCGGGGAAAACGGCCGGATTGAAGGTGTAATCGGGATTCGGAATGATCACGCGGACCCGCAACTCGCCCAACGGACGCTTCTCCACGCGCCGCGCAATGCTGCAAGGGAAATGCGCCAGCAGATTCGTGCCGGCATCAAAAGCTTCCAGATACTTTTCCGCAAGCCGGATCACCAAAAACGCCGCCTTGCCCCCCGGACCCGGGCGCGCCACATCCGGCAGGATCACGCGCTCGCCCGGTTGCACGGCATTCCAGCGGGTTCCCGGGTTCAACCGTTCGAGCAAGCGGGGATTCGCCTGCCCGCGCTCGGCGGCCAGCTCCAGCGCGTTCTCGTAATCCAGCGCGGCCGCCCGGGACTTGCCCAGCCAGGTGGTCGGAACTTTTCCCAGCCGCGCCAGATCGCCGGCCGTGATCGTGTAATTCGTAAGCGCCGGGCGGTCGAGCCAGAGGCGCTCCGCGGTGGCCGCATCCAATTCGCCGGTCTCGGGCAAACGTTCCCGCCGCTGAAAAGCGCGCAGCGCGGCCGCGGTTTGCGAGCCCTTCACCCCATCAATCGAGCCCGGGCAGATTTCCAGCCGCGCCAACGCCACTTGCGCCTCCAGTGTCCCGCGCGCCGGGCGAGGAAAGCCGTCGGCGCCCGGAGCCGGAGGCGGCGCCGACGGTGGCGCGGGAACCGCGACGGGTGGTTGTTTGTTGGTCTCGGGCCGCGGCGGGATGGCGTTGGTCGGCGACGTCGGTGGCGGGGGCAACGAATTCGTCTCCGCGAAGCTGGAGAAATAGGGATTTAGCATTCGCAACACCGGAGTGGGGCGTTGCTCCGGCGCGGGGGGAGCCGGATTGGGCAGGGCATTCGTCGCCCCGAGGCAAAACGCTGTGCCCCGGGCTGCGATCAGTCCGGCGAACAGGATTTGCATCGGCCGCATCGTGCGGCACTATAACCATCACTCCCGCTGGCGACAACCACGACGCGCCCGGGTTCGCGGCCTCGGCCGCCCCGGGCAACTCGCGGGCGGCCCCAGGCTACTGGGAGAGCAAGACCGCCGTACGATCCAGCAGCCAACGGTAATCATTCCGCCCGGCGATATCGAAGGGCAGAGCGGTGTAACCCTGGGTGGTGATTTTGAGGGTGGTCGTGCTGCTCCGCCACTTGTGGATTTCCGAGTGGCCATCCGCGAACGCGATTCCACAAGCGCCGTTGTGGTAGGAGGCCGGAACATCCTGCCATTGGCCCGTGCCGTAGCCCGAAGGGTCATTCAAGAAATAGCCGTCGTTGATCGAATCCGGATGCTCATCGATGATGACCCAGTAATTTGAGGGCCGGGGCACCGAAGCCACCTTCAGCCATTGGCGGTAGCCGGTGGAAAAATGGTTGTATCCGTTTCGGACGCTGGGATCGTTGGGATCCTCATTGTAGGCGCCAAAAAAGGCGTTCATGGACATGCTCCTTCGGCGCTCGGTCTTGCCCGCCGCGCGCTGCACCTGGCTCAAATACGTGTCCGCCGGGCACTTGTAGCAATCCACCGAGTTCCCCACGTAGGGGGAGAGGACGCCGTTCCGAACGTAGTCGGCATTGAAATTCCCCCACTGGTCGCTGGCCGTCCAATCCATGACGTTGTTGACCCAATTCAGAAAAGTTCGCCGGGTGATCGTGGTTTGGGTCTCCTGCACCCCGAAATTATTGGGCACACGATCGGCGTTATCATCCGAATACAGCCGCCAGCCCAGCATAAGTTGTTTGCTGTTGTTCATGCACTTGATGCCCGCGGCCTTCTGCTTGGCCTTGGTGAGCGCCGGCAACAGCATGGCCGCCAGAATCGCGATGATCGCGATGACCACTAACAGCTCGATGAGCGTGAAACCGCGTGGTTTGCCACGCCAGGGAGCGGCAAGGTGAGTTTTCATATCATTGCATTTGCTATCAGGTGAAGGTGACTCGAGTCCCGGGAAGAGGGAAGTGTGCGTTTGACAGCACATGTCATTCATCTTGACGACACCGCTCCGGGGAAATCTCCCCATCAACCGGCTCCCTCCAGGCACGGGCGCCTCGCCGCGAGCCAGGATGCGCCTGCCGTTAATGTCGCGCCACCGCCAGCCTGGCGACGGGGATCACCTCGCGATTGATGAATTGGACGCCGACCTCCGGTTTGAAATGCGCGGGATCGGCGCGGTAATAATTGCCGGGCGCGCCGTAGGCGCTGAACGAGAGATCGATGACATGGGGGAAAATCGTCTGGAGCTGCCGCAACCACTCGGCGAAGGCAGCCCGCAATTCGGGGGTGTCGAGGTAGCGCGCCAGGGTCTGGTGCATCGGCGGCACCACCACCACGGCGGCAATGCCGCGCTGCCGAAGGAGTTCGGCGATTTTTCGATAATAATAAAACCGTCCCTCGCCGGGCATCTGAAACCTTCCCCACACCTTTTTCATGTCCTCGAGCAACCAATCCCGATGCGCCGGATCCTCCCGGTCCACCATCTCCTTCCACCCCCGCATGTCGGCCAGACCGTCGCGGCCCAGGTTCGAGGGTTCGCCCGCCAGGTGCTCGGTGATAGTGCGAATCGAATACTCGACCGTTTGAAAATTAAGGAGGTTGTGCGCGATCTCGCCGAATGTCGGCGGGCCGAAGAGATCGCCCTTGGGCGCCGGCGGATCCTGCATGCCCAGGTCGATGCCGATCACCACCACCCGCTGCGTGCGCGCAAAGTGATCGATGAACCAGTACACTTCCTCGGCGTTCGCGCCCGCGAAGGCGCCGTTGAAAAAGCGGAAACCCTCGAGTTCGCCCGGCGGGATCACCCCCATGCGGCTGTTGCCCACAATCAACGCGGTATGCGGGTAGCTCCGCACCCAGGTGGACTTGGCCTCGCGCTCGGCGGAGATGTAAACCCCCAGGCGGTTGTTGCCGTAGCGGTTGTAGGGGTCAATGACGAAATTAAAAAGCGCCAGGCCCCCGGCGATCAGCGCCGCCACGCCGAGCAGAATCAGCACCTGTCTTCGCGCGGACGACCTCATCCCTAAAAGTTGTAGTACAGGAACTCCCCGGCGCGGGACAGGGATAAAATGGAGGCGCCCAGCAACAGCCCGCAAGCCCACGCCCAGGCGGGGCGCATGGTCCAGCCCAGCCAGGGATAACGCGGTTTGACAATGCCCTGGTACGGCTGCTGTTCCGCCATCATCTCGGCGGTATTGGGCAGAAGCCAGCACGCCGCCAGCAATCCCGCCAGCCAAACCCACGTCTTGGTCTTCAACAGGAAAGGCGCTCCGGCCACCGGAGATCCGAAGCCAAACATCGCCTCGAAGAGATGCCAGGCCGCGGGAAAACTCGTGGCCCGGAACAGCACCCAGCCCAGCACCACGAGAAAAAAGGTGATTCCCCGCCCCACCCAAACACCGCTCCCGCCCGGCAGCCGCGAGCCGCGCTCGCCCCAAACCGCCCGCCACAAATGATTCACCGCCAATCCGACTCCGTGGACCGCCCCCCAAAGCACAAAGGTCCAGGCTGCCCCGTGCCATAAACCGCCCAGCAGCATCGTAATGATCAAATTCAGATAGCGCCGCACCTGCCCGTGCCGGTTGCCGCCCAGCGGGATGTAGAGGTAATCGCGCAGGAACCGCGAGAGGGTGATATGCCAGCGCCGCCAAAAATCACTGATGTTCACCGCTTTGTAGGGTGAGTTGAAGTTCAGCGGCAAAATAATCCCGAACATTCGCGCCAGCGCGATGGCCATGTCCGAATACCCCGAAAAATCAAAGTAGATTTGAAAGGTGTAGGAGAGCGCCCCGGCCCAGGCGTCATGCGCCCCCATGGCCGTCCCCGCCGCGGCCGCGTCAAAAACCTTCGCCACATGCCCGCTCAGACTATCCGCAATCACCACTTTCTTGAACAACCCCAGGGCGAAGAGCCCCAAGCCCACGGCCAGATTGTTCCAGTCGAACCGGTAGGTCTTGGGCTCCGCGAACTGCGGCATCATCTCGGAATGGTGAATGATCGGCCCGGCGATCAGGTGCGGGAAAAACGTGATGAACAGCAGAAAGTCCATCAAATCATACTCGCAGACCACCCCGCGCCGGGCGTCCACCAGATAGGCGATCTGCGTGAACGTGAAGAATGAAATGCCCAGCGGCAGAATGATCCGGCCAATCATCCAGTCGGTCCCCAGCAGGCCGTTGACATTGTGAACGAAAAAATTGGCGTACTTGTAGTAGCCCAACAGCAGCAAATCGATGGCCACCCCCCAAAACAACCATAACCCCGCCCGGCCCCCGGCGCGGCGCGCCACGCCGATCCGCCGTCCAATCCAGTAATTGAAGAACATCGAAACCAGAATCAGAATCACATAGATCGGATTCCACCAGCCGTAGAACACCAGCGACGCCAGCGTGAGCCAGGCCTTGGCGGGCTTGGGCCCGAGAAAGCGGGCCAGCAGACAAAATCCCCCGAGGGTGATCGGCAGGAAGGCGAATAAAAAAATGTACGAACTGAACAGCATCGCGTTTTGGCCTGGCTCGGCATGGCGCGCTTCCCGCCCCCGGCCTAATCAAGGCGCGAATCATAACGAATCCGGGACGCCGCGAGTCAAGACGGTTTTGGGAACCAACTCCGCCAGGCCAGGCAAACCTCCCGACCGGCGGCCAGGGGGACGAGCCGTCCCCTGCCCCTTTGGCGCTCGAGACGAGGACGGCCCGCCGCCGCGGGTATGATTAAAAGTGGGTGAGGGCGGAGAAGATTGTTGCAGAATAAAGTGTACATATTTGAGACACTTCTCT
>JBDHQH010000157.1:0-7434 GCA_039806935.1 Verrucomicrobiota bacterium
GGGCCATCTCGCCCTCCATTTTGATCCCGAGATCGCGCCAACCCTGGGTCACCCCGTCCCCATCATACTCGTCCGCAATGTTGAATCCCCCCACAAAAGCCAACTGTTCGTCGCAGACCAACATTTTGCGATGGTTGCGGATGCCAATTCGCCCCAGCGATAACGGATTGAAAATGCGCGCCTCACCGCCGGCCGCGCGCAACGGATCCCAGTAGTTAAACGGCAGCAAATACGATCCCAGTCCATCCACCAGCACGCGAACCCGCACACCTCGCTGCGCCGCCTCGATCAGCGCGACCAGAAAGCTGTCGCCTACCCGGCCACGCGAGAAAATGTACATCTCGAGCCGGACGCTCTCGCGCGCCGCGCGAATGGCCTGAAGCATGGCCGGAAAGACCTCCCGTCCCTTCGAGATCCAGTTGCAGTCGGCGCCTGTGGTCAAAAGCGGCATCGGGGAAAGATTAACCGACCCCGCCAGAGTTCACAATCCACCGAATTGCGTTGGATTATTTGCGATTGGAAGCTCGGGAGGTAGCCGCAGCCTTCAGGCTGTGTTGCCGGGGCTGCGGAGAGCGTGGCCTGTGCCCGCCGTGCATCCAACGCGAGTCTGTGCTCAAAAAGTTTGCCAGTCCGCACGGGTCACGCCAACCTTCCGCAAGTATGAATACGCCTCCACCCGCCCCGCTCAACTTCGCCGGTTGTCTGTTTCTTGCTGCCGTCCTGGGCGGCGCGCCAGTGGAGGCGTCGGCCGGGGCGGAGGCGCCACGGCGCCTCTTTCAGCATCCGCCGGTCGAGTATAGCACCGGGCCGCTTTGGGTCTGGAACGATCGGTTGACCGAGGAGCAGGTGCGCGGCTCCTTGCGCGATCTGGCTGAACAGCATGTTTATCAGGTCTGGGTGCATCCGCGGCCCGGGTTAATGACGCCCTATCTATCACCCGATTGGTTCCGGATGTGGAAAGTTTCGCTCGAGGAAGCGGGGCGGTTGGGGATGAAGGTGTGGATTTACGACGAGAATTCGTATCCCTCGGGCTTCGCCGGCGGGTTGGTGCCGGAGGCCATGCCCGAGGCGCGCGGACGCGGTCTGGAATTTCGCGAGGTGCAAACCGCGCCGGAATGGTCCGCCGCGCTGATCGGCGTATATCAGCGCCATGCGACGGGAGATTTCACGAACGTGACCGCCCGGGCAAGGGCCGGACAATTGGCGCCGCGCGGCCCGTATTGGGTCGCCGCCGAGCGGCGCTCCGAGGATTCGCCCTGGAACGGCAACCGATGTTACGTGAATTTGTTGTCACCGGGAGTGACGGAAAAATTTTTGGAGGTTACCCTCGAGCCCTATCGCCGCGAGCTGGGCCGCGAGTTCGGCAAGAAGATTCCGGGGGTGTTCACCGACGAGCCAAACATTCGCCCGGCTGGCGGGCTGCCCTGGAGCGAAATCCTGCCCGCGGAGTTTCAAAAGCGCTGGGGCTACGACCTGCTTGATCACCTGCCCAGCCTGACGCAGCCGGCGGGCGACTGGCGCAAGGTTCGGCACCATTACTTCCAGTTGCTGCACGAGCAGTTCGTCGCGCATTGGGCCCGCCCCTACCATGATTATTGCGAGCAGCACAACCTGGAATGGACCGGTCACTACTGGGAACACGAGTGGCCCAACTGCACCCGCGTGCCTGACAACATGGCGATGTACGCCTGGCATCAGCGCCCCGCCATCGATTGTTTGATGAACCAATACGCCGAACATAACCATGCGCAATTCGGCAACGTGCGCATGGTGAAGGAACTCTCGAGCGTGGCCAATCAACTCGGCCTCACCCGCACGCTTTGCGAAACCTACGGCGCCGGCGGCTGGGATCTCCGGTTCGAGGACATGAAACGCATTGGCGACTGGCTCGAGGTCCTGGGCGTGAATACCATCAACCAGCATCTTGATTACCTCACTTTGCGCGGCGCCCGCAAGCGCGACCATCCCCAATCCTTTTCCTACCATGAGCCCTGGTGGGAGGCCTACCACGTTTCGGCTGATTATCTGGCGCGGGTTTCCGCCGCGTTGTCCCAGGGCGAGCAAGTCAATCCCGTGCTGGTGCTTGAACCGACCACCACCGCCTGGATGTACCAGGGCGATAATGCCCGCTTGAACGAGATCGGCGACCGGTTTTTTCAACTGCTCATGGCCTTGGAGGCCGCACAGGTGGAATACGACCTCGGCTGCGAGGACATCATCGAGCACCACGGCTCGATCGAGCACGGCAAGCTGAGGGTGGGTCGGCGTGTCTATGACCGGGTGATTTTGCCGCCGGTGATCGAGAATCTTAACTCCAAGACCGCGGCGCTGCTGCGGCAGATCGAAGTGACTCTTTCCGGACCGAAGCCGCTCCGGATCGACGGCGCGCTTCCGCCCGGGGCCCAACCGGCTGGCGGCGAGCCTTCCTCGGAGGCGGTAATCCACGATTTGGTCAGGCGGCTGAAGACGGCGCAAACCGCCGCCACCGGCATGGCCATCGAGCGCGCGACGGACGACCCGGGTATCCTGTTTCACCATCGCCGGCAGGTGCCCGGCGGTGAAATTCTGTTCCTGGTTAACACCAGCAGCCGGGAACGCTCCCAAGGCGTGGTATCATCCAAGTGGGGCGGGGTGGAGGAGTGGGATCCTTACACCGGCGAAATTCGGCTGTTTCCCTCTACCCGGGACGAGGATCGCCTGTCCGTCAAATTCGACCTGCCGCCCTCGGGTAGCCTGTTACTGTTTTTTAACGAGGAAACCCCGGCGCAGGCTCCGCCTCGCGCGACAGTTACCACGCTGGCGCCCGAAGGCCCGGTAACGGCCACGCGCCTCGAGCCCAATGTGCTCACGCTGGATTATGTGACCGTCACCGCTGGCGGGGAAACGCGCACCAACGTTTACACCTATCAGGCCAATGTTTTCGCCTGGAAAAAACACGGCTTTGACCGTGATCCCTGGGACAGCGCGGTACAGTTCAAGGATGAACTGATCTCCCGGAAATTTCCGGCGGACAGCGGTTTCGAGGTGAGCTACGCGTTTGAAAGCGAAGGCGCGCCACCGAAAGATCTGGCCATTGTTATCGAACGTCCCGACCTCTACACCTCCATCACTTGCAACGGGCGGCCATTGAAATGGAAACGCGGCGATTGGTGGCTGGATAAGGACTTTGGCCGCCTGAGCCTGAAGGGCGCGGCCCGCGCAGGTCGGAACGTTGTCACCCTCAAAGCGGCGCCCTTTACCGTGTTTCACGAGATCGAACCCGCCTATGTGCTCGGCAGCTTCCAATTAAAGCCGGCCCCGGCGGGTTTTGTGATCGCGCCGGAGATGGCTCTCACAATGGGCGATCATGATCAACCGCTCCTCCATTCGGCGATTCCCGGCGGCGCCATGTGGCTGAGCGCAGGCGTCGCCTCCGCGTCCGATGACACCATAGCCGGCGCGTCGGATCCCGCCCCCTGCCTGGTCTTTGATCTTGGACGCCCGACCGATCTGGCGGCCGTGCTGGTCTGGAACTACAACGAAAATCAAACGCGCGAGCTGACCTCGAGGGGCGCCAGTCGGATCCGCCTCACGGCTGCGCGGCCCGCCGACAGCGGCGCGGATCCCGGCGAATTCGACCTGGACTTGGGTGTCTTCGATTTATCCCGGGCGAGTGGCGCAGAAGAGGCCGCCCAGCGATTGCCGGTCCACGCCTCCGGAGCGCGGTTTATCCGCCTGGACTGCCTGGCCAATCATAACGGCGTGACCTTCCCCGCCTCGGGAACTCCGCCCGATTCCGGCTTTGTTGGGCTCTCCGAGGTGCGCTTTGTGGCTTCCAGTCAGCGGATGGTTGAAGGGGTTCGTATCCTGAAAGCCTCGAGTGAACTCAAGTCCCACGATCGCCTCGCCCAGTACGTGGTGAACGGCGCCGGGCTCAGTTCCCCGAAAGGCGGATGGAATACTCAAGGCGCGCCGTTTTATGCGGCGGGAGTGCAATACACCGAGCATTTCAAGCTGGCGCAACCGCGCGGCAGCTATTCGGTCGTCCTGCCGGATTGGTGTGGAAGCGTGGCCAGCGTCCTGGTAAATGGCCATCGTGCGGGTTGGATCGATGCGCCGCCTTTTGAACGCGACATCACCCGCTTTTTGAAGAAAGGCGAGAACCGCGTCGATGTCACCGTCGTGGGCACCCTCAAAAATACGTTGGGGCCGCATCATGGCAATCCATCGCTCGGCGCGGCCTGGCCGCGCGGCTTCCAAGTTGCGCCGGAGTCCGGGCCGCCACCCGGACCCCGCTACAGCACGGTCGCCTACGGCCTTTTCGAGCCTTTTGTGCTCAAACAATCCTCCGAAGCGGCCCCCTGACCGAATCACTCGGGCGGGACACCCGAGTGTTCATTTTTAATACAACTAACTCGAGCGCCGCGAAGGGATGAACCCGAAGCGGCGTCGGCGGCGGGGCAGCGCCGTGATGACGAACGCCAGCCGCCCGGCGCGTCTCCTGACAAGGCATAAAACCTGCATTCCAAGCGGGCCTATGCAGCAGATGTACGCCGCTTGCGAAATCGGCGCGGAGAGCGGCCGGGTGATGCTGGGAATTCTGGAAGGAGACTCCATCAGCCTCAGTGAAGTTTATGGCTTTCAGGTTGAATCGCTTGGCGAGAGGAACTCGGGGGCCTGGAATATCCCTGAACTTTACCAGCATCTGCTGGAAGGCTTGCGGGCGATCGGCGGCTGCCAGGAGCCAGTCTCCAGCGTCAGTTGCACCGCCCACGGCTCCGACTACGTGTTGTTCGATCGGGAGGATCATTCGGCCCTTGCGCCCGCAAAACGCCACTCTGATCCGTCCGCCGAGGAGGGCGGTCCGCGGAGTATGGCGGCCCTGGCGCAGACCGACTGGTTTGAAATCACCGGAGTTCAGGCGTCGCGTTCTTCTTGCCTGGCGCACCTGGCCGCCGAACCTCCCAAACGCCTCAAGCGGACATTTTTTCTACCGCTCGCGGATGCCTTCCATTATTTGCTGTCGGGCGTAGCCCGGCTCGAACGCTCGGCCGCCGCGCGCACCCATCTTTACGATCTGGCGCGCGGCTGTTGGTCCGAGCAAATCATTGCGAGCCTGCGCCTGCCTCCGTCGATTTTTCCGATGCTTGCCGACAGTGGCGGTGATCTGGGCGCGCTGCGCGATCCGGAAGGCCGGCTTGGGCTGGAGGACGCGCGAGTGGTGGCCGCCTGTTCCCACGAGCTCTCGTCGGCCTTGATGGGTTTGCCCGTGGACTCGGTCGGGAACTGGGCTTTTCTGCGAACTGGCGGGGAAGCCATTCTGGGAACAGTGCTGGATCACCCGAGGCTGACGCCGGAAGCCCGGGCCAGCCAATACAACCACCAGCCCGCCTGCGCCGGCGGCTTCTGCTTTTACAAACACCTGCCTGGCTTGCGCCTGTTGACCGAGTGCCAGCATTCCTGGACGCGGGCGGGAGCCGGGTTGGATGCCGAAGTGCTCATGCACCTGGCCGGCTCCGCGGCGCCGTTTGAATCCCTGATCGATCCCACGGACGCCCGGTTTCACGAGCCGGGCGATCTGCCGGCCGCGATCAAATCCTTCTGCCGCGACACCGGCCAGCCGGTGCCGCGGAAACCGGGAGCGATTTTTCGCTGCGTGCTCGAGAGCCTCGCGGTGCTTTATCGCCGGGAACTGGATGAGCTCGAACGCCTCACTGGCCGGCGATTCGGCGCCGTCTATCTTCTGGACGGGGGATCCAACTCGATCCTCAACCACTTCCTCGGCAACGCGCTCGATACGCCGCTGATCGCGGCGTCGCCAAATGCCGTCGGGCTGGGGAGTGTGGTGATTCAGGCGCTGGCCGCCGGGCATTTGCGCTCGCGGGCCCACGCCGCGGAGATCTTGCGCCACTCGGTCAAAAGACGCGAGCTCCGGCCGCGCGCCGAGGCCTGGCGGTGCGCCTTGCAAAAAGCTGAAGCCCTTTACGCCCGGTGAGCGGCTGTTGCCGCGCGCGGGTTGTGGATCTCATTCAGGCGGCTGGCCCGCGGAAACCCCGGACGGGCGCGCCGGCCCGTTGTTCCCCGTCGCGCGAGCCCGCCGCCAGACTCGCGCCAGCAAGATCACCCCCGCCAACACGAAAGGAATGCTCAACATTTGTCCCACGCTGAGAGGAAGATGGGCGCCGTACGCCGCCTGGCGCTGCTTCACAAACTCCACTAAAAAACGGAGCGTAAAGACACAGACCAAAAACCACCCCGTTAACAATCCGCGCGGAGTGTCCGATCGCCATCGCCGATAAACAAGAAGCAGCAGCACAAAGATCAACGCGTACCCGATCGACTCGTAAAGCTGTGCCGGGTGCCGGGGAATCCCGTCCTCGCGCGCGAAGACGAATGCCCAGGGCGCCCCGGTGGGTGTGCCCAGAATTTCCGAGTTGAACAGGTTTCCCAGGCGGATCATGGCTCCGCCCAGCGCGGTCGGCACCGCTACCCGGTCCAGCAGCCATAAATACGGCTGGTCGGGATGCTTGCGACAATACCACCAAAGCGCCAGCAACACCCCGGCAGCCCCGCCGTGGCTGGCCAGCCCGCCATGCCACACCATCAGGATCTCCAACGGGTGCCGGAAATAGTACTCCGGCTCGTAAAATAAACAGTGTCCCAGTCGCGCGCCGATGACGGTGCCCAGCACCAGATGAACGAGAAGACTGTCCAGAGAAGCCGGGTCTTTGCGCTCGAGACGAAATTGCCAGCGAACGATCCCGTAGCCGATCAGGAAAAGCAGCCCGAACATCACCCCATACCAGCGAACCGTCAACGGCCCCCAGCGGAGGAGGTCAGGATTCCAATCCCAATAGATGAAGCCCACGTTTGCGCAGTCAAAGGTCAAGGTTGACGGCGGGGGAGGTGGAAGACGTTCATGGCTTGCGCAACGACCGGCTCAACAGCCAGGTGATGATGCCGATCACCCCGATCGAGAGCAGCGTCCAACGCAGCAGTTCCGCCGTCCTCGCTCCCGAGGAAAAGGGAATGGAACTGGCCTGGCCGACGCCAAATACGATGGTGGCCCCCACCAGGCCGAACAACAAGCCATAGACGGCCCATGCCAGCGGCGAACGTCCGGCCCGCTTCGCCAGCACAAACAATAATACCGCGGTGAGCGCTGCCAGCACCCATGGAATAATAATATTCACGTCGTCCATGCGCCTTAACCTTTCCGCGAACGGTTGCGAAATCAAGGATTTGTAGCGGAATCATTCCCGTGACGGGCACAAGTCACGTCTGCCCCCGGCCGACGGGGTGCCATCCCGAGTGTCTGATCGCAAATCCCCCTGTAGTCGCAGCCTTCAGGCTGCGCTGGCGTCCGGGCCAGACGGGGAACGCAGCCTAAAGGCTGCGGCTACATCCCGAGTGTCCGATCGGGAATCCCCATGTAGTCGCAGCCTTCAGGCTGCG
>JBDHQH010000158.1:0-7421 GCA_039806935.1 Verrucomicrobiota bacterium
CCAATCGGGCCAGGCTCCCCGGTTATGGCATATCGGCTGCTTACTGAGCTTCGCGCGGTTATGTTGTTATGAAGTTGGCCTATGGCCCCCAAAACAGTGGTGGCGGCGGTAGCTCCGGTTTCAGTCTGGTTGAGGTCGTGGTTTCACTGGCGATCTCGGGATTGATCTTCGCCGGAGTGCTGTATGGCTACGTTTTTGTGACGGATCGAGCCGAGTGGAGCGCGTATTCACTCGCCGCCCATTCGCTGGCGATGCAGGGCGTCGAGCAGGCCCGAGCCGCCAAATGGGATCCCCAGGCCTGGCCCGGCGTCGATGAGCTCGGGCTGACCAACTTCACCGAGATCGCGGTCCTGGACGTCCCCACCGTGGCGGGCAATCCGCTTTACGCCACCAATTACCTCAGCGTCACCACCGCCTCGACGTCCCCGCCCTTGCGTCAGTTGCGCTGCGACTGCGTCTGGAGCCTGCCGTACCGGAAGGATGCCATTCGCGGGCCCTTCACCAACACCGTCATCACCCTCCGCGCGCCTGACCAATGAAAATACCTTTCCCTTCCCGCCCCGCCAACGCGGGCTTCACGCTGGTCGAACTGATGGTTTCGATGGCCCTGCTTGGGATGATGACCGTGGCCCTGCTCAGCTCGCATTTGCTGGGCTTGCGCATGTTCAACATCTCGGCCACCAAGCTCGGCGCCAGCGAGGGGGCGCGGAAGGCTTTGAGCCGGGTGCGGGACGACATCCGCACCGCGAAAATGTTGTACGTGGGCACGGGCGGTGCGAGCGCTTTCACGCGCGCCGATCTGGGAGATCCGCGCGAGGGCAATGCCTTGCAGATTTACCCGACCGCCAGCACCAACACCTTCGTCCGGTATTATCTCGATGCCGACAGCCAGGCGCTTTGCCGGGTGGCCAGCGCCGCCGCGACGCCCGAGATCATCGCCAATTTCATCACCAACACCGTCCCCTTCCGCGCCGAGGATTACGCCGGCAACGTGCTCACCACGGATTTCAACAACCGCATTGTGCTGATGCAGCTCGACTTTTATCAATGGCAGTTTCCCGTCGCCTCGGCCGGCGTCGGCGCCTTTTACGATTACTACCATCTGCAAACCAGGATGACGCGGAGGACCATCGAGTAAAACAACCACAACTAACAAATCCAGTTCCTATGAGAATAAAACTCCCATCGACCTCGCGCGGGGGCTATGCCCTGCTGACGGTGCTCGTCATGGCGGGCGTGGCCTCGCTCATCTTTGCCGGCATCGCCCATTACGCCTCGACCAACGTCTCGCTCAACGATCGCAACAACACGTACAACAGCACCGTGGCGGCGGCCGAAGCCGCCACCGAGACCGCGGTAAGCTACCTGCAGCGTGATTTCGCCCGGCAAACGTTTGACTACACTGACCTGGACGATTATCGGGAGGCAATCCCCACCAATGACTGGGCGGCGAACTATCGGTTTACGGACACCTCCGGCCACTCGAATAAAATGACCGTGACCAGCTCCGCCGCGGTGGTCACCAACCTGAACTCTCAGTTCGAGGGTCTGTATGGACTGGTGTTCAACTGTCGCATTCGGTCGCAAGCCTCCCCCCTGGGCAGCCCTTACGACCTCTCCGCCGGGGTCCAACAGGATCTTCAACTGGCCTCGATCCCGGTGTTTCAGTTCGCCATTTTCTATTCGATGGACCTCGAGATCAACCCCGGCGCGGCCATGAAAATCACCGGCAAAGTGCATAGCAACGCCACCCTGTACAATAGCACCAGCGCCTCGCTCGAGTACCTGGACGATGTGGCCGCCGTGGGCCGCATTTTAAACGCGCGCGCGCCGTGCGACCCCGAAAGCAAAGGCAACGTCAAACCGATCTATCGCAAGGAAGCATTGGAGTTGGCCAGCGCGCTGACTCTGCCCATTGCCACGAACAACAGCCCGCTCGCTGTCCGCGCGATTCTCGAGCCGCCGCCCTTCGGCGAAGACCCGGGCTCCCAAATGGGCCGGGCCCGATACCACAATCTTGTCGATCTGATTGTGAGGGTCAAGGATTACGGCACGTTCGTGAGCGCTGGCTCCTGGAACCTGTTCAATGACATCACCAACGACATCCCCGCCGTAATGGGCGCAAAGGGCGCGATCATTGCGCCCGCCAGATACTCCTTCATCACCAACACGGAATCTTTCTATGATCAGCGCGAGAAAAAGTGGACCAGAGTGATCGATCTCAATGTCGCGGCGCTAAACAAATGGATGACCAATATCAGCGCAACCTACCCCACCAATGCCGGCGCGCAAAAAAACGCCCAGGCTCAGTACAACCTGGGGCACTCGCTGAATTCGATCTATATCCTGGATGACCGAACCGCCGACGCCGCCAAGCCTCTGAGCGTGGTCCGGGTGAACAATGGGCAGTACCTCCCGGCTAGCGGCCTGACCGTGGCCACGCCGCTGCCGCTTTATGTGCGCGGCCATTTCAACGCCCCCATCACGACCGCGGGCTCGACCAACACTATGACCACCAAACCCGCCTCGTTGGTGGCGGACGCCATCACAGTGCTCTCGGGCGCCTGGAGCGACGCCAACAGCGACAAGGCGATCGCGAGCCGGGTGCCGACCGATACCACCGTCAACGCCGCTTTCCTGGCCGGCATCGTTCCCACCGTCTGCGCGGGCGGCACCAAGCATTACAGCGGCGGAGTCGAGAATTTCCCTCGTTTCCTCGAGAATTGGAGCGGCCGCACCTTCACCTACAACGGCTCGATGGTGGTGATGTTTCCCAGCCAATATGCCACCGCCTATTGGCCTGGGACTGGCTCGATTTACAACGCGCCAACCCGCAAATGGGCGTTTGATCAAAATTTCCTCGAATACGACAAACTGCCCCCAGCCACGCCGCAGGTGCGCAAGCTCGTGCGCGGTCAATGGACCGTGCTCGCGGGCAATTAGACTCGGGATGTAGCCGCAGCCTTCAGGCTGCGCTCCACGTCAAGGGGAGGACGTTTCGCCGAAACGTCCTCCCTTCGTGAAATGCGAACGCCTCGCGGAAGTGCGGCGCCGGAAAATCCCGGAAAACGATATTGACTTGAGCGGGCGGTTTGGTAGGTTCCCCTCTCTTTTGATCAGGATTTCGAGATGAAGACGCATTTGCCGAAAGTGAATTTGGATCAGCGCAAGTGGCATGTGATTGATGCCGATGGCGCGGTGTTGGGCCGTCTGGCGGTCCAGGTGGCCGACGTGTTGCGCGGGAAAAACAAGCCCGTTTACACCCCGCACCTGGACGCGGGAGACTTCGTGGTGGTCATCAACGCCGATAAAGTGCGGCTGACCGGCAAGAAGGAGACCGACAAGAAATACATGAGCTATTCGGGGTGGAAGGGCGGCGAGAAGTACACCTCGGTCGAGCAAAGGCGCGCCCGGCGTCCGGAAATGCTGATTACCCACGCCGTGCGCGGCATGGTGCCGAAAAACCGGCTGGGCCGGGTGCTCATGACCAAGCTGAAGGTGTACAAAGGGGGGACGCACCCCCATGCGGCACAACAACCGGCGACCCTGCCGCCCGCGCAATAGCAATCAACGAGTTTTTTGGTATGGCTGACATTAAGATTCCCGAGAGCAAACCCGCCCCCGCCCACCTGGGCACCGGCCGCCGCAAAACGGCGATCGCCCGCGTGCGCCTGGCGGGAGGCACCGGCAAAATCACGATCAACGGCCGCGCCTTCGACAAGTATTTCCCGGTCGAGACGCAGCGAATGATTGCCTCGCAACCACTGACCGTGACCGGCTCAGCCGACAAGTACGACGCGCACATCTCCGTGCAGGGCGGCGGCCCCAACGGCCAGGCCGGCGCGGTGCGCCTCGGCATTGCCCGGGCGTTGCTCGAGGTGGACGCCAGTCTCCGCCCCGTGCTCAAGGCAGAGGGCCTGCTGACGCGCGATCCGCGCATGCGCGAGCGCAAGAAGTACGGCCAGCCCGGCGCTCGCAAGCGCTTCCAGTACAGCAAGCGCTAGACGATTGCTTTTCGTTTCCCGAGCCCCGCTGGCCATCCCGCGGGGCTTTTTTGCTTGGTTCACACTGATTTTGCCTATTGATTATGAACTCCGTCAAAGTTGCCATCGTCGGCGCCTCCGGCTATTCGGGAGAAGAGCTGGTGCGCCTGTTGTTGTCCCATCCGCACGCCGAACTCGCGGCAGTTACCTCGCGCCAATACGCCGGGCAAACCCTGGCGCGGATCTTTCCCCGGTTCGCCAACCACCCGCGCGCGCAAAATCTCCGCTTCAGCGAGCCGGACGCCGGGTTGTTGGCGCGCGAGGCGCAAGTGATTTTTCTGGCGCTGCCCCACGGCGTGGCGGCGGAGTACGCCGTGCCCCTGCTCGAGCACGGCTGCCGGGTGATCGATCTCAGCGCCGATTTCCGGGTGCGCAACCCGGCGGTGTACCGGGAGTTTTACGCGCATGAACACCCTGCGCCGGACTTGTTGGCGCGCGCGGTTTACGGGTTGCCCGAGGTGTACCGCGAGCGGATCAGGACAGCGGCGCTGGTCGCCTCGCCGGGGTGTTATCCCACGAGTGTGTTGTTGCCATTGATTCCGCTGCTGCGAGACGGCCTGATCCAGCCCGAAGGCCTGATCGCCGACTCGCTGAGCGGCGTGAGCGGCGCGGGGCGGAAGGCGGAGCTGGATTATTTGTTCGTCGAGTGCAACGAAAGCGCCCGGCCTTACGGCCTGCCGAAACACCGGCATTTGTCCGAAATCGAGCAGGAACTCGCCGTCGCCGCCGGGCAGCCGGTGACGCTCCAGTTCACCCCGCACTTGATCCCGATCAACCGCGGAATTCTGACCACTCTGTACGCCCAACCAGTGAAACCGGCGCTCGGCGCGGCCGCCGCCGCCGAGTGGAACGAACGCGTCGCCGCGTGTTACCAGGCCGCTTACCAGACGGAGCCGTTCGTGCGCCTGCTGACGGGCAAGGCCCTGCCCGACACCAAGAATGTCGCCGGCACCAACGCCCTCGAACTGGCCTGGCGGGTTGATCCGCGCACCGGACGGCTCATTCTCCTGAGCGCCGAGGATAACCTCACCAAAGGCGCCAGCGGCCAGGCGGTGCAAAGTCTCAATTTGATGTGCGGCTGGCCGGAAATCACCGGGCTGCTGTAACCAGGCGTTGGGACAGGCAGCTTCTTCGCGGCAGCGGCATCTCGCGCCCCGCCACGAAATTGCCTGGTATTGACTTCCCGGCGGGTGGTTCGCATTTTCTTTTCCGTTGGCAAATGCCAGGCCGTCCGGCCGCGCATCCCGCGCGATCGGCGGCGGCGAGAGTTTCATGCATCCAATCGTTGCTAAAACCCGTTTGAGCCCGAACGTCACCCGGCTGGACGTTCGCGCCCCGCGCCTTGCCGAAATTCGGCGGCCGGGGCAATTCGTGATCGTGCATCTGCGGGAGGGCGCCGAGCGCATTCCCCTGACCGTGGCCGACGCCGACGCCGCGGCGGGCACCATCGCGCTGGTGATTCAGGCGGTGGGCAGGAGCACCCGCGAGCTGGTGGCGCTCGAGGTCGGGCAGGCCATCGAAGACATCGCCGGCCCGTTGGGCAAGCCGACGGAAATGATTGCGAGCGGCCGGGCGTTATGCGTGGGCGGCGGGGTGGGGACGGCGGTGGTGCATCCGATCGCCCAGGGGTTGTCCCGCGCCGGCGTGGCGGTCCACAGCATCATCGGCGGGCGCTCGAGGGAATGGGTGATTTTCGAGGCCGAGCTGCGCCGTCTCGGGGAAGTGACGGTCTGCACCGATGATGGCAGCTACGGGCGGCGCGGTTTTGTGACCGACGCCGCGAAAGACGCGCTCGAGGCGGGCGGCATCGACATTGTGTATGCGGTCGGCCCGGTCCCGATGATGCGGGCCGTGTGCCGCCTGACGCGGCCGTTTGGAGTGCATACGGTGGTGTCCTTGAACCCGGTGATGGTCGATGGCACCGGCATGTGCGGCGGCTGCCGCGTATCGGTCGGCGGCGAGACGTTCTTCGCCTGCGTGGACGGTCCCGAGTTTGACGGTCACCTGGTGGATTTTGATTTGTTGATCGACCGGCTGGGCGCCTACCGCGAGCAGGAGCGCGAGGCGGCCGCTTGCGAGGTCGGCGATTGCCGGCTTGGCCTTGGCTGAGGGATTTTCCGTGAGCAGACAATTTACCACGAAACAGCGGTTGCAAATTCAGCGCCAGCCGATGCCCGAGCAGGAGGCGTTGGTTCGCAACGCCAATTTCGGCGAGGTCAACCTGGGCCTGGCCGAGAAAGTGGCGGTGCTCGAGGCCGAGCGCTGCCTTCAGTGCAAAGATCCCCAATGCGTCGCCGGCTGTCCGGTGATGGTCAATATCCCCAGGTTCATCGACCTGCTTTCCGAGGGGAAACTGGCCGAGGCCGCGCAATCCCTGCTGCGGGACAACACGCTGCCGGCGGTCACCGGACGAGTCTGCCCGCAGGAGACGCAATGCGAGGTCGAGTGCATCCGCGGCCACAAGGGCCTGCCGGTGGCGATCGGCTACCTCGAGCGTTTTGTGGGGGATTGGGCGAATGGCCATGGAGATCAGCTCCTGCTGGAACCGGCGCCGCCGACTGGCAAACGCGTAGCCGTGGTGGGCGCCGGCCCCGGCGGGCTGACCGCCGCGGGCGAACTCGCCCGCCTGGGCCACGACGTCACCATCTACGAGGCGCTGCATAAACCCGGCGGCGTCCTCGTCTATGGCATTCCCGAGTTCCGGTTGCCGAAGAAAATCGTCGAGGATGAAGTCAGCCGCCTCCGGCGCGCCGGGGTGAAAATCGTCTGCAACACGGTGATCGGACGCACCTACACCCTGCCGGAGTTGCGGGCGAATTTCGACTCGGTGTTCATCGCCAACGGCGCCGGCCTGCCGGTGTTCATGAATGTGCCGGGCGAAAATCTCAAAGGGGTTTACTCAGCCAACGAGTACCTCACCCGCGTCAATTTGATGGCCGCCTATCAATTCCCGCGCGCCGGCACCCCGGTGCTCCAGGGCAGGCGCGTCGCCACCATCGGCGGCGGCAACGTGGCCATGGATGCCGCCCGCACCGCCAGGCGGATGGGGGCCGAGACTTCGCTGATTGTTTATCGCCGCACCCAAAACGAGTTGCCCGCTCGCGCCGAGGAGGTCCATCACGCGCGGGACGAGGGCATCGAGTTCGAGTTTCTCGTGGCTCCGGTGGAAGTGCTTGGGAACGAGCAGAAGTGGGTGACCGGTTTGAGGTGCGCGCGGATGCAACTGGCCGAGCCTGACGCCTCGGGCCGCGCCCGGCCAGTGGCGATTCCCGGCTCGGAATTTGTCATCCCCTGCGACCTCGTCGTCGTGGCCATCGGCACCAAAGCCAACCCGCTCCTGACCGCCACCTGCCCCGATCTCAAACTGAACCAATGGGG
>JBDHQH010000019.1:0-38915 GCA_039806935.1 Verrucomicrobiota bacterium
CAGCCTTCAGGCTGCGTCGGGCGTCCGGGCCAGACGGGGAGCGCAGCCTAAAGGCTGCGGCTACATCCGGAGTGTCCGATCGGAAATCCCCATGTAGTCGCAGCCTTCAGGCTGCGTCGACATCCGCATCGAAAAGGACGTTTCGGCAAAAACATCCCTACCCGGGAACGCGTCCCCGGCGCTCCCGAACCCGGAGGGTTCGCAGCCATTAGCCGGTGGCCGAGGAGCGCAGCGATGATACCACCGGTGAACGGCCAACAAAATGCCAGCCGCGGGCGGCGATCGGGATCGAGGGCATCTTGGTGTCGCGCGGATTGCTTGATAATTGGGCTCGGACGTCCCATAGTTTTCGGGTGAACACACACCGGAAGTTCGCGCGATTGAGCACGAAGATCCCTGTTTCAATTCCCCTTTTACCCCGCCGGCCATGGTGGCTGGTCTTTGTGGCGCTCGGCTTCCTGCTGACGCCAAACCTCTCCCTGGCGGACGGCATGGTATTCCCCGAGATTTACTATCCAAAGATCGAGATTCCGAGCCAACAGGCGTTAATTCACCACTCGGGCGGAATCGAGCGGTTGGTGATCGAAACCGCTTTCTTGGGCGAGGGCACCAACTTTGCCTGGGTGGTTCCCCTGCCCTCGGCGCCCGAGGTCAGGCCGGTATCCGGGATTTTTTTTGCGGGCCTGCGGCAAGCGTTCCAGCCTCAGCTCGTCCACCGGGTCAACCCGTATTGGGCGGGGGTGCTGTTTTTCACTGGCCTGGCCTTTTTGGGAATGCGTTCATTGCGGGACGAGACTGGTTGGGTGCGGGATGTCCCGTTATGTCTGTTGTTGGCGGCGGGAGCGGGAGTGACAGGCCGCCATGCGGCTTTCGGATTGGTAGCGCTCGGCCTTTGTCTCTGCACCCGCCTCTTCGCACGGTCACCCGCGATTTACGCGCTGCTATTGCTCGTGGGAGCCTCCTTCGCCGCCATTTTTGTTCACCTCCCGAATGTTCGCGGGCCGCGCCTGATTCAGACCATGGGCGGAGGAGCGGAAATCAAGGAAGTCCCGGCGGGCGGAGTATCGGTGATTTCCACTCAACAAGCCGGCATTTTTGAGATCACCACGATCCGGGGCAACTCGGCTGCGGCGGTGTTGGAATGGCTCAGGGGAAACGGCTACCATGCTCCGGCGGAGGCCGAAGTCCCCCTCCGGCGATGTGTCGAAAAGGGATGGGTATTTGCCGCCAGCAAAGCCCGGAGGGCGGAGGGGAACTCCCGGCTTGCCGCCCTGCATCCGCTGGTCTTCACCTTCGCCACTCCCAGCGCGGTGTACCCAACGAGCCTCACGGCAATTGGCGCCCGGGAATGCTCGATCGCCCTCTACGTTTTTGGCAATCGCCGCGCGACCGCCCGCCACTTTCAAACGGAGCGCTGCGATCGCCTGGCCCTGGGTTCGGAAGGAAAACGGGGGCCTCTCTGGCCGGGCCTGCGCATTGCGGATCCAGAGGTTTGGGATTTGATTGTCGGCTCGACCGTGGGCACGAAACTGACCGGAAAGCTGACGCCTGCCCGGATGGCAAACGAGGTGGAGATTCGTTCCAGTTTCTTCTGGAAACGCGGCCGGTGGGTTTACAGTTCTTCGGGAGCGCTAATGATCGCCTTGAATGTGGCGCTGCCACTGGCCGTCGCGGGATGGTTTCTCGCCGGCTTGAGCCGCGGCGGTTGGAAAGTGGACGAGCGTTGGATTGCCCGCTGGCGTTGGCGGTCGCTGGCCCTTGCCGCCGCCATTGGCCTGGCGATCTTTGTGCTGCTGCCGAAAGTTGAGATCGAAGCCACGCATCAAAATCCCGAGATGGACGAGGCTGCGGCTTTGGCTTCCGCCAGCACCGGCCCCGCAGCGCAACCGAATCGACGAATTGCATCGCCAAGCCGACTCCTTATACTCTCGGGCGGATACTTGAGATGAAACTTTTCGCCACAACTCTGCTCCACCGCGCCCGGCACCCGCTCTTCCGCGCCTTCGCGGGTCTGGCCGGTTTGATCCTGATCCCGGCTTGCTCGACGCCCAACCCGCCCGCCGAGGGCAGCGCCCGGCCTCTCCTCCAATACACCAACCCGGTGTACGCCGGATCCATGCCCGATCCGTCCGTGATCCAGCACGAAGGTGTGTACTACGCGTTCGGCACCACGGGGGCGGGCCGGTTGGCGAATGGCAGGATTTTCACGGGCTTGCGGTCGCTGGACCTGATTCATTGGGAGCCGATGGGCGGCGCGTTGGAACCGCCCTTTCCCGATCGGCGCGCGCAATATTGGGCGCCGGAGGTGACCTTCGCCAGCGGCAAGTTTTACATGTTTTACTCGAGGGGCGGAATCGAGCCGGAGAAGTTTGCGCTGCGGGTGGCTGTCAGCGAACGCCCCGACGGGCCTTATGTGGATAACCACCAACCGCTCGTCGATTGCGAATCCAACCGGTTCACCATCGATGCGTTTCCCTTCCGGGATGACGACGGCCAGTGGTATCTGTTTTACGCGCGCAACTTCACGAACCATGACGACGGCGTATTCCCGGGCACCGCGCTGGTGGTGGATCGATTGATCGATATGACCAAACTGGCCGGGGATTGCCGGGTGGTCGTGCGCGCGCGCCACCCTTGGACGCTGTACGAGGATCACCGTCGGATGGATGTCTATGACGCCACCTTCACCTGGCATACCATCGAGGGGCCCTGCGTCGTGAAGCACGAAGGAAAGTACTATTGCTTCTATAGCGGATCGAATTACCAAACCGTCAATTATGGCGTGGATTACGTGGTGGCCGATCATCCCCTGGGACCCTGGTCCGGACAGGGGGATCATCCGCGGGTATTGCGCGGAATTCCGGGAAAAGTGCGCGGGCCTGGGCATCATTCCATCGTGCCGGGTCCCGATGGCAAGTCTCAGTACCTGGTCTATCACGCCTGGGATCCGGGGATGAAAACACGCCAGATGTGCATCGACAGATTGTGTTGGACGCCCGACGGCCCGCGTTGCGCGGGACCGACCTACACCGGCCAGGCGCTCCCTTGATTCCCCCGCTCAGGGAGCGATCACCCGCAGGGAGGAAGGCTGGGCGCTGAACGTGGCGGGGAGAACTCCGGCCAACTCGCCATCCACCTCGAAAGGGACCTGAGCCGCGGAGGAAAGCCGGACGGTCTCGCCGCGCATTCGTTGGACGACCGCTCCGGGAAGAGTTTTTCGCAGCAACAGTTCCGGACCGCAGCGCGCCAGAGTCAGCCACCCCACGCGCGGAAATACGCAAACGTCCAGCAAACCATCGCGGAGCTCGGCCTGGGGAAAAACCTGATAGGCCCCGCCATAGAGGCGTCCGTTTCCAATCAACACCAGGCCGCCGGTCGCCGAGCGCCCGCCGGCTTCGACGGTGATAGGCGGCCGCGCCTCCAGCAACCCCCGCAGACCGGCCACCACGTAAGCCAAAGGCCCGGCCTTGCGTTTGAGCCGCCAGTTCACCAACTCGATGGCGCGCGCGTCCAGACCGGCGCCGCCAAGTTGGGCAAAGTAACGGCAGGCCTCTCTCCCTTCGCGGCGGTGGATCACGCGTGGCAGGTCGATCCGCATCGATTGGCCACGGCGAATCAGGTTCCAGGCGTCCTCGAATCGCGGCGGGATGCCCAATTCGCGGGCGAAAACGTTCGCGGTTCCCAGCGGCAACACGGCCAGGCAGGCCCGGTCGAAACCGTCCGCAACATCCCCGAGGCCATTGAGCACCTCGTTCACCGTGCCGTCCCCGCCCGCCGCGACGACCGTCTCCCAGCCTTCCTGGACCGCCTCGGCGGCGAGCGCGCGAGCGTCACCGGCGCATTGGCTCAGCTTCAGCCCGCAGTGCGGGGCGATTTCGTCCAAGCGCCGTCGAAAGCGCCGGGCCTTTTCACCTTGGGCGACCGGGTTGAAAATGACACAAATCCGCACGGCGGAATTGTCCAGGCGAATCCCTGCCCGAGTCGAGGAGAAAGGCGGGATCAACCGCCGGTGATCGGGGAGCTTGACGTCGGGGCGGCGGTTTCCAAAATGAACGCCTGAAATCGCGGATCCTCATCATCGGCGGCGGAATTGTCGGGCTAGCCGCAGCTTACAAGGCCGCGCGGCGGTTTCCCTCCGCGCGGGTGACGGTGCTGGAAAAGGAGCGCGCGCCAGGCCTGCATCAAACGACGCACAACAGCGGGGTGCTGCATTGCGGGTTGTACTACAAACCCGGATCGGCCAAAGCCCGCCTGGCGGTTTCCGGCATCCAGCAGATGTCCAGGTTTTGCCAGGAACATGGCGTGGCCCACGAGATTTGCGGCAAGCTGGTGGTGGCGGCGGACGCTTCCGAGGTGGCGCGGCTGCAACAACTCTTCGAGCGAGGCCGGCAAAACGGCTTGCAGGGGCTGGCATGGCTCGATCGCGAGCAGATTCGCGAGGTGGAACCGCACGTCGGCGGCGTAGCGGGCATTCGCGTGCCGCAGGAAGGGATCGTGGACTACGCGGGTGTGTGCCGGGCCCTGGTCGCCGAAATTCAACGGGGCAATGGGAGCGTGATCACCGGAGCGGGGGTGACGAAAATCCTGCCCGAGGCTGGCGGCTGGAGACTCGAAACCCCGGCCGGAGATTTCCCGGCGGATTTTTTCATCAATTGCGGAGGGCTGCACTCGGATCGCGTCAGCCAGTTGGCGGGGTTGAAACGCGAGGCGCGAATCGTTCCGTTCCGAGGCGAATACTACAAACTCAAACCCGCGCGGCAATATTTGGTGCGGCACCTGATCTATCCGGTGCCCGATCCGCAATTTCCATTTTTAGGAGTGCATTTCACCCGGCTCATTCATGGCGGGATCGAGGCCGGTCCGAACGCCGTGCTGGCATTCGCCCGGGAGGGCTATCGCAAGACCGATCTGAACCTGGCGGATTTGTATGACGCGCTGAGTTTCGGGGGATTGTGGCGGTTTTTCGGCAAGCACCGGCAAATGATCTGGCAGGAAATGAAACGCTCCCTTCGGCCGGCGCTCTTTTGCGCTTCCCTGCGGCGGCTGGTGCCGGAAATCCAGTTGGCTGACCTCGAGCCCGGCGGAGCGGGGGTGCGAGCGCAGGCAATGTCGCCGGATGGCGAGTTGGTGCATGACTTTTATTTTGTGAGGCAGCCGCGGGCGCTGCATGTGCTGAACGCGCCCAGCCCCGCCGCCACCGCGGCGCTGGCCATTGGCGATGAGATCGTGCGGATGGTGGAAAACCACGAGACGCTTTAGGCCGAGCGCCGGAGGCGGCGGCCTTGAGCGGAGCGAGGCGCTCGACAAAAAGAGGAGACCGGTGCATCACGCAAGGAGCGCAGCCGCTGAACTGCCGCGCCATTTGCGAGCCGCGTCAAAAGCCCGCGCCACGACCGCGCTCACACTTCCTCAGCGGGCGGAAGATGCCCGGCGGGGCAGCGTCAGCGTAAACCGGGCGCCCCGCCCCGCTCCATCGCTGTGGACGGAGAGCGAACCTTCCATTTCTCGGGCGGCCACCGCCGCATTGTGCAAGCCGAAACCGTGACCCGCGCTGCGCGTCGTAAAGCCATGTTCGAAAATTCGCACGAGGTGTTCCGGAGCAATGCCGACTCCGTTGTCCTCGACAACAAACTGGATGGCGTCCGGGCCGGCGAGGCGCAGGCGGAGAATCAGGCGTTTATCCGCGGTCGGGCGCCCATCGAGCGCGTACTTGGCGTTGCGGATCAAATTGACCAGAATTTGCAACACCTTGTGCTTGTCCACGGAAACGGATGGCAGGCTGGCAAAGTCGCGTTTGATCTCGATACGGTGGCGTTCGAGAGCTCCGGCATTCAGGCGCAAAGCATCTTCGACCAGGCTGACGGGATCGAGTTCCTCGGTCACGCCGATCACCCGGGCGTAGTTTTGCTGCATGGTGACGATTTCTTTAATGTGCTCGATATTCCGATCCAGCGAGCGGACCTCCTCGGCGAGTTCCTGGCGTTCCCGTTCGAGATGAGCCGATAGTTCCCGCAGATACGCGGGGAGCCGCCGGCCTTTGGGATCGGAGGCGAGAAACGCGCCCAGATCAGCGGCGTGTTGTTCAAGCAAACCCGCCGCTTTGCCCAGATTGGGCGCTTTCGAGTCGCGCAGCTTTTCCGCCAGCACCGAGCAGGAGACGTTCACACTGGTCAGCACGTTACCCACGTTGTGCAGGACGCTGGTCGCCACTTCAGCCATGCCGGCTTGCCGCGAGACGCCGATCAGTTTCCGGTGCAAATCCTCGAGCTCGGTTTCCGCCTTTTTGCGCGAGGTGACGTCGCGAAAAATGGTCAGCAACAGCACCCGCCCGGGCAACTCGAGATGGGAATTGGACAAATCGAACCACACCTTATTGCCGTTCCAAAGCGTGACCTCGGTCTCGCTGTGGACATTGATGCTGTCGGAGGCGATCCGGTTGACAAAGGTGCGGAGGTTGGCCTCGGCCTCCTCGGGAGCATACACTACCGAAAGGAGTTGCCCTTCCAGCTCCTCGCGGCGTTTCCCGACCATCCGGCAGTAGGCCTCGTTCACGCGGAAGATCCGGCCGGAAGCCTCGGTCAAACGCATGCCGTCCGCCGAACTGTCCCAAACGAGGCGGAATTGCGACTCCGCCCGGCGGAAGGCCTCCTCCGAGCGAATCCGCTCGAAAGCGCCGCCGCAATAATCCACCAGAGACTGGAGCTTGACCACATCCCGCGGCTCGAAGGCGTCCGGCAAACGACTGCCGAACTCAACCAGACCAGTCGTCTGCTCGAGCAGCCGGATTGGCACCCGCATCGTACAGCCGCCTCCTGGCGAGTTTTCCAAAGTCGCCTCCCCTCGCAGAGCACGAAGCTCGGTCGCCGAGGATGGGTGCGGCTGGCCCTCGGAAAGATGGGATTCGGCCTGGCCATTGTTTTCCAAACGCAGGATCGAGGTTAGCTCCGAGAGATCCGGGGAGCAGAGATGGATCGCGCAAGATTCCCAGCGAAACAATCCTCGGGCGGCGGCCGCCATGAGCTGCGCCACCCGCCCGGCGGTGGTGGCCGAGAGCAACTCGCGACCGAGCCGGGAATACACCAGAGCGGAAAGCTCCGCCTGTTTGCGGCCCGTAATATCCTGCAGGATGCCCATCGAACCGGTCACCCGCCCCTCCTCATCCTTCGTTTGGATGGAAGCGTCCGAAACCCAGGCACTCTTCCCTTCCTTGGTCCGGATGCGCATATCACAGCGCCACTGGCTGAGTTCCCCGGTTCGCACCCGGCGGGCCGCCTCCTGTTTGTCCAATCCCAACGCCTGGCCGGCCATCACCGATTCCTCGATGATGCGCTGCCACAATTGAGGCGAGATCTCCACGGGGGCATACCCGGTCAGCCCTTCAATGCCCTCGCCCATAAAGACGTAGGATCGTGATCGAAAATCATAGACGTAGGGCACCGCACCGACTCCGCCGATGGCCCGGCGGTAAAGTTCCTCCGTTCTCCGCAGGAGCGCTTCGGTCTTGAGCCGGCTGATGGCGCCCCCCGCATGATCAGCCAACTGCTCGAGCAGAGTGATATCGGCTTCGCCATACGCATCCTCCCGATAGCTTTGAACGCTAAGCACCCCCTCGACACGTTCCGCGGAGCGCAGCGGCACCAGCATGAGCGAAGCAGACGGGCGTTGCCGGTCGCCAAACGCAGTGGTTGCCAGCGTGGCAGGCTCGCCGGAGCGGCGCAGCACCAGGCGGCGACCGTGCGCCAAGACATCCCGGAGCAACGGAGTCGGCGACGGGCTTGGTGACAAAGCCGGAAGCTCGCGGCGTTCGCCTTCCACAATGTCGTAGGCGAGCACGTAAGTAATCGAGTCTTGTTCCGGGTAATAAAGACTAAGCCAACCGCAGTCCCATCCGAAAAGATCATCCGCGATGTCGAAAACAATGCGTCCCACCTCCGCCGCGGCGTCGGCGGCGGCAAGCCGCCGGCCCAGCGTCGCGAAAATCTGGCTGACTCGGGCTGCGGAACCTCTGATCGAATCAAGCTCGGCGATCATTTTTCTCCTCCACGGGGGAGTTCAGCATTTTTTGCGTGAGTTCCATCGCGTTTTCGAGCGGAGTGGGCTCCGTTCCAGGCTTCCAAACTGGCAGATAGATATCGAAGCACGCCCCTTTCCCCACCTCGCTGGAGAGTTCGATCCACCCCTCGTGCTGGCGCACAATGCCGTGAACAGTGGAAAGCCCCAGGCCGGTGCCCCGCCCGACTTCCTTCGTGGTGAAAAACGGATCAAAGGCGCGCTGTTGCACTTCCCGATCCATGCCGCAGCCCCGATCCTCGACCCGCAAACGCACAAACTCCCCCGGCCGAGCCGCCGGATTCGGGCGGGAGCTCTCGGCCGAAACCCCAATTCGGGCCGCCGACACGCGAACCACCCCGCCCTGCGGCATGGCATCCCGCGCATTTAACACCAGGTTCAGCAGTACTTGCTCGAGTTGCCGCTCGTCAGCTCGAATCATTGGCAACTCCGGCTCCATGCAGATTTCCAGCGGGTGCCGCTCGCCGAGCAGCCCGGCCAGCATTTTTTGCGACTGGGAAGCAGCTTCGGCCAGATTGACCGCGCGCAATTGCAGGGGCTGCTTCCGGCTGAAGGCCAGCAGTCGCCGGGTCAAGGAGGCTGCCCGCTCGGAGGCCCGGATGATATGGGCGGCCGAATCTTTGGCAAACGCCGCGTCGCCGGGCCGGGACTGGAGCATGCCCGCGTGCCCCTGGATGACCGTGAGCAGATTGTTGAACTCATGCGCCACCCCCGCCGAGAGACAGCCTATCGCCTCCATCTTTTGCGCTTGGCGCAATTGCTCCTCCAGCTTGAGGTGCTCCTCCATGCTCCGCCGCAGTGATTCCTCGGCGGCCACCCGTTGCTCAATTTCCAATTCCAGCTTGCGGGTGCGCTCGCGCACCATCCGGTCCAATTCCTCCAATTTCAGGCGCGCCTGCCGGGCCAGCGCCCATTTAGTGGTCAGCGCCTGCGCCACTTGCAGCACCTCCACCGCGTCAAACGGTTTCTTCAGCACCATCAGACTGTCGGTCTGCCCCAACCGGCCAATAATATCCTCCCACGAGTAATCCGAGTAGGCAGTGCAGATGACCGCCTGCAGATCCGGGCAGAGCTGCCACAAATGCCAGATGGTTTCGACACCGTCCCACCCGGGGGGCATCCGGACATCGACGAACGCCAACCTGTAGGGGTCCCCGCTATCCCACGCCTGACGCGCCATTTCCAAAGCCTGATGCCCTTGGGAGGCGCAGTCGATCCGAAAGGACGGGCGGCGTGACGAACCCGCCCCCGCGCCAAATAATTCCGCCTCGATTGCGTCCAATCCGGATGCCGTGCCGGCTTCCAGAATTTTGGCAAAATCCCCGTGAATCGCAAGGTTATCGTCCACGATCAGAATACGCGGCAACGCGCCGGTGCGAACGGCGTGGGCCGTTGGCTCGTTCCGTCTGGATTCTTTACCATCAGATTGCATAGCGTCCAGGCAGCCGACCTGCCCCAGCCAGCCTTCCCTGGCTGGGAACAACAAACGACTCTGAACTCGGCAGCCGAAGGGAAGCATGATTCATGCCTCCCATTAATGCAACCTTCTTAAACGCAATGACCAGCGACTGCCAGAGAGCCCATGCATAGGACTCGCCGCCAGCCGCCTCCGATCTCGCTGGCCAGCAAGCCCGGAGCCTGGCGCTCCGGGCGGGAATCGACGGCGTTATTTGCCGCTCAATTTACTGCCTCGAGTTGGGATTGTTGACATCCGCTGGCTTCCCCTCGGACTCCTTCTCCGGCTGGGTCTGGCCATGGGGATAGATTACGTTTTGTCCCTGCCCCTGTGTCCACCCGGTCGGCGCCAGAGTTCGTTGGTCGCCTTGAGGTTTGAGCGCCAGCACATTATCGACACGCTTCACGCCCTGTATGTCCTGGGCAAGCTGCCCCGCCCGATCCTTTTGCTCCTGTGTGGTTACAAACCCGCTGAGCTGCACGATCCCGTCAAAGGTCTGCACCCGCACCCCTTCGTATTTATAAACCGGCGAGCTGGCCAGATTGCTTTCCACCTGCCGGGTAATGCGCTTGTCGATGCTGCCCTGCGTGGCCGAGAGTTCGGATTTTTGGGCCCTCCAACTGCAGCCACTCGCGAAGGCCATCACGGCCAGGGCGCATGCCATGGGAACGACTCGGTTCTGTTTCATCATACAGAAACCCTTCCCTGCGCCCGGGGAGCCCTGCCATGGGGTTCCTCACCCGGGCGCGCCGAAAAACACGCTCAACTCCCGCCCAGCAGCGTGTAGGGCCGGGCGGTGTCGGCCCCGAGCCCGAATTTCGGGACGGCTTTGAGCGAGAAAGTGAGCGCAACGGTGTAATCCATGCCCCCCAGGCGGTTGTCCCGCACCAGAAAGGTGAGCGCCGCCGTCCAACTTCGCAAATCCCGGTAAACCGTGTAGAGTTGCTCCTCCAACCGCCCGTCGCGCGCCTCGAAATGATGCGACGCCCGGAAACCCCAGTTTTCGTTTAGCCGGTAAAAAGCGGTGCTCGTGAACAGGTTGTTGCCGATGCCCAGGGCAGTGGGCGAGGCGCGCAAATCATCGCGCAAATAAAAGTGGCCCAAGCCCCAGCTCCAGGTGTTGCCGGGCTGAAAAGTCAGGGTGTTAAAGGACATGCGGATCCGGCCTCCGCCCAAATCGTAGCGCAGCAGGGATTCCACTGCCAGCCACCGCCAGGGGTGCATCTGCGCATCCGAATAGAGATCCGCGAAGGTGGTTTGATCCCGCCGCGGTTTCAACCGCCAATCCGTGTAAACATCCCAACTGGCCAGATTCACCGTCCCGTCCTCCCGTTTGGTTTGCAAGCGGTTGCGCAAACCCCAACGGATGACGTTTTCAGTGTCAATCGAATCAATGGCGTAGGAATCGGGAAAGTCAATCGGCAAAAGCCGCAGACTCGGCCGGTCGAAATCAAACCGGGGGATCAAACCGGCGTCCGATTCATTCGGCGCCGGGACGTACACGTAATTGATCGAGGGTTCGACGATATGACGCACCCCGTGGATATCGAAAAATTTCATCTCGGCGTCCGGCCAGACACGCGAGGCCTTGAAGTTGAGCTCGGCCCCGGTGTTAAAAACGCCGCGATAGACCTCGTCGGTGAAAGCGCCCGGGCCGGAGGCTTCGCCGTAATAGGTGAAGCGTCCGCCCGCGCGGGGGATGAAATTCAGCCACCCGAAGAAGGTGTGCGGCAGCAGCAGTTGATGAAAGCTGTCGGCCCGGGCGGCCGAGTAGTCGAGGCCGGGGAGCGGGCCGTTGGTGCCCGCCCCTTCGGCGAACCGGCGCCGGTACCAGCCGGCCGCACTCTGGCTTTCGTAGTAAAGCGGCGACTCTCCCAGTTGCTGCCGAAACCCGGTGAGGCGAATTTCCGGCAAGCGCTCCACCGTTTCCAGCCACGGGTTGATCCGCGGCTGCGCGTAAAGATCCAGGCTGAAGTTGCTCCAAAACTGGTTGAGGTCGAAATAAGTGCTGGGCTGCGGATCCCGCCGGTATTCGCCCTCAAAAAAATCCCGCACGATCGCCAGATCACTTTCATACCGGACCAGGGCCCGCGCCTCCAGGTTGGTGGCCGGCGCGGACAGATAGGAAAAGTAGAGGCGCTGCCGATCCGCCTGGATCGGTACATCCGGAAAACCCGATTGTGGGTCGTCGTCATGGGTGTAGTAGTAGCGTAAAGTGCCCGAGCCCCACCGGCCCAATTGATAGTTGAAATCCGGCCCGAGTCCGACTCCCCGGCGCTCGCGGTAGTCCAGGTGCGCAATGACCTCAAGGTACTCGTTGATATACCAATTGTAACTCCCCAGGAGGAAGGGGCCGTAGGCGCTGCGATAGCCGGGCGTGGCGCTGAAATTGCTGGCGTGCGGCCCGAGATTGCGACTGTAATAGGGAAAATAGAACACCGGCACCTGCCCGGCGTAGAGCACCGCGTGTTTGGCGACGATTTTTTCCCCGGGAATGATCCGGATCTCGCGCGCCCGCACTTTCAAAAACGGTTCCGAGATATCCTCGGCGGTGATGATGGAATTGGTGGAAATGTAGATCCGGTTGGTGATTTCGGCGCGCAGATCTTCCCCGGCGGCGAACATCGGCGCCTGGCCGGTGCGATAATGGCCCGCCTCGATCTGCTGCGTCTTGAAATTATAGCGCACCCGCTCGCTCGCCCAAAGCTGGTCGCCCTGTTGAATGCGCACCTCTCCCTCGGCCGTGGCCCAACCCGTCTCCTGGTCCACCGCCACCTTTTCCGCCGTCATCACCGCTTCGCCATACCTCACCAACACGCCATTGGTGGCGATGACAGTTTTCGTCGCGAAGTCGTAAATCACCCCGGCGTCCAGGGAGGGCTGCTGGGTAAGACGGTTGTACGATTGGATGAACCACTCAGCCCGCGGTTGTGCCAGGGCGGATGCCGCCACAAACAGCAGCGCCGCCAGGCAGCCCATCTCGCGCAATCGTCTCATTGAAACCCGGGGAGCAAACCAAAACGTGATGACCATGCCAAGTGAATTGAGAATGGCACGGCTCCTGCAATACCTTCCCTCACAATGGCTGCCCGGATGAAAATTCTTAGATTGATCCAGGAAACCCGCGGCCTGGCCGAGGTGGCCAGCCGCCGCCCAACGCCGCGCCGCACGGGGCTGTTTGCCATCGAATTGCGCGCCCACCTGCGTCAGACCGCCGCGCAGAAGCAAAAGCGGTTTGTGCGCATCGACCAGTTGGATTGGCCGGATATTCCGCACCCGGTCAAAATCAAGCATTTGACCAACTCCGTTTCGGCGGAAAATCCGCCAGGTTCCGTGTGACCGGGGTTACCCGGGAAACGGGGCCGGGTCTGGACACGGCTGACCCGAAACGGGGCATGGATCGCCGCCTGGCTCGACTCCCTTGAATTCAATTTCGCGGACCCCCGCCTGGCGCAGCAACCGGCTGATCTGGCTGTGCGCCCTCTCCTCGGCATCTTTGAGGATGCCGCCGGAACGTGCCGCCCGGCGGATGGTGTCCAGCGCGTTCTGCCGGGTGGTTTGCTCCAAATCCTTGTTGAAAGTCCTCAGAAATCCGGTGGTCCGCTCGATCACTCGGGTGCGCGAGTCATCCAGATAAGCATCGGTGATCTGCGCCCGCGGCAGATGGATGACGGCCTTGCCGTCCTGAATCTGGATATCCCCGGGTTGCAGCCGGGACAGATCCACTCCCGCCTTGACCACACCATGGGCGATCAGCATGACCCGGGTGTTGTCGGGAAGGAACTGCCGGAATAGATTGGCGGGCGGGTCCTCCAGAATCTCCACCTTCTCCATCACGTACTGCACGGTGACCAGTTGCGCCAAGGTTTGCACCTGGCGCAGCAGGGTGGCGGGGGTATAACCGCGCGACTGGCCGGAGCCAAACCAGCGGTTGATCCGCCAGCCCGCGAGCACCCCGGCGGCGAAGATCAGCGCCACCGCCGCGCCCCACCACATCATTCGCCTTTTACGCATGCCTGGCAGTGTAGCCTTCCCCGCCGCCTTGCCAAGCCATGCTACCGCTTGATCCGGCTGCCCAGCAAATGGGTGAGTTCCCGAGCGGCCGGCACCCCGAGCCACCAGGCCACCACCCAGTACCCGAGGCCAGCGATTCCGCCCGGCACAAAAACCGCGCCCAAGCGCATCGCCAGACCCGCATGCCCGAGCCGCCGCTCCCAAAACCAGCTCAGCGCCGCGGCGACCAACCCGCAGAGCGCCGCCGCCCCCAGCAAACCAGGGAGCAACCGGATCAATGGCCCCCAATCGAGCCGCGCCAATTTTTTACGCAGCGCAAACAATAGCAGCGCGGTGTTGACGCCGGCGGTGGCGGTGTTGGAACCAGCGAGCCCCGCCTCCCGAAACTCCCGCACCAGCCAGATTGAAAGCCCCAGATTCAGCACCAGGCAGAACACGCTGATTTTCATCGGGGTTTTCACATCCTCCAAAGCGAAGAAGGCGCGCGCCAGAATGTTGTTGAGTGAAAACAGCACCAGGCCCGGCGCCAGGCAGGCCAGCGCCACCGCCACCCGGTGGGTGGCTTCGGGTCCGAACCGGCCATGCTCAAAAATCAAGCGCACAATCGGCCCGGCCAGGGCCAGAGAAATCGCCGCCGCCAGGAGATTGGCAAACGCCAGGTGTCCCGCCCCCTCGCGCAATGTCTGCCTAAATTCGGGATACTTCTTCTCCGCCGCCAACCCCGAAAGCGCCGGCAACAGATAAGTGGCCAGCGAAATGCCGAACAAGCCCTGCGGCAGTTCCATCAATCGCACCGCGTAATTGAAGGTCGAGACAATGGTGGGCTCGAACCAGAAGGCGAAGCTCTGCGTGGCCAGCACATTGATCTGGAAGGCCGCCACCCCAACGGACCCCGGAATCATTTTACGCGCCACTTCGATCACCGTCGGATCGCCCCAGGGTGAAACCCAGCGGTAGCGAAACCCTTCGCGGCTCAGCGAGGGAAGCTGAAAAAACGCCTGGACCAGCCCCGCCGCCAGCACGCCGATCGCCAGCCCGAAAATCTGCCGCTCGAGCGTGGCCCCCAGGCGCGGCGCCAGCCACAGCACGCTGGCGATCATCACCACGTTCAACAACACCGCCCCGAGCGCCGGCACAAAAAAGTGCCCGCGCGCGTTCGCCATGCCAATCAGCACCGCCGCCAGGCACACCAGCACCATGTAGGGGAACATCAGCCGCAGCAGCCGCAGCATCAGATCGGTCTCCGGAGCGAAGGCGTGGAACGACCGCGCCAGCGAAATGGCCGCCACCGCCGCCGCCGTCACCAGGCCGGCGGCGATCATCAGCCCCGAAATCACGGCGTTGGCCGAGCGCCACATCTCGGCCTCGCCTTCCCGCGCCTCTTTCTTCTTGAAGATGGGAATAAAGGCGGCAGTCAGCGCCCCCTCCCCCAGCAGCCGGCGAAACAGGTTGGGCACCTGGAAAGCGAGCAGAAAGGCGCTCGCCACCGGGGTGTTGCCCATGAAATTCGCATAGACCATCTCCCGCGCCATTCCGAGCAAACGACTCGTCAGGGTGGCCCCGGCCATTGCGCCGGAGGATTTTAACATTTGCGACATGAAACGATGAGCTTGAAAGGTTTCGCGCCGAACTCAAGCGCGCTCCTCGCCCGGCGAGCTGGAATCTTCGATGCTTCGATAGTGCGTAATGGTAAACTCCGGGCAGTCTTGCAAGTCCCCGACCCGCCGAAACGCGCGCTCAAACTCGGGAAACCGGGCATCGCCCTCGACCACCCGTTTCACCAGCGTCAGATAGAGGTCCGAGCACAGCGGCAGCGCCTGGCGATAAATCTCGGCCCCGCCGCAAATGTAAATCCGGCGGCCCGCGAATCGGGCGTCATCCGGGTCGATTGCCGCCAACCCGGGAAGCGTCAGCGCTCCCGGCCATTCCCCGCCGGATCGGCTGAGCACCACGTTGAGCCGATGAGGCAGCGGCCGGCCGATCGATTCAAAAGTCTTGCGGCCCATCACAATGACGTGGCCGGTGGTGAGCTGCTTGAACCACTGGAAATCCTCCGGCAAATGCCAGGGGATCCGGTTGCCGGCTCCGATGACCCGGTTCAGCGACATGGCGGCGACCGCCTGAAACGGTTTCCAGCGCGTCTTCACCCCCCTGGCTCCGCGAGGGCGCGCTCGAGGCGTCGCCAGATTTCCTCCACCGGTTCGAGACCGACGGAAATGCGGATCAAATTGCGCGGCACGCCGCAGGCCTCCGCCCAGTCCAGTTCCGTGTAGTGCGCCAGCAAGGTGAACGGGCAGACCAGGGTGAAAACCGTGCCCAGGCTGGGTCCCTTGCAAAACTCCAGCCGGTCGTAAATGACGGGCGACCGCTCGGCCGCGCGGCGCGGCAAGAAAGTGATCAAGGCGCCCCAGCCGCCGCCGGGTTTGCGCACCGCCTCGAAGGCCTCGCTGAACTCCCATTTGGGATACCACACCCGCTCGATGGCCGGGTGCGCCCGCAAGCGTTGGGCAATCTCCAGCCCGGCTGCGTTGTGCCGCGCCATGCGCTCGGGAAACCCGCGCGCCTGGCGATCGAGCACCCGCGCATCCGCCCCCCATAGCAACTCTTCATGTCCAGTCGCCAACCGGCCCTTCAACTCTTCGCGCAACGGCGAGCGCGGGTTGCAAATCACCGCCCCGCCCATCGCCTCCGCCGAACCGACGATGTACTTGGTCAGGCTGGTGGCGATCAAATCGGCGTGCCCGCTCAGATCCACGTTTACAGGCGTGGCCACCACGTCGTCGGCGATCAGCGGCACTCCATGGCGGCGCAGGATGGGGCTGATCCGGCGCAGGTTCGCGCTTCCCAGCAAGGGGTTGCCGGGGATTTCACAAAAACAGCCCGCCAGGCGCTCGCGCTCCAACCAGCCCCGCAGCTCCACCTCGAGCTGCTCCAATTGATGCAGCAAAATGCCGCCATTCCCGAGCCGCTCCTGCAGCTTGAAGGTATCGACATAGGGAAAACCCAGTTGCACGGTGCGACGACCCGGATCGCGCGCCCGCACCGCCCGCAGCGCCTCGAAAATCGCCGCCATCCCGGTCGGCGCCAGAAACACATCGGCCGGATCGCAATCGTAAAAGCCCGCCAATTGCCCGCGCAACGAGGCGCGAATCTCCTCGCTCTCCGCCGCCGCCCCGCGGCCCGCCAGGCGGTCTTCCGCTTCGCGGCTCGAGACAATAAGCCCGGTGTGCTGCCAAAAGTGTTTCAACGCGTTCATGCCCTCGGCGTCCGTGGCGACTCCTTGCCAGCCCGCTCGCCGCACCACCTCGGCGCGATGCCCGGCGGAGCGCACAAACTCCGCCGCCCATGCCGCCGCGAGCTCCGAAGGGAAAGGCAGACAGGCGACGCCCGGCGCGAGGCGCGCCGCCAACTCGAGCACCAACGGATGAAACACAAACCGGGGATAGCCGGTTCTTACCCTCTCCACCACCCGCGGCCGCTTCTCTTCGTAATCGACCACGTCGGCCCATTTGGGGAGAGCGAAGGAGACCGCGTGGGTATCCGGCGGCAGCGGCCGGCCCAGTTCGCCGGCCTTCCACTGTTCCGCCGCGGTTCGATTTGCGTCATTTGGAGGATTCGCACCCATTTTGAAGCTCGCAGCTTACGCGCGGTCCGCCCGCCATGCCAGCGGGTTTTGCGCCCCGGGCAACCTGAAATCAACCGAGCACGCCAGGCTCCGATTCCGGGCGAGCGGGGTTCGGCCAGGGAGCAGACGGACACAGCTCAAAGGCGAGATTCGGGGCGCGACGCGAATAGAGGCGGGCGCCGGCGGCCGGGCGCGTGCTGAAGATGGCGGCGTGTCCGCCGGTGCGCCGTTCGAACTGTTCCTCGATCTCCCGCCGGATGGTTTTGACCGCCTCCGTTCGCACCAGACCCACCGCGCATCCCCCAAACCCCGCGCCGGTCATCCGGCAGCCCCAAACGCCGCCCCCGGTTCCCAGCTTTTGAGCGATCTCAACCACCACGTCCAGCTCGGCACAGCTCACCTCATAATCCTCGCGCAATGACGCGTGGCTTTGGTACATCAACTGGCCCGCCATTTCCCATTGCCGAGCCTGAAGGGCGCGCGCCGCCAGCAGCGTGCGGTCGTTCTCAGTGACCACATGGCGCACCCGCCGGAACGTCACCGGATCCAGCCGCTCATGGGCGGCGTCCAAATCCGCAAACCGCACTTCCCGCAGCGAGGCAACCCCGAGCGCCCGAGCCGCCGCCTCGCACTGCGCGCGCCGCCGGGCGTACTCGCCTCCAGCCAGCCGATGGCGGACGTTCGTATTGATAATCAGCACCGTCACAGAGGGATCGCTCAGCCGCACCGGCGTGGCGCCGCAATCCCGGCAATCCAGCAGGAGCGCGTGGCCTTCCTGGGCGAGGATCGCGGTGAACTGATCCATGATGCCGCAGGGAACACCGGCAAAATCGTGCTCGGCCCGCTGGCACAACTCGGCCTTGGCCTGGGGTTCGAGCGGCAACCGCATCATCGCTTCCAGCAGAGTGGCGGTGGCGACCTCGAGTGCCGCACTGCCGGCCAGGCCGCCGCATAACGGGATCTCCGAATCGATCACGGCGTTGAAGCCGCCGATCTTCCCGCGTTGCTGAAAGCCATGGACCACTCCGCGCACATAATTGGACCAGGCAGGCGCGCCCCGCCGCATCGGCGGGCGGGCGGGGAAGGAGGCCGTCTCGCCGGCAGTCAGGCTGTGCAGGGTGATGCCGCTCCCGGAAGCGCGGTCGCCGGCGGCCACCGTGTAGCGATCGATCGCCATGGGCAGGACAAAGCCGTGGTTGTAATCGGTATGCTCGCCAATCAAATTCACCCTCCCGGGAGCCGCCGCCACCCAACGCGGCGCGTGTCCGAAACACTTTTCGAACAACTCCGCCGCGCGGTCAGTCAGCAACTCCAAACCCATAGAATGCAACTGGAAGCATAGGCAAGACGGTGCCCGGAGCCAACCATGAAACCGCCCGGGAAAAACCTTGGCCCGAACCGGTTCAAGAACGCGCCGGGCACAAGTTGCCCGCATTGACTTTCAATCTTGGGTTATTACCCTGTGGAATGCGATCTTCACGATACCCGTGATGAGTGCTCTAGCATACCGTGGCTGAAAAAGACGATTATCTGGTCGATATCCTCGTGGATCTCGGGTTTGTGACGCCCGACAAAGTGGAAGAACTCCGGTCCGAGGCGCAAGCGGCGCAGGTTGGGTTGGTCGATTTGATGGTCGCCAACCACCTCCTCCGCCAGGAGGACGTCACTCAGGCCAAGGCCGCCCACTTCGGGGTGGAGTTCGTCAACCTCAAAGATCTTAAAATCGATGATGACGTGATCGCCGCGGTGCCGCGCCACATCGCGCGCAAGTACCGCGTGGTGCCGGTCTTCAAGCATGACGGGAGCCTGACGGTAGCGCTGGCCGATCCATCCGACCTGGACACGGTGGACAGCTTGCAACACCTGTTGCAGGCGGACATCAGCTATCAGGTCGCCTCGGACGCGGATATCGAGGCGGCCCTCGGAAAATACTACGGCGACCGCGGCGGCATGCGGGCGGCCGACCCCGCCCTGGCCAACACCATCAAGGAACTGACTGAGGAGCATGTCGAGGTGCAGGTCACCACGATGGAGGCCGGTGAGACGGTCGATGCGGACGCGCCGCTGATCAAGCTGGTCAACTCGATCATCGTGGAGGCTTTCAAGGTGCGCGCCTCCGATATTCATCTCGAACCGATGGCCAAGAAATTTCGGCTGCGTTACCGCATCGACGGCATGATGCACGAGATGAAGAATCCGCCCAAACGACTGCAGGCGGCCATCGTCAGCCGCTTGAAAATCCAGTCGAACATGTCGATCTCCGAGCATCGCATCCCGCAGGACGGACGTATTCAGACCAATGTCGGCAACAAGCTGATCGATCTGCGCGTCTCCTGCCTGCCCACCAACCATGGCGAGAGCATCGTCATGCGTATCCTCGACAAGGAGGGTTTGCGGCTGGGCCTGCCGGAACTGGGCTTCTTCACCGACGACCAGCAGACCTTCGAGCGTTTGATCGGCCTGCCGGACGGCATTCTGCTCGTCACCGGACCCACCGGCTCGGGCAAGACAACCACGCTCTATTCGTGCCTCCATTTCATCAACCGCCCGGATCGCAAAATCATCACCGTCGAGGATCCGGTGGAATACATCCTGGCCGGCATCAATCAAGTGCAGATCAGCGAAGCGGTGGGGTTGACCTTCGCCACCGCCCTGCGCTCGATTCTGCGCCAGGCCCCGAACGTGATCATGATCGGTGAAATTCGCGACCTGGAAACCGCCACGATCGCCATCAACGCCTCGCTTACCGGTCACCTGGTATTTTCGACCCTGCACACCAACGACGCGCCCAGCGCCGTCACCCGCCTGATCGACATCGGAGTCAAACCGTTTTTGGTGGCCTCCTCGACGCGCGCGCTGATGGCCCAGCGCCTCGTCCGCAAAGTCTGCAAACAATGCGCGGCCCCCTGCCCGCCGACCGACGCTGAGGCCCGTCAACTCAATCTCGACAGCGCCGCCCTGGCCGGCGGCACCTTCCTCAAAGGGAAGGGCTGCGGCAATTGCTCGAACACGGGTTTTCGCGGCCGATTCGGCATTTTTGAAATCTTCGTCATCGACGACGATGCCCGGAAATTAATTTACGAAAAAGTCTCCTCCTCCGTGCTGCGCGCCCGCGCCCGAGAAATGGGCATGCGCACCCTGCGCGAGGACGGCATCCGCAAGGTGCTGGGCGGCCTGACCACCCCCGAGGAGGTCATCCGCGCCACGGTGGGCGACGCCGACTAGGAAACGGACATGCCAGCCAGCCGTTTGCGCCACGTTTCAGTCCGGAAATTCCCGGCCGCCGCCCTGGCGCGTGATGAATTCGCTTCCCGGCGGTCTAAAGAATTGGATACAGTGCCGGTCTAAATTTTAATTTAAGTTCGCATGTCTTACTCCATGTCCGATCTGTTGCAGTTGGTGGTATCCGAGGGAGCCTCCGACCTGCACATTCGCGTCGGCACCCCGCCGACCATCCGCGTCCACGGCATTTTGCACCGGGTGGACGGCCCGACGCTCCAACCGGAAGACACCGAGGAATTGATGCGCAGCATCACCTCGGAAGACCACATCCAGCATGTGCGCGAGCGCGGCGGCGCTGATTTCGGCTTCGCGTTCGGCGAGGCGGCCCGGTTCCGGGTGAGCGTGTTCAAGGAAAAAGGCAACTTTGGCCTGGTGCTGCGCCAGATCCCGAGCAAGCTCCTGACGATGGAGCAGATCGGCATCCCTCCCTCGGCCAAGGAGCTGCTCTACAAACCGCGCGGCCTGGTGCTGGTGACCGGCCCCACCGGCTCGGGCAAGACCACGACCCTGGCTTCGATGATCAACATCATCAACGAGGAGCGCGACGAGGCGCACATCATCACCATCGAGGATCCCATCGAGTATTACCACAAACACAAAAAGTCCCTGGTCACCCAGCGCGAAATCGGCGTGGATGTGCCGAATTTCGCCGAAGCGCTGCGCCGCGCCCTGCGCCAGGATCCGGACGTCATTCTGGTCGGTGAAATGCGCGATTTGGAGACGATCGACGCCGCCATCACCGCCGCCGAGACCGGCCACTTGGTCTTCGGCACCCTGCACACCACCGGCGCCGCCAAAACGATTGATCGCGTGGTGAACGCGTTTCCCACCAATCAGCAGGAGCAGATTCGCATTCAGCTCTCGACCGTGCTCCAGGCGGTCATCTCCCAGCTTTTGATTCCGCGCATCGACAAGCCCGGCCGGGTGGCGGCGTTTGAAATCATGGTCAACACCCCCTCCATCGCCGCGCTGATCCGCGATAACAAAACGTTCCGCATCCAATCCGACATTCAGACCGGCGCCAAATATGGCATGGTCACCCTCGATTCTTTCCTCCTCGAAAAATATCTGGCCGGCATGATCGCCCGCGAGGAGGTGGTCACCAAGGCTCAGGATCCCGTCACGATCCAGGCCAAACTGCAGGAACTCGAACTCGCCCAGGCCGTCGGCGCCGATACCGAGGCCGTGGTGGCCGGAAAAACCTGATCGCCATGCCGCGCTCAACCTGAACCGCTCCCATGTCCGACGAGAACCTCTCCCCGCTGCTGTCGCTGATCAAGCGCGAGAACCTCATTGACGATCTTCAATTCGAGGAGGTCCTCAGCGAGTTTAAGCGCTCCGGCAAGCCCGTCCTCCAGATCCTGCAGGATTTCGGCATCATGGATCTCGATTCGATCCTCCAGGTTCAGGCAAATTTCCTCAGCACCGAGGTCGTCACCCTCAACGGCCGTTCGCTCCCTCCCGAGGTGATCAAGACGGTGCCCGCCAAGATCGCCCGGACCCACCAGTGCCTGCCGGTCGAGCTTTCCGGCTCGACGCTCAAGATCGCCCTCTCCGACCCGCTCAATCCCTCGGCCGCCGACGAACTGAACTTTGTCGTCAAAGGCAAGGACATCCAACTGGTCGTGGCGGATCCGGTTGCGATCCAGAAGGCGATCGAAAAGTATTACGCCGACGGCGACGGCGGCGGCGAAAGCGTCTCCGAGTTGTTGAAGGAGCTCGGCGCGGACAAGGAAATCGCCCAGGAAGTCACCGCCGCCGAGAATGACGACATCAACATCATGAAGAACCTGGCGGACGCGGCGCCCATTGTGCGCTTCGTCAACCTGGTGCTCATGCAGGCGGTTCAGGATCGCGCCTCGGATATTCACTTCGAGCCGTTTGAAACCGAATTTCGCATCCGCTACCGCGTGGACGGCGCGCTCTATGAAATGTCTCCGCCGCCCAAGCACCTGGCCCTGCCGGTGATCTCCCGCATCAAGGTCATGGCCAACCTGAACATCTCCGAACGGCGGATTCCGCAAGACGGCCGCGTGCATTTTTACATGGGGGATCGCAGCATTGATTTGCGTGTCTCGACCCTGCCGACCCAGTTTGGCGAGTCGGTGGTGCTCCGCGTGCTGGACCGCTCGGCCGTCAATCTCGAAGTCGAGTCCTTGGGTCTGCCGAAGATGATTTACGACTACGTCTGCGAAGCGATCCAGCGGCCCAACGGCATTTTCATCGCCACTGGCCCGACCGGTTGCGGCAAGACAACCACCCTCTATTCCTGCTTACGCCGTGTCAACACGATCGATTCGAAGCTCCTGACGGCTGAGGATCCGGTCGAGTACGACATCGAAGGCATCATGCAGGTAGCCATCAATGATTCCGTGGGCTTGACGTTTAGCAAAGCCCTGCGCTCGTTCCTGCGCCAGGATCCGGACATCATCATGGTCGGTGAAATGCGCGACCTCGAAACCGCGCAGATCTCCATCCAAGCCTCGCTCACCGGTCACTTGGTGCTCAGCACCCTGCACACCAACGACTCGCCGGGCGCGGTGACCCGCCTGATCGACATGGGCGTCGAGCCATTTCTGATTTCCTCGACCCTGATGGCGGTCGTCGGCCAGCGGCTGGTCCGGCGCGTTTGCAAAGAATGCCGCACCGCCTTCGAGCCGACCGAAACCCAGCTCGCCCTGCTCAACCTCTCGCCCCACGACTTGGGCGACAAGGAGTTCTATTACGGCCGCGGCTGCTCGAGTTGCAACGACACCGGCTACCACGGACGAAAAGGCATTTTCGAGCTGCTTACCATCAACGACGCCATTCGCGTGCTCATCAACGAACGCGCCCCGACGGTTGTCGTTCGTCAAAAGGCCATCGAACTGGGCATGGTCACCCTCCGCGAGGATGGCCTGCGCAGCATTTTCGACGGTGACACCACGATTGAAGAAGTTGTAAAATACACTTGATGCGCTACCGCTCACGGAATGCCAGCCCGCTCCGCGGCGCCCTGCCGGCGCGCCCGCTGGGGAGGGCTCGGCCCGCGCCCGGTTCGCCCCCCGCCCCGCACGAAAGGATCCAGTATGCCTAAGTTCAGTTACGTCGCCATGGACCCGAGTGGCAAGGAGACCAAGGGCACCCTTGAAGTTGCCACGCAGAACGAAGCCATCGGCCGCGTCAAAGAGATGGGCTTCTTCCCGACGAAGATCGTCGAGCTCAAGGAAAAGGCGGAAAAAGGCCCCAAAAAACCCGCGCGCCCCGGCAAAAAGCCCGGGAAAAAGGGCCAGATCAACATCAACATCAAGATCCCGGGCCTCGGCGGCAAGGTGAAGACCAAAGTGCTCACCACCTTCACCCGCCAATTGGCGACCCTGGTGGATGCCGGTCTGCCCCTGCTCCGTGGCTTGCGCGTGCTCGAAAAACAGGAGAAAAATGCCACCCTCAAAGGCATTCTGGGCGATCTCGCCGCCTCGATTGAAGGCGGCAGCACTTTTTCCGAGGGTCTGGCGCAGCATCCCAAAGTCTTCAATCGCCTCTATGTGAACATGGTCAAAGCGGGTGAAATGGGCGGCGTGCTCGAGGTCGTGCTGACCCGCCTGGCGGAGTTCATGGAGAAGGCCCAGAAAATCAAAGGCAAGGTCATCGCCGCCATGTTCTACCCGGTCGCCGTGCTCGTGGTGGCCACCGGCATCTTGCTGATTTTGATGATCAAAGTCGTGCCCTCCTTCGAGCAGGTGTTCGCCGGCATGTTGGAGGGAGCCCAACTGCCCGCCTTCACGCGGCTTGTGCTCGGCATCAGCCGGATGATCAAGGACAACTTCCTCGGCACGGCGGGTATCGTCGCCGTGTTCGTCGTCTTGTTCCTCTTGTTCATCAAAACCAAATTCGGCCGCCACGTTTGGGATAAGTTCAAGCTCAAGATGCCTGCTGTCGGCCCCGTTATCAGCAAAGTGGCCATTTCCCGGTTTACCCGGACGCTCGGCACCCTCATCAGCTCCGGCGTCCCCATCCTTCAGGCGCTCACCATCGTCAAAGAAACCGCCGGCAACGTCATCATCAGCAACGCCGTCAGCGCGGTGCATGAAAGCGTCAAAGAGGGCGAGACCATCACGGCCCCGCTCGAAGCGTGCGGCGTCTTCCCCCCCATGGTCGTCTCCATGGTGGACGTCGGGGAGCAAACCGGCGCCTTGCCCGAAATGTTGCTCAAAATCGCCGACAATTACGACGACGAGGTCGATAATGCCGTCGCCGCCATGACCTCGCTGCTCGAACCGATCATGATCGTCTTTCTAGCTGTGGTCGTCGGCAGCATCGTCATCGCCATGTTCCTGCCTCTGATCGAACTGATGAACCGCGTCGGCGACTCGGGCGGCGGGAAAAAAGACGAGTGATTCACGGAAGAAACCGGATACGAAAGATTTTTCGCTTTAAGAGTATTGACAAGTTGCGCCCGGTCTTGTAAATACATTGTAAAGACATTGCATGGGCGATCTAAATACAGTTGAGCAGCCATGGAGTTCGATTGGTCTAACCCGCCCTTCAATCTCGACAGCTCTTTGACCTTGCAGGAAATCGAAGAATCGTTCGAGGATCCGTTCGCGATCCGTTTGTTGCCTGATTCGCCCCGTTTCTCCGTTCAGGCCCGGTTTTTCAACTTGGGTATGGCGGCGGACGGGACCGGCATCTTCAGCGTGTACCGCACGAACGGCAAGCAGGTGCGCGTCATTCACGCGCGCTCATTTGAACCCGAAGAGCGGTTCTTTTATCAGCGGAAGATGGACCAGATGCTGGCCCATTAAGGAAACGGTTACAAAACCACGGCTCAGCCGATTAACATGAAACCAAACCATCGAAGCGGTCGCCCGTCCGCACTCCTTCGGAGTCGCGGAACGGCGCCATCCCGTTCGACGCCCGCCGGGCAGGCACTCAAGATTGTCATTCACGCGAGCGCCTGCGAGAAATTCGAGGTGGCGATTGTCGATCGTTCGCCCGCCCGCCCGCTCCGCAGCAGCCCCTGAGGTTATGCGCGCCATCGCCAAATGGGAGGAAGTCCCGATTTTCGACAACGAGGAAGCCGAGGCGGGTTTCTGGTCGGAGAACAAGCCCGACCTGCGCTTGATGGAAGCCGCCCTCGCGGGCAATGCCGAGGCGTCGGAATCGGTCACCATTACCCTGCGCATCGACCCGCGAATGTTGGCGCGGATCAAACGTTTGGCGCGCTCGCGCTACCTGAATTACCAAAGCATGATCAAACAATGGCTGAGCGAACGCATGGAGCACGAATTGCGCGAACGTTAGCCCGAAATTCATGAAACCCACCGTTTACCTCCTCCCGCGCCGCCGCTCGACCGGCTTTACCTTGATCGAGCTGCTGGTGGTGATCTCCGTGATCGCCCTGCTCGCAGCTTTGATTTTTCCGATCACCAGAGCGGTGAATCGCAACAAGCTTCGGTCCAAAACCCGCGCGGAACTCGCGCAGGTGGAGACGGCTATCGACAGTTATAAAGCGAGGCTGGGGCATTATCCGCCGGATAATCCAGGAAACCCGTGGGTGAATCAGCTTTATTACGAGCTGCTCGGGTGCAGAGCCGCCGAATCCCCGAATGGAATGAGCTACGAAACGCTGGATAACAGCGCGCGCATCGATACCCCCGGCCTGAACTCGCTCTTCGGCGGCCGGGTGGCCGGCATCGTGAATAGCATCCGCGGCGCGGGAAACGACGAAGGCCGCTCGGCCAAGGCTTTTCTCAACGGCCTCAAAAACGGCCAATACGCGGAGATCGGCGCCGGGGTGCGGATTCTCACCTGCTCGGTGCCCTGGCGGGGGCCAAACGAATGGATTATCGGACATCCCGGTGTCAATCCCTGGCGTTATAATTCCTCCAATCCCACCAACAGCCCGAACTCCTACGAGTTGTGGATCGATGTCATCATTGACGGTAAAACCAACCGTTTCAGTAATTGGAGCAAAGAACCGCTCATCGTCAGTTCTCCTTACTAACCCAGACGCATCTTATGAAATTTCCAACCCGCGGCGCCACTCGACTCGCCTTCACATTGATCGAATTGCTGGTCGTCATCTCGATCATCGCCATTCTCGCCGCCATGCTGTTGCCGGCGCTCTCGGCCGTGAAAACGAAGGCCAAAGTGAAACAGGCGCAACTGGAAATGAGCCAGATCGCGCAGGCCATCCAACAGTACGAAACCACCTACAACCGCATGCCCGCCTCGGCCGAGGCCGCGAATTATGCCGCGCAGAATGACGAGGACTTCACCTTCGGCACGGCAAACGTGTCCGCGGACGCCATCAAAACCCCGACGGGCACGACCCAGATCGTGAATAACTATGGCGCGCGGAACTACCAAACCAACAACGCCGAACTCATCGCCATCTTGATGGACCTTGAGCAATACCCGGACGGTCGCGCCACCATCAACAAAGGCCACGTCAAGAACCCCCAGAAGAACGCCTTTCTCAACGCCAGAATGTCCGGCGCCGTCAACCTTCCCGGAGTCGGCCCCGACGGAGTTTACCGTGATCCGTTCCTGAACCCCTACATTATCTCCATCGACCTCAACAATGATGGCAAGAGCCGCGACGCGTTTTATCGGTTGATCTCCGTTTCGCAGGACGCCTCCTCGTCCGCAAACCCCAAAGCGGGGTTGAACGGCCTGATCCCCAAACTGATTGGTGGATCGCCGGTGTACGAGTGCAACGCGCCTATCATGGTCTGGTCCGCCGGGCCAGACAAGACGATCGACCCTGGAGTCAGCGCTCGCGAGGGCGCGAACAAGGACAATATCCTGAGCTGGAGACAATAATCAGATGCGCCTGTGAACTCGCTTCCATTAAACCGGTACAAACCAGCGCGCGCACTGCCCGCCAGGCGGCGCGCGCGCCAGGAGGAATCAGCCTTTACCTTGATCGAATTGCTGGTGGTGATCGCCATCATCGGTCTGCTGGCGGCGATCACGGTGCCGAATCTGCGCGTCTTCAAACCCAACGTCATGGCGGCGGCCAGCCGTCAGTTCCTCGATGACGTCGCGCGCGCCCGGCAACTCGCCATTTCCCAGCGCACGACGGTCTTCATGGTGTTTGTTCCCACGAATTTTTGGAATGATCTGAATTACAACAAGAACTGGACGGCTGAGGATCTGGCCCAGGCCAGGCAACTGCTGGACAAACAATACATCGGCTACAATTTCGTCTCGCTGCACAGCCTGGGCGATCAGCCCGGGCGATCCACGCCTCGCTACCTGGGAACTTGGAAAACCCTGCCGGAGGGCACCTTCATCGATCTGACAAAATTCGGCCCGATCAATCCTCCGAACTTTTTATATCAAACCAACGGTCCCACCCCCAGCCAGGTGGTGCGTTTTACGGTGCGGGGCTTTAGTTGGACCAACGATATTCCCTTCCCTCGCGCCAACACTCCTTCGGCTTCCGCGCAAAGGCCGCTGTATGTCAACCTGCCTTATCTCGCCTTCAACTCCATGGGCCAGCTCGTGAACAGCCAGAACCAACTGCTCAATGAAAACCAGATTATCCCGCTGGCTCTGGGCAGTGTCGGCATTCCTCGGGATCAAGGCACCAAAACGCCCATCTTCGCTGCTCCGAGCTTCACCCAAATCCCGCCGGGAAATAGCACACTCGCTTTCAACCTGGTCAACATCGATTGGCTCACTGGCCGCGCCCGCATCGAACGACAGGAGGTCCGATGAACCTTGCGATCCTCCCACCTCTCCGCCCCGGCCGCGGACACCCTGATCCGCGGCGGAATATCCGCCGTCCCCAGGCCGGCTTCACCATGATCGAAATCGCGATTTCACTCGCGATCATCGGCTTCGCCCTGGTGGCCATCATCGGCATTCTTCCCACCGGCCTGAACGTCCAGAAAGACAACCGTCAGGAGACCATCATCAACCAGGACGCCACCATCTTCATGAATGCGCTGCGCAACGGCGAGCGGGGGTTGGACGAGTTGACCAACTACGTGACGGCAATCACCAATTACCTCGCCTTTTATGGGGTCAATTCCAATTACATCTCCTCTCCCGCCCCATGGTGGTACACGGATCGGGCCGCTTTCCTTCCCGGCATGGAACTGACAAACGGCGCCCGCATCGTCGGCCTGCTGAGCACTCCGAAAATCATTCTGACCAGCGACAATTCCGGCCAACCCGCGGGTTTCACCAGCAATTACCTGGTCGCCTTCGTCCGCTCGATCAGCGGTCCGGCCAGCGAAAAAAGCCCGCAAACAAATGCCTCGGTTCAGGAGTTGGCGCTCAACTACCGGCTGATTGTGGGAGTGAACGGCTATCATGCCTGGGACACCAATGTCCCCTGGTTTGACACCACCCCGGAGAACACCAACTATTGGAATGCGCAGCGCGCCCTGGCCAACAACCTGCACGACCTCCGCCTGACCTTCCGCTGGCCGTTGCTGGCTAACGGCGACGCCGGTCCCGGACGGCTCGTTTTCCGCGCCACGGCCGGCGGCGTCCTGTCGAGCAACTGGAACACGTTTTTCGGCCATCCGGGCGCGACGCTCTACTTCTTCGAGCCCAGCATCTACGTCAAAGCGCCATGAAAAAGACGATCCCGAAAGACCTCTCGACGGCCCGTCGGCGCACGGAATCGCGCTCGGCCTTTTCCCTGATCGAGTTGATGGTGGCCATGGCGCTGCTCACCTTCATCGTGCTGGGCTTGCTAGCCATGTTCAACCAGACGCAAAAGGCCTTCCGCGCGGGCCTCAGCCAAACCGATGTGCTGGAAGGCGGGCGCGCGGTGATGCAGATGATCACCCGGCAAATCGAGCAAGCGAAGCCGGCGGCCTCGACGCCCCGGCTGGAGTCGGACGGGCGCTGGCATTCCACAACCAACATGTTCGCGGAACCGGTGATCTCGATGGGGCCGATGTATCAAGATCTGCCCGGCAATGCCCTGCCCCGCACAAACCTGGTTCAGCGCTTTTTCCTGCTGACTCAGGTCAACCAGGACTGGATTGGCACCGGGTTCGAGGTAGTGCCGGATTATTTCGGCGCGCCCGCCGGGACGCTCTACAGTTTCAGCGTCACCAATGCCCGCAACGCTCCGATCACCACCAGCGCGGCTTTCCTGGCGGCTTACCCCTCAAACTTCAACCGGCTCATGGATGGCGTCGTCCATTTGCGCCTGCGCGCTTACGACCATGACGGACGCCTGCTGACCTGGTTGATGAGCGAAACCAACTACCCGAAAAACACGGTGGTATATCGCAGCCCCCTGGACGGGGAGCAGATCGCCTGGTATTGCACCAACAACGCGACCCCCGGCTCGGTCGAGTTGGAACTGGGCATCCTGGAGCCGCGGATCTGGCAACGCTACCGCGCCATCGGCAACACCGATCCCGCCGTAATCCCCAGCCCGGAGATGCAGCTTGCCCAACGCCGCTATTTGTCCAATCACGTCGCCCAGGTGCATCTATTCCGGCAGCGCGTTCCCCTCCGGAACGGCGACCTTTCGATTTACCAGATCCCATGAAGATGACCGTTGCCCATTTCGTCCGCCGCCGCGCGCGCGTCCGGGCCGCTGAACGCGGCGTCGCGCTCGTGATCACGCTCATTCTCCTGGCTGTGATCACCTTCATGACCGTCGCCTTCCTGGTCATCAGCCGCGCCGAGCGCGGCGCCGTCACTACCACCACGGACCAGGCGTTGGCTCAGTTGGCGGCCGACACGGCCCTCGAGCGCTTCAAAGCGCAGGTGTTGGCCCCGTTCGTCGCCAACACGAACGTCTATTCGCAATTCGACGCTTACGGGCTCGTGGTTTCGACTAATTACGTGCAGCGGGCTGGCTTCATCTCCGGCCTCTCGGATTTCCGCAACGTCAATTACGAGCACGTCTTCGGCAACCCCTCCCAGCCGTTGTCCGGCGCGGACCGCCTGCAAAACCTGACGAATCTTTTCTACGATCCACGCCCGCCGGTTTTTATCACGAATCGCGCCGCCGCCAACGCCATGGATTTTCGGTTTTACCTCGATTTGAATCGCAACGGCCGCTACGACACCAACGGCTTGCTGCCGCTGATCGGCCCCAATCCGGGTCTCCCTTTCATCAGTTCGAACGGCTTGTATACCGCCGCTCCGGTCGGGGTGTTGAGCAACAACTTTGTCGGCGACCCGGAGTGGATCGGCGGACTCGAATTCCCCGATCGCGCCCACTCCGCGGACAACCCCTTCCTCTATCGCTACGCTTATATCGCTGTTCCCGTCGGACGAACGCTGGATCTCAACCATATCCACAATTATGCCCGTCAATTATCTCTGCCCACGATGACCGCGGGGGACGGCTTTCTGCGCAATCAAGGGGTGGGCACCTGGGAGTTGAACCTCGCGGGGTTCCTGGTTGATCTCAACACCAATTTTTGGCCCTACCCCGTCGGAACCCCTTTTGGCGCGGCTTACTTTTACAATCTGGACCTCACCCGGCCAAATACCGGCGCCGCTTTCGACGACGCCTGCGCCCTGCTTCGGTGGCGCTATCAGTATCCTCCCATAAGCTGGGATCGACCACAGCGATGGTCCGTGGAGGACCTCTTCGGCCCTGTGGGCGCTCAGGCCTTCAGAGTTGACGGCATCGACGGCTACTCGCACGGACCGTTGATGACCCAGCCAAACTGGGTGGGGACGGGAGGGATCGACTCCGACAACCCCGCGAAAGGCTGGCCAGGCGCGTTCGACGCCAATCATTTTTATTCCGCCCAGGAACTTTTCGATCCGCGCAAAGCCACCGTGGGAGTCTCGCCTCTCTCGCTGAATTTCGTTTCCCGGATGCAAATGGCTTCCACCAACAATGACTCCTACAATCGGTACACCTATTATCGGATGCTCTCGCAGCTCGGCGCGGACTCCGCCGCCGAAAACCCGGGCAAGCTGAACATCAATTACGTCAACATCGGCGGACTGAGCGAGACCAATTTCATCCCCTGGAGCGAAGCGATCATAGGCGGGCGCCCGGCGGCGGAAATCTTTTTCACCAACGCCGTCGATAAGCTTTTGAAGCAAGCCGGGTTTTCCTTCGGAGTGAACGCCATCCCGGTCTATACAAATGGCTGGAATGTTTATCCAGCCAGCGTCCATCGTCTGTTGCAAGTGGCCGCCAACATTTACGAGAGCACCAAGGGCACGAACATGGCCAATCCCTTTCTGCCAACCATTTTTCGACCGCAATTTCGAGCCGACCCCGCCACTCACTCGCTGACCATCATGGATTTCAAGGAGGTCAAGGAGACTGCCGAGCAAGTATTTCAACAATTTCCGCTGCGCGATTTGGATTCCGAAGGCTCCGCTGGCGTGGACAATGTCGGCGTCAATGACCTGGTGATCGGCGTCCCGCTGGTCGTGGCGGCCAAAAAGGGGTTCCCTAATTTTAATGAGTTCACGATGCAGAGCTTCTTCCAATTGACCCGGAAGTTGCAACTTGCGCGTCCCTCCCCAAGTTCTTTGCCAAACGCCACGAACTTCATGTATGTGCTGAACGTAACCAACGCCTTCGGCATTGAAGCCTGGAACTCCTATCGCACCAACTATACCCGCCCGGTGGAGATCCTCGCCACCAATATCGGGAGCTGGTATTTCACGATGGTGGGCCAGGGGGGCGCCATCAACCGGATCGCTCTGCCGCGTTTCGCCATGGGAGCCAGCGTGCCATTCCCCAACCTGACGAACACCGTTTGGCCGGGAATTCAAAGCGAGTTGAACATCGATCCCCGATCGTTCATCACTCCGCTGACCTCCATTCAGCCCTTTATTCCCAGCTCGATCTATCGATGGGGCAACAATTCCCTGATACAGAGCAATATTTTCTCCACTTTTGAACGAACGCCTGGAGAGATACCGCAACCGAAGTTTTACCTCAATCTCACCAATCGCGTCGTCTTCCTGATTGTGGATCGGGCCACGCGACGTCTGCTGGACTACGTGCATTTAGGCGGCTTGACCAACAACATCAATCTCAGCGATGCCCTGGCCGGAGCTCAAGCGGACCAAGGCCTGCCGAACATGTGGAGCACAAATCTAACCAGCCAGGGATATCCGGAAGGGGTGGTTAATCAGATCGTATTCTCCATGAATCCGGCCGCCGCGAGCGCCGATTGGAGAGCCTTTGGGCCGGATAATCCAGCCGACAGCTCGACCAAGCGAATGGAGATAAACAAGTTCACCGCCTTTTGCGCCAAACAGGGCACCAACACGAGCATACAGGTGCCCTTCACTCCCACCGGCCGGGTGCAACAGAGCCTCTCCTGGCAGGCGAATGATCCCCTCGTGCATTATACCAAGGACGACCTTTTGTATCTGCCGGGCAGCGAGGTTCAAGTCAAAAAATACAGCGATCGGATCGAGCTTCTGCCAAATCTCGGATTGGTCAATAACCGCTACAGTCCCTGGGGAGGCTCTCACATGCACACCGGGAGCGAGTCCGGCGGCAACACGGGGGATCCCAACGCGACGAACTTCGCCGTCAAAGATCCGGGAGTGCGCAGTTCGGATTTCTGGGAATTCCCCACCAACAAATTTCCGAACGTGGGCTGGCTGGGGCGCGTGCATCGCGGCACCCCATGGCAAACCGTTTTCCTTAAGTCCACGAACATCCTAGCCGCCGGCGCCATCGGGCAGAAGACCTGGCGGGAATGGACGGGCAACAGTGATGCGATCGATGCCCTGCGGACCGCGCCGGTGGAGGACCGCAAACTGCTCGAGGTCTTCACCGCGGCAATCAACGACTCGGCCACCCGCGGCCAGCTCTCGATCAACCAACCGGGACTGGCGGCCTGGTCCGCTGTCTTTAGCGGCCTGGTGACGCTCCAGGGCGATCCCTCCGCCAGTCTCCTCCAGCCCCCGACCAATCTCACCTGGTCGGTCATCGAACCCGCGGGCGCAAAGGCCGGCACCAACTCGCCGCTCTGGCGGCTGGTAACCGCCATCAACGAGGTGCGGGAACGCGACTACGGCGGCGCCTTCAAATACCTGGGCGATATTCTCTCGGTCCCGCAACTGACCGAGTATTCGCCATTCCTCGCCGCCACCAACGTCAACGTCGATTCACTGCGCGCTTACGGACTGCCCGATACCGTTTATGAATGGCTGCCACAGCAAACGCTGGGGCTGCTCACGGTCGAGTCCGCGCCGCGCTATCTGGTCTTCTCTTACGGCCAGGCTTTGAAGCCGGCGGACAAGTCGATCGTCGTAAACGGGCCTTCCCAGTACTTCGGCCTTTGCACGAATTACCAGATCACGGCGGAGGTGGCCACTCGCGCCCTGGTCCGCTTGGTGAAGAAGGTGGACGATCCCAACGCGAATCCGCCCAAATACCACTGGGAAACGGTCACGGAGAGTTTTAACGTTTTGCCGCCCGACTAACCCATGGCGTCATCTCTTCACCCCATCGCCCGAAGCGGCAGAACCGCGGAAAACCTGGCCGGCAAGCAGCCGGAACGGCTCCTCGCCGCAGGTCAAAACCATTTGCATCGAACCGGAAACTTGAATCACAACAACTAGAATTTTATGCGTCGGCGACCTCTACTCTGGTTCTGCGTCAGCTTGCTCTGTTTCGCGGCGGCTTTGTATTTTTGGCGGCTTGGGGATGAATGGGAAGCCCAGCGCAAGGCCGCCTCCAGGCAGGCCAATGACGCGGCGCACCCGGGTGAGAATTCTCCCGCCTCGCCATCCGCACCCCTTTCCGTCCGGCTGCTGAGCGCCTCCGGCAACCTCAACGCGGCGCCCGCAGGGAACGACGCGCGAGTCACGCCGGTTTCAGCGTTAACCTACCGGTTGAGCAACACCACGAAGCCGCTTCGCGAACTGATTCACAGCGACCAGGCCATCCTATTGGAAAACGCGCTCATCGACACGGCCGGCGGCGGAAGCCTGAAAATCCCGGATCAACTCCGGGCTCACGGTGATCCGGGAGCCTATATCGTGCAATCCCGCCAGGCGCTCGATCAGGCGTTTCGAATGATGCTTGCCGAAGCCGGAGCAGCTATTGTCTCCTATATTCCCAACAACGCCTACCTGGTCACCGCCACTGCAGAGGCCGCCCGCCGCATCGCCACCCAGCCTGCGGCCCCAAGAGTTCTTCCCTACGAGCCATACTACAAGCTCAAGCCTGCGCTGCTGAAGGCGGCCCTCGAAAGCCCCAGGGTGGCGGAGCGACTCCCCCTGACCGTCCTCCTGTTTAACGATTGCGAGGACGCGGCCATCCGGGCGTTGGATACGCTCGGCGCCAATCTCCTCAGCCGCGAAAAATCCCCGTTCGGCCCCGTGCTGAAGATCCGGGCCGGCACTGGCCAGATCGCCGCGCTCGCGTCGCTTCCCCAAGTGCAGGAGATCGAGCCGACCCCGGCCCGGCTGCCCGCGAACGACCTGAGCCGGGTGCGTCTGGGGGTGGCGCCCGACACCCTCATCTCCTCCAATTATCTGGATTTGACCGGCACCAACATTTTGGTGGCCGTGGTGGACACTGGAGTCGATGCGCAGCACCCGGATTTGGAGAATCGGGTGTTTTTTGATGTTCCGTCGAGCGGCATTGATTCAAACGGCCATGGCACGCATGTGGCGGGCATTATCGCCGGCAACGGCGCCAAATCCACGGACCCGGTCAACGTCGGTTCGGTCGCCAGCGGCTCGATCTCCAACGCCGACTTCCGCGGCCAGGCGCCGGGCGCCTCGTTATTCGCCCTGCCGCTCTCGGCGCCCGACTGGTCGCTGCAGGAACGCGCCGCCCGGACCAACGCGCTCATCTCGAACAATGGCTGGCAGTACGAGGCGGCCAGTTCCTATGATCTCGCTTGCGCCAGCTACGACGCGGCGGTTCGCGACGCGCTTCCCACCGTCAGCGGGCCGCAACCGCTGATGTTCATCTTTCCCTCGGGCAATAACGGCCTCGGCGATCCCGATGGCCTGGGGGGCAGCGCGGACACCATCTTCTCGCCGGCCACGGCAAAAAACGTCCTGACCGTCGGAGCCATCGAGCAACTTCGGGACATCACGAATGAAGTGATCAAATGCATGCCCGACCCGGGTTCCACGAACGGCAGCGCCAATTGCACCACGAATCAACCCTGGCGGGAACTGACGGACTCGCCCAGCGAAGTGGCGGCGTTCTCGAGCCGGGGCAACGTAGGCATCGGAGTCGAGGGAGACTATGGGCGCTTTAAACCCGACGTGGTGGCGCCCGGCGTTTTTACCGTCTCCCTGCGCTCGACCAATTGGAACGAGGCGGCCTACTACGCCACGACTTCGACGGAGCGGAACAGCTTTACTGACCGCGCCACCCCGGGTGAAATCACCACCTACGGCATTTTCGTCACCGATCAGGCGGCCTCGTTGCGCATCACCGTCTCGGGTTCCCGGCCCCTGCCGATCTTCGTCTATACCAATGACACCTTCAGCCCGGATGCCGCGGTAATCGGCACGAACCAGCTCGACTTCCCGGCGGACGCGCCACTCAGCCCGAAGGGCGGCATCTGGTTTTACGGGATTGGGAACCCCTACGACGCCACGATGAATTTCGTCGTCAATACCGAGTTGGTCGTCACCAACGACACCGAGGCCTACACGATCGCCCTGAGCAACTTGAACAACACCCTCGGACCGTACTACCGCTATGAGTCCGGCAGCAGCATGGCCGCCGCCGCGGTGTCCGGCGCGGCCGCTCTGGTGCAGGAGTTTTTTCAAACCCGGCTCGGGCAGACCAACAGCCCGGCGCTGATGAAGGCGCTGCTCATCAACGGCGCGCGCTCCATCAACACGCTCTATGATTTCCAGGTGACCAACACCATCAACTACCAGGGCTGGGGACTGGTCAACCTGCCCAACACGATCCCCGCCGCCCTCTCGAACGCCACTGACTCCGGGAGCCTGCCCAAGCTCGTTTTCGACCAAAGCCCCACCAACGCCCTGGCCACCGGAGACTCGCACACCCGGATCATCGAGCTCTCGACCAACGCCATGCTGCAGCCGCTGCGGGTCACCGTCGTTTGGACCGATCCGCCCGGAAACCCCGCCGCGAGCATCAAACTGGTCAATAATCTGGATCTGGTGGTCACTAATCTCGATACCGGCGAGATTTACTTCGGCAACGACATCCGGCCGGTCAGCAATTTCAACTCCCCGTGGGACACCAACGGGCCCGCCGTCGTGGATGTGATCAATAACGTCGAGAATGTTTATCTTCCTCCTCCGCTTGGCTCGCGCTACGCCGTAACCGTGATCGGCAAAGCGGTGAACGTCAACGCCGTGGCGGGACACCCGGACAATGTCGTGCAAGATTACGCCCTGGTGATCTCGAGCGGAATCGGCGACATCCCCGACGCGCTCAAATTAAGCGACGCCGGCGCGGTGGCCGCTTCTCCCTCCTGGAATGTCACCTTAATGACCAATCAACTGGCCGGGCTGACGACGGATACCTCCGGAGGCATGTTGATGCATCAGCATGTGGGCGCGAACACCCCGCTGCTCGGCACCAACACCCTGCCGCTGCCCAACCGCGGCGGGGCGCAGTTGACGCTGGGCATGACCAACCAATGGCACTTCTATGTCATTTCGAACGACCTCAACTTCACCAACGCGGCTTTCGTGACCTTTCTTCCGCCCACCCTGTCCCTGCCCCGCATGGGCGTAACCAACACCTATAACCCCGACAACGCCTCCCGGGCCGAGGCCGACATTGACTTGTTCGTCTCGACGGATCCGAACCTCACCAACCTGGTTCCCACCGCCGTGGATGCGGCCTTCAAATCCCTCGGCCGCCGGGGCACTGAACTGATCACCCTCAGCAACGCCCTGCCGGGCGCGCTCTACTACATCGGCGTGAAGTCCGAGGACCAGCAGGCGGCGGAGTTCGGCTTGTTGGCCATTTTCAGCGAATTGCCCTTCGCCAGCAATGAGGAGGGCAATTTCATCCTTCGCGGGGTGCCCATGCCCGCCATCATTCCGGACGGCGCCCCGAACAACCCGCAAGCGGCGCTGGTGTTTGGTTTCTGCGTTGAGCCGGTCGAAATCCGGCGGGTGGTGGTCACCAATGAGATGACGCACGAAAATTTTGGCGATCTGCTGGGCCGGCTCACCCACGACCAGAAGTACGTGGCGCTGAACAACCACACCTTCCCGCCCGGCGATCCTCCCCCCTTATCCTATCGCTTCGTGTATGAAGACAATGGCCAGGGCGACATTCCCAACTCCCGGGAAAGCGATGGGCCCGGATCGCTCGCTGATTTCATCGGCGAGGAGGGCGCCGGAGTCTGGCTGCTCGCCATGGTGGATAATGCCATCACGCACACGGGCCGCATCGATCAGTTTACCATCCGGATCGAACCGCATGATGTCGATCCCAACGGCGCCTTCCGCGACGTGCCGCCGCACACCTACAGCTTCGATTATATCGATGTCCCCGCCGACGCCACCAACCTCCAGGTCTGCGTCAGCGGCAACACGCTGCCCATGGAATTGTACGTGCGGAAAGGCAACCTCCCCAACCGCACCAATTTCGACTACTCGCTTCCGATCGCGCCGCCGGGAGATTGCCTGAACATTTCCCCCGCCGACACGCCGCCGCTCGCGCCCGGCCGTTATCATCTCGGTGTTTATAATCCGAACGAGGCCACGCAGCGCGTCCGGCTCTACGCGGTCGTGATGCGTGATCCCTCCGCGCGGGCCAACACCGTCGCGACGAGCACGGGCCTGGTCCCCATTGCCGATGACGCCGTCACCTACGCCTACGCCACGAACCTGGTCCATCTGCCCATCAGTTCGCTCGACGTCGGCCTGTTGATCAACCACCCGCGCATTTCGGACCTGGCGATCACGCTGATCAGTCCGCATGGCACAAGAGTACTGCTCTTCGAGGACCGCGGCGCGCAATCCAGCTACGGGTTGGGCAGCTATGATCTGAACGGCGGGATCGGCAGGTCCAGCCTGGCGTCGTTTTGGACCAATGATTTCGACTCGGTCCTGACCGGCCCCTACAGCGCCGGAGCGAGACTCGATGGCTGGACCGTGCTGAGCAATTACGCGACCGTGTATCCGCTGCTGCCGGTGCCCTGGTTAAGCAACAATGTCGTCCTGCTCGGCGATTCCGGCCTGGCCCGATCGCTGCCCACAACCAACTCCACGTCCTATGCGCTCAGTTTCCAGGTGACTCATTCGCCGTTCCTGTTCGGCACGCTGGGCTGGTGGCCGCTCGATGGCAACACCGCCGACATCGCCAGCGGATTGAACGGCATCCTGAGCGGCAATGTGTTGTTCAACTCCACCACCGGCCAAGTGAATCAGGCGTTCTTCGGCGACGGCCTGGCGACCCGCATGATGGTGCCCCGCGCGCCCGAGCTGAACGTGGGCCGCGGCCCGGGCTTCACCCTCGAGGGCTGGGTCAACCCCCTTCCCGCGTCCATCGACTCCCAAGTCGTGACCGGGGCGGTGGTGATGAGCAGCGGGTTTGAGAAT